>JBDLTP010000019.1:0-15514 GCA_039805765.1 Pseudomonadota bacterium
TCCTATTGAACATACTTGGGCGCAACTCAAATCTATTCGACATAAAATGAGATATTCTGTTGATGAGCTTTTTTCTACATCGACTATCCCACATCTTTTTATGTCGCTTTAGCTATAACGTATCGTTTTATCCCACTTTTGACACTGAAGGCGTGGTCAATGGTAATACCACCATTCGCTTTAAAGTAACCAAAGCTCAGCAAAGTGTATTAACGCAAAAATTGAAAGCCCAGCAATATGATTCGCTTATTTCAGGGATTGCTGGTTTTTGGCATTTGGATGAAATGGGTGATTTTATTGAAATTAACGATCAATATTGCCAAGCCTCTGGATACACGAGAGAGAGTTTGATTTACAAATCTATTTCAGAGTTAGAGACGGTAGGTAATGAAGGTGAATTTATGGAAATCTTCAATTCACTTCAAATAGAACAGCCGCAATATTTTGAAACTAAGCATAAACGCCAAGACGGCTCTACTTGGGATATTCGTATTATGCTTTCTCGTCAGCAAGATCAAAGTGTTCATGTGTTTTCATGGGATATTTCGGCTCGAAAAAAAGAAGAGGAAGAGAAGAAGTTTTTATTAAATCAACTTTATCATTTACAGAAAATGGAAAGCGTGGGGCGTCTAACGTCTGGGATTGCACACGATTTTAATAATTTATTGATGGCCATTACGGGCTATAACGAATTTAATAAGTTTTCAGCAGAAGGAATTGATAGCGGTAATCCAAAGCTGAGTGAGTTGAAGGCAGAGATTATTGCCAATTCAACACAAATAGATGTGGCGTGTTCAAAGTCAGCGCAACTTATTGAAAAGATGTTGGTTTATTGTAGACGAAATGTTGAAAATTACGTCCACAATCCCGTATTAGACCTCAATGCCGTGCTACGTGAAAATCTCCAAATGTTACGCAGTATCATTCCGTCAACCATTCAGTTTGAGGTGGATTTAGCTGAGCAAAATTTTGATCTATCAAAATTAGATGAAACCAATCTTAATCAAATGATGGTTAATTTGTTTATGAATGCGCGTGATGCGATTCAATCTAAAGGCGTGATTACGCTAAAAACGCATGTCGTTGAGATTGTGGATTTCTGTAGTTGTTGTCAAGTAGAAATAAATGGTCGTTTTGTGGAAATGAGTGTCGGTGATAATGGACGTGGCATTGAAGCAAATAGCATAAGACCTATATTTGAACCGTTTTATACCACAAAGCGTGTAGAGGAAGGGACGGGGTTAGGTTTATCGCTGGTGGTTGGCATATTACATAATATGCGTGGATTTATATTGCTTGATACCGAAGTTGGCGTGGGTAGTACATTTAGATTGTTGTTTCCTTTTTATGAATTGAGCAGTGAAAAAATGAATTTATAAGTTTTCATCAATATTTATTTTTAGAGGGTTATTCGTATGAGCATTCATTATTTGCAATTCAGTCTTAATATTCTAGTGATTGAAGAAAGTTATGAAATAGCGAACATGTTGAAAAGGGTTCTATTTTCAATAGGTCACTCAGTAACGACATTTACAAAACAAGTAGATGCTCTCGAAGAATTGATGAAAAATAAACATTACGATGTGATTATCACAGACGATTTTTTACGGGAACAATCGGCGGTGCATCAGCATGATGCGTTAACAGGGACGCATTTAATTGATTCATTATTAGGCGCACATAAAATACCTATAGCCGTTTGGGGGGTATATATTAATGAATTGAAAAAACATTGCATCAATAACAATCACGTAACGCTGTTCAAAAAACCGCATAATACGATAAAGGATATTTTTTCTTGGTTAGAAGATATTCCCAAATTAAATCATTCGCATACAGATACTTTTCCTATTTATCAAATTGTCTATGCTAGTAAAGCAATCAAAACTTTTTCTGAAAATGATTTGATTGATATTTTGATTACATCACGAAAATATAATAAACAGGCGCATTTGACAGGGGCCTTAATTTATCACAATCATTGTTTTATGCAGACATTAGAGGGCGAGCAAAGTGCGGTTGATGCGATGTTTTATAACCATATCGCTAAAGATTGTCGTCACTATAATATTGCTGTAATCAGTCAGGAAAAAATGGCTAAACGCACGTTTCCGCACTGGGCCATGGGCTTTTTTAGTAGCAACAAGGAAGAATACGAACTACTTGGCTCAACTGATTTTGATAAACATCCTACGGGTCATTTTTTTAAAGAAAAACTTACGCAATCACAAGATGACTTATTAGGTATTCTAAAAGGTTGTTTTTCATTTTTATAAAAGGCATTTAAACATGGCAAAAATATTAGTCATTGATGATGAAGAGCTGATGCGAGAATTAGTGAAAAAAATGTTGATGCGGGATCGTCATGAAGTATTTACAGCGCAGGATGGTGTGGACGGTGTTAAGCAATTTCATGAACTTAATCCCGACTTAGTGATTACGGATATTATTATGCCAAATAAAGATGGTTATGAAGTTATTAAAGAGTTGCTTGCGACCAATGCTAACCTGCCCATCCTGGTGATGTCGGGTGGTCGACGTTTGATTACTGATGGTTTTGATTCAATTGAAAAGATTGGCTCAAAAGGACTTTTGCAAAAGCCTTTCACACAGCAACAATTGCGAGAAATGATTGACATCGCACTCAATGCTTAATAATTCACTGTCGCGATCAGTGTTTGTTATTTTTTTAGCTTTTAAGATTAAACGCACCAAATCTTTGTGGGGTATATGACGTGTTAAGTAATTTTCAAAATGATTTTATGCCACATGGGTTTTGTATTAGGTGGTCGTGGGATTTACTGACACTTTACGTTGTTAGTGATGGCCTGATTTTTTTGGCTTATAGCTATATTGGTATTAACTTAATGTTTTTTGCCAAGACACATAAAACATTAGCATGGAATCCGTTATTGTGGCTATTTTCGGCATTTATTTTTGCTTGTGGGGTTACACATTTAATGGGGATTGTGACGTTTTGGCAACCCTTTTATTGGATAGATGCGGATTTAAAAGGTTTAACGGCGCTTATTTCAGTAGGCACAGTGTATTATTTGGCGCCTCGATTAGCTATGCTTTTACAGTTGCATAGCCATGAAGAACTGGAAGCAATTAATCAAAAATTAAATTTGGAAATAGAAGAGCGCAAAAAAAGTCATGAATTATTGTTAAAGTTGTCTGAAAATATACCTGGCATGTTATATCAATTTCAAATGCTCGATGAGGGGCGTTATGCATTCCCGTATATTAGTCATGGGGTTAAAGAAATTTATGGTTTGAGTCCCCAAGATATTTATGACGACGCGAAAAAAATATTTGAATTTATCCATCCTGATGATGGGAAAAGTTTTTGTGATTCGATGGAAAAATCCGCCCAAACGATGCAAGTGTGGAACTGTGAGTTCAGAATAATATTACCCGAAAAAGGAATACGTTATTTGTTTGGGCAATCAACGCCTGAAAGATGTAAAGATGGAAATATTATGTGGCATGGATATATCACCGATATTACCACGACCAAAAATATTGAGCGAACGAGTCACGCACAAAAAATGGAAAGTATTGGGCGATTGACAGCGGGGCTTGCACATGACTTCAATAATCTCTTAATGGCAATTTCTGGCTATAACGAACTCAATAAGTTTTCAGTTGAAGAGGTTATTTGCGAAAATTGCAATGCGGAGGACATTAAAGCTGAAATCACTTCTAATTCAGCTCAGATAAATAGGGCTTGTTCAAAAGCAGCGGATTTAATTCAACAAATGATGCTTTATTGCAGACGCGATAATGATGGAAATATACATAATCCGGTATTAAATTTAAATGAAAAAATACAAGAAAATCTCGGTATGATACGCGGCATGATGCCGAGTACGGTGATTTTTGAAACGCATTTAGTGAAGCAAACTCTTGCATTGCCAGAATTAGATGAAACCAATTTTAATCAGATTCTGATCAATTTATATGTGAATGCACGGGACGCTATGAACGCAAAAGGGAAAATTAAACTCAGTACCGAGATAGTGGATATTGAAAATAATTGTTTTTGTTGCAAATCAGACCTAAAAGGCACTTATATTGAAGTCAAAGTTGCTGATACGGGTGCTGGAATTGAATCAAGAATAGTGAGCCGCATATTTGATCCATTTTACACAACAAAAGAAGTCGGTGAGGGAACGGGGCTGGGTTTATCGGCTGTTGTTGGCATTGTTCATAAAGCAGGTGGCCATATTTTACTTGAAAGTGAAGTAGATGTAGGCACAACGTTTAGGCTACTGTTTCCAACTGAATTGCAATAAGCATAGGGTTAACAAGCGTATTGAGTGTTACGTTTTTTTGGAAGTGAAAATTGGCAAAGCGCAATATTAAAATATTGGTGGTATATGTCAATTTCAATCTGCGTAACATCCGTTATGAAAAGAAATTATTTCCCTAATTCAATTTTTTGATCGTTATTTTTATCCGCCTCGGTAAACCATTTTAAACGCGATTGATTGTATTCATCTTCCGTAATTTTTCCATCGTGGTCTTCATCCATTTTATCAAAAACATGATGTTCAACGCTCACTGGTGACTCACTGGTGGTTTTGTGTGAATGTTCTGCGTAACGTTGCAAGAACTCTTCTTTTTCAATAGCGCCATCGCTATCAATATCCATAGATTTAAAACGCTTAGCCGCCGACTCTAAAAATTCATCTTGCGTGACTATGTCATCATGATTGTTATCGAATTTTTCAATGATATAGGCATTTTTTTCAGATTCTTGCGCAAAAGTGACCGTATTTTGCATAAGAATCAGCATTGAAACGGCTGAAATAATATAGTTTTTCATAAAAACGCTCTTTTTTTAACCTTTAACGCGGGTGATTTTAAGTACGATGGATAATTCTTTTAAGCGACGCATAATTCTCGCTAAGTGAACCCGATTTCGTGCCGTCAAAATAATGGAGTCCACACAAACGCGGGCGTCTTGATCCACCACCGTGACGTTTTCGATATTGGAATCTAAATCTGAAATAGTCGCGGCAATAGTGGCGAGCGCACCGCGTTGATTTAAAATTTCAATCCGAATTTCGGTTGCAAAATCACCGGTTGCCTCATGTCCCCATTGTACATCGAGCCAATTATTCTGTTTTTTCTTAATCAATGCGTGATTGTGACAATCGTGTTGGTGGACCACAATACCTTTTCCGGGATTGAAAAAACCAATAATCGCATCACCGGGAATTGGACGGCAACATTTTGCCAATTTCACCACCATCCCTTCGGTGCCTTGAATCATCAACGGACGGTTTTGCGTTGTGACACTGTCATTGAGTTTGACGTGCGTATTCACATCATCTTGAACTAATTGTTTCGCCACCAAAAATGGCATTTTATTGCCAAGTCCGATATCTTGAAGTAAATTCTCGAACGATTTTAGACCCATCAGTTTAAGTAACGTAGTAATTTTTTCTGGGCTAATGTCGTTTAACTGCACATTCATAGCCAGTAATTCATTTTCAAGTAAACGTCGCCCTAAACCAAGTGCTTCTTGTCCTTCAATATGTTTCAAGCGATTACGTATAGCCGCTCTTGCTCTTGCCGTGACGACATAATTGAGCCACAAGGGGTTGGGTCGAGTATGCTCTGCGGTGATGATTTCCACCGTCATGCCACTTTCAAGTTGTGTTTGCAGTGGAATGAGCTGTTTATCAATCCGCGCTGATACGCATGCATTTCCTAAATCGGTATGCACTGCATAAGCAAAGTCAACCAACGTAGACCCCCGCGGTAATTTGATGATGGCGCCCTTAGGCGTAAACACAAAGACTTCTTGCGGGAATAAATCAACTTTGAGATTGTCGATAAATTCTAACGAATCACCAGCACTTTTTTGAATCTCGAGTAAATCTTTTAGCCAATCATTCGCAAGCGCTTGGAAGTTTCGTGTTTTATCAGGATCAGATTTATAGAGCCAATGCGCAGCGATGCCAGATTCTGACATACGGTGCATTTCATGCGTTCGAATTTGAACTTCAATCGGGACGGCGTAAGGACCAATTAAAACAGAATGCAGTGATTGGTAGCCATTTTCTTTTGGCAGGGCAATGTAATCTTTAAATCGCCCTGGAATAGGTTTGTATAAATTGTGCATAACGCCAAGTACGCGATAGCAAGCATCCACGTCTTCACAGTAAATCCGAAACGCATAAACGTCAAATACATCAGCGAGAGGGATTTTCTTTTGCACCATTTTTTTATAAATGCTGTAAATGTTTTTTTCGCGGCCCGCTACATCACAGGGAAAATCGACTTCTTGCAAACGAGCTCGAATCGTATTTTCAATCGTATCAATCATCTTGCGACGATTACCGCGCGCTTTTTTAATAGCGCTACTTAATACGGCATGTCGATAAGGATACATCGCTTCAAAACTTAACGATTCTAAGCGATGACGAATCGAATTCATGCCTAAACGATTGGCAATAGGCGCGTAAATATCTAAAGTTTCGCGAGCAATCCGTCGTTTTTTAGGCGGTAGCATAACGCCTAACGTTTCCATGTTATGTAAACGATCGGCGAGTTTGACAATAATTACGCGCAAATCTTTTGCCATCGCAAGAAACATTTTTCTAACGTTCTCCCCCTGCGTCTCGGCGTGCGATTTGTTGTCAATTTTTGACAGTTTCGTCACGCCATCAACGAGTTCAGCCACTTCGTTATTAAATTCAAGCGCCAGTTGAGATTTGCTCACGCCTGTATCTTCAATGACGTCGTGGAGAATTGCGGCCGTAATGCCATCTGCATCCATGTGCATTTCAGCAAGGCTTGTCGCGACGGCAATGGGGTGGCAAATATACGGTTCACCACTTTTACGAAATTGTCCTACATGCGCGGCGGCACCAAATCGATAAGCGTGAATACACTGCGCCACTTGTTGCTGATCTAAATAGCTTTCTAAAATGCTATTTAATCGGGCAAGTTGCGCTGATTCAAGTGGATGAACGCTTTCTCTTAATGCAGGTGAGTTTGGCATAAGGACAAGTTATCTAAAGCGAAAAATTAAAACAAAGGATTGACTGGCGGATGATGATCGTGAACATCACCAACTCGATGCAGGGCATTCACGTTTGTTTCTGTTACATGACCGGCTGCAATTTCACGTAGCGCAACCACGGTATCTTTATCTTTGCCGCGGGGGACAAATTCAGTTGCACCATGACTTAATTGTCTTGCGCGAGTGCTGGCAAGTAAAACCAATTTAAATCGGTTTTCAAGGTTTTCTAAACAATCTTCAATCGTTACGCGAGCCATCTTTATATAGTTCCAAAAAGTTAATGTGTAAAAATTATCTGTCTAAAATAGCGACAGCAGGCAAAGTTTTGCCTTCTAAAAATTCTAAAAACGCACCGCCTCCCGTTGACGTGTACGATATTTGGTCATTAATGCCATATTTATCAATTGCTGCAAGTGTGTCACCACCACCCGCAATTGAAAAAGCGTCACTACCCGCAATGGCATAAGCAAGTGTTTGTGTACCGTGTGCAAATTGGTCTATTTCAAAAACGCCGACAGGGCCATTCCAGACGATAGTTTTGGCGGATTTTAAAATAGCTGCATAATGCGCAGCTGTTTCGGGGCCGATATCTAAAATTAAATCATCTGCTTCAATATTGGCTACATTTTTAATTGTGGCCTCTGCCGTATCAGAAAATTCTTTTGCGCAAACCACATCTGTTGGAATAGGAATATCCGAACCGGCGGCTTTAGCATTAGCAATGAGTTGCTTTGCTTCATCAATTAAATCGGGTTCATAAAGCGATTTTCCAACTGAAAATCCTGCCGCAGCAATAAACGTGTTAGCAATGCCGCCACCGACAATCAATTGATTCACTTTTTGAGAAAGTGCTTGAAGGACAATTAATTTACTGGATACTTTCGAGCCACCCACAATGGCGATAACGGGTTTTTCAGGTGTTCCTAAAGCGCGACCCAATGCATCTAATTCATCAGTCAACAAGGGGCCTGCGCAAGAAATAGGGGCGAATTTTGCGATGGCGTGTGTGGATGCTTGTGCGCGATGGGCGGTACCAAATGCGTCCATCACAAAAATATCACACAGCGCAGCCATTTTTTTGCCTAACTCGTCACTGTCTTTTCCTTCGCCCATATTAAAGCGAACGTTTTCACATAAAACGATTTCACCAGCAGAAATAGTAACGCCTTCCAGCCAGTCTTTTTCTAAACGAACTGGTTTATTTAAAAGTGTCGCCAAGTGATCTGCAACGGGTTGCAGTGAATACTCTTTATTGTATTCTCCCTCAACTGGGCGGCCAATATGGGACATCAGCATGACTGCTGCGCCCGCATTTAGCGCATATTGAATAGTGGGCAAACTTGCTTGAATACGAATATCACTGGATACTTTACCATTTTTTACAGGGACATTTAAGTCTTCTCGTATTAAAACGCGTTTTCCTGCAAGATCTAAATCTACCATACGCAAAATTGTCATAGATTATTCTCCCTCTTTCCATTTAATAGAACAGCCAATACTGCTTAATTGTTCTGTTGGACCGTGACCCGTTTGCGCTACTAATTTCATCGCTTCAAATAAATCGCGTGGCGTATTGTCTGGTGTTATTTCACGGCGACTTGAATCAAGACGGCCACGGTATTGCAATTCAAAATTTGCGTTATAGCCGAAAAAATCAGGGGTACAAATAGCGCCATAAGCCTTCGCTACTACTTGTGTTTCGTCAATTAAATACGGGAAACTAAATTGCAACTCGTTTGATAATTTTTTCATGTTTTCAAACGAATCGTCAGGGTAGTTCACTACGTCATTAGGCATAATGGCAACGCTTTTGATGCCAAGAGTTTTAAGTTCGTTGGTGTCACGCACGATGCGATCTTTAACCGCTTTCACATAAGGACAATGATTGCAAATAAACATCACAAGCAAGCCTTTCTCGCCCATACAGTCTTGCAAAGTCCAGTTTTTGCCATCGACACCAAGCAATGTAAAATCAATTGCTGGTTTACCAAAATCACAAATGGGTGTTTCTAACGTCACCATAAATTTCACCTCGTCTATTTGAAATATAGAATGATTATATAGTGTGGTGCTGAGAAAATAACTATTAACCTTTGAATTTATGTTTCAAAGGATTGCAATAGAGTGCGGCTAGGGTAATGATATGTCATCGTTATTCATTTTAATTGTACTCAAATCATGAAGGAAAATCGTATGAGTCAAACCATTAGTTTAATTGTGAAAGGCATGAAATGCGGCGGTTGTGAAGCAAATATTGTTGAAAAACTCACGGCTTTAGCGGGTGTTGAAAGTGCGGAGGCGAATTTTAAGGAAAATATAGTCAATGTTTATTTTGATGCCAATCAACTCGATGTGGAGGCGTTAGAGAAGGTGATTATTGCCGCTGGTTTTAGTGTTGAGTAACGGGTCATGACGGTGAATTCTCATGTAGCGGAGGAATTGCGTTTATCTATTTTGGGAATGCGTTGTGCTGGTTGTATTAGCGCTGTTGAGGGCGCTTTAAGTTCGGTTTCTGGCGTGGAATCCGTGAGTGTGAATTTTGCCGATCATTCTGCCTTAATCAAAGGGAATCCTGATATTGAGGCGTTACAGACGTCGATAAAATTAGCAGGTTTTGATGCCGCCGTAATGGAGAGTTTTGAAGACCCAAGCGAGCAAGAAGCACAAGAATTGGCGCGCTATCATTCACTCATGTATAAAGCCAAAATAGCAGGTGGTTTTGGCACCTTTCTAATGATAGGTGAACATTTGGCTTGGTTTCCAATGATGGGAATGGCGCATAGTCAGTTTTTTTGGACGGTCATTGCCATAGTGACGTTAATGATTATGAGATATTGTGGTGGGCATTTTTATTCGGGTGCTTATCAGTCGTTTCGATTGCGTCAGTATAATATGGATACGTTGATTGCTTTAGGTACAGGCTCTGCATGGTTTTATTCTTGCGTGATGATTGAGTTTTACATGGCGTTTCCAGCGTTATCTCAGCACGCATATTTTGAGGCGGCGGTGGTGATATTAGCGTTTATCAATTTAGGTAATGCACTTGAAACGCAGGCGCGAGGTAAAACATCGGGTGCGATTCGTCAGTTGCTTGGATTGCAATCACGCACTGCCCGTGTTTTGCGTGATGGCGTTGAAATGGATGTGCCGATTGAAGAGGTTGGACTAGGCGAAACTTTACGTGTGCGTCCGGGTGAGAAAATTCCCGTTGATGGCGTATTAGTTGAAGGCTATTCGACTGTGGATGAATCGATGTTAACGGGTGAGTCCATGCCGAATGAAAAAACGATAGGCGCGAGCGTCGCAGGTGGCACGATGAATCAAACGGGTACTTTTTTATTTGCCGCAACGCGAATTGGACGTGATACTGCGCTTGCCCAAATTATTAAAACTGTTCGATCAGCCCAAAATAGCAAACCTAAAATTGCACGTTTAGCCGATCAAATTGCCAGTGTTTTTGTTCCTGTGGTGGTTTTAATTTCAGGAGCCACTTTTTTGCTTTGGCTGATTTTTGGCGGTGAAGGGGCGTTGAGTTATGCATTTGTGTCATCGATGACTGTGCTGGTGATTGCTTGTCCTTGTGCATTAGGATTGGCGACGCCAATTTCTGTTATGGTGGCGGTAGGTCGTGCAGCACAATCAGGCATTTTGATTCGCAAAGGTGAGGCATTGCAAACAGCGGGTAAATTAAACTGCATAATTTTGGATAAAACCGGCACGCTCACCCAAGGTAAGCCAAGTCTTGCCAAGATAATAGCTTTTGGTGAATTTGATGAAACCACGGTGTTGCAACTTGCTGCAAGTGTAGAGTCAGGCTCAGAGCATCCGCTTGCGGGCAGTATTTTAGCTGAAGCAAAACGGCAAGCGTTGAAATTAACACGGGTTAAGCAATTTGAAGCTATTGCAGGGCAGGGTGTTAGTGGTTTTTGTAAAGAACAAGCATTATTATTTGGGAATAAAACGCTCATGCTTGAGCGGCAAATTTCGGTGGATAATTATGTTTTAGTGATGCAGGAATTATCGCAATTAGGGCAGACGCCAATGTTTCTTGCTGTAGACGGCGAAATTGCTGGCATTATCTCAGTGTCAGATCCGATTAAAGCTGATTCCGCTGAAGCGGTTTGTGAATTAAAAAAATTAGGCGTTCGCGTAATTATGGTCACAGGCGATAACGAGATAACGGCAAATGCGATTGCAAAACAGGCTGGCATTACGGAAGTGAAAGCTCAAGTATTGCCTGAATATAAAGCCGCTATTGTCCGTGATTTACAGCGTATTGGCTATTGTGTTGGCATGGTGGGTGATGGTATTAACGATGCGCCAGCGCTTGCACAAGCGGATGTCGGCATGGCAATTGGCGGTGGAACGGACGTGGCTATTGAAAGTGCTGATATTGTTATCTTGCAGGGGTCGCTTTTAAAAGTGGCTGAAGCAATGAAGCTATCAAGTGCAACCTTGGTAAATATTCAACAAAATTTATTTGGCGCATTTTTTTATAACACCATAAGCATTCCTTTAGCCGCGGGGTTGTTTTATTCTTTATTTGGTGTATTACTCAATCCGATGATTGCAGGTTTAGCTATGGCGATGTCTTCGGTGACGGTTGTATCAAATGCGAATCGTTTGCGTTGGATGAAATTTTAAATTCGGGAGTATGATTAAATGAAATGGCAAAATATAAAAAAAATAAATGTCGGTTTGATGTTATGTGCTTTGGGATTCAATGTCTTTGCGGCGGATTTAACGCGCAGTGATATCGAACAATCGCTCAAGAATTCCGATAGCACTCATGTTGTGGATATGCGTCGCAAAGACTTTCGGCGTTTGGATTTATCAAAACTCGATTTTCGTCATGCGGATTTATGGGGGACAGATTTGCGAGATGTCAATTTAGATGAGAGTGATTTATCCAATTTAAATTTAGATTTAACGGTGATGACGCGTATTCATCTTGCCCGCGCCAATTTAGCAAATACCAGTATTTTTGGCGTCAGTATGATGGATGCGGATTTGTCGGGGGCAAATTTATCGGGTAGTCGCTTTATTGCGAATTTGGAGCGTGCAAATTTAAATCATGCGAATTTGACTAATGCAAATTGGGGGGTTGATATGAAAAATCAACCGATGGGGTTGATGCGAGTGACACTTAATAGTGCTAATTTATCGTACGCAAATTTGACGAATGCAAATTTAAATAAAGGCTTACTGAAACGGGTGGATTTAAGTCATGCCAATTTAACGAATGCGGATTTGAGTGGCGCTGATTTAACATCGGCACGTTTTGATCAGGCCAATTTTACAGGGGCAAATTTAAATGGCGCGCGTTTTAGTGTGATGAAAGATAAAACGATTTTTAGCGGTGCGCTTAACCTGAACAGTGCTATTTTTGAAGAGTAATATGCGAATTTCAAGGCTTTATGCGAACGATTCATTACAGATTAATGAAATAATAAATTTAGATGATGATAATGCGCATTACGCGCGTAGTGTGCTGCGGTTAAAAAACGATGCCCAAATTATTTTATTTAACGGTCATGGTGGCGAATTTTTAGGGCGTGTCGTTGAAGTATCTCGAAAAAATGTCCGTGTTGAATTGCTGGAATTTATTGAGCGTTCCGTTGAATCGAATTTGAAAATACATCTTGGATTAGGCATTTCGCGTGGTGATCGTATGGATTTTTCAGTGCAAAAAGCCGTAGAATTAGGCGCTACAAAAATTACTCCGTTAATGACAGAGCGTTGTGTGGTGCAATTTAAAGATGAAAAGAAATCTCAGCGTTGGCAGCATTGGCAAAAAATCATACAGCACGCAACAGAGCAAAGTGGGCGTAATGTTTTACCGGGTTTTGCTGAAATATCGACCCTGAGTGCATGGGTAACAGCGCCACAGAGTGGTTTAAGAATTTTTTTAGATCCGTTTGCGCAAACGTCGTTAACGCAACTCACGCCCGATAATCATGAAATTACTTTGTTAACAGGGCCTGAAGGTGGTTTTTCAAGTGCCGAGCGTGACGTAGCAGTATTAGCGGGTTTTACACCGGTTAGATTAGGCGCGCGTGTTTTGCGCACCGAAACAGCATCCCTTGCTGCCCTTGCGTCGGTCCAAATGTTATGGGGTGATTTTAGATAATGCGTCAAACGGTTATTTTTATGTTTATCCCAATGTTAGTATTAGGGGTTATCACGAGTAGTGCTTGTTTCATGGCGTATTTGATTGCATTAAGTTTCCATGATCCTTCAATACTTCGAAAGCTTATTATTCGACTCTCACAGCTATTTTTAATATTGAGTATTTTTCCCGTGGCGCGGTATTTGGGTTTAACGAAAGCAATGTTGGGATATGCTCCATTTACGAAGATGTTAAAGCAGTTTTTTCAAGGTATTTGCTTGAGTTTACTTGTTTTGTTGCCGGCTTTTTTTGTGCTGTATATGTTAGGGGTTCATGCTATTGATATGACAAAAGACTGGTCAGTTGCGTGGGCATTGAAAAAAATGGGCATTGCCTTTGGGTTGGCAATACTGATTGGGGTGGTTGAAGAATCGGTTTTTCGAGGTATGTTATACAGTAGTTTAAAAAAATATTTGCCGGTATTTAGTGCGGTGTTAATTACCGCCGTTTATTATGCAGGATTGCATTTTTTAGACAGTAAAGCGCCAGTTTCAGAGGAAACATTAAATTTAAAAGGGAGCTTTGGACTGCTTGTGCAGGCTTACAGTAATGTTTTTGCTCTGCAAGACGTAAGTGCTTTTTTTGCATTGCTTGTCGTAGGTATTTTTTTAGGTGTGCTGCGTTCACATGGTGAAATGAATTTAGCGCTTTGCATTGGTTGCCACACAGGATGGGTGTGGCAAATCCGAATGTGTAAATCGATGTTTACCGTACATGCAACCACGCCCTATTCATTTTTAGTCAGTCATTATGATGGTGTCATTGGATGGTTTGTGGCTGGCTGGTTACTCATGTTGCTCTTTATATATTGGAGTTGGCGTCAATTAGTCGCGAAAATTGTCAAATTGTAGGGGTTGCTCTAAGTTTGAAGTACGCAAAAATTGAATGGTTGCTTGTAGATCATCCCGATTTTTGCCGGTGACACGCAGTTTTTCGCCTTGAATTGCAGTTTGCACTTTAAGTTTATTATCCTTGATTAATTTGACTATTTTTTTTGCTAAGACAGATTCAATGCCTTGTTTAAGTTGAACTTCTTGGCGCATGAGTTTGCCGCTACCTTTTGCATCCCCAACTTCCATGCAGGCGATATCAATGCCTCGTTTAGTGAGTTTTGAGCATAAAACACTAAACATTTGTTGAAGTTGAAAGGTTGATTGTGACTCCATGACAATAGTGGTGTCGTTTATTTCGAAATTTGAGTCAGTCCCTTTAAAATCGAAGCGTGTTGTGACTTCTTTGTTAGCTTGGTCGACGGCATTTTTGGCTTCGTGGATATCAAATTCGGAAATAATGTCAAAAGAGGGCATAATTTAGTTCCTGTGTTTTTAAGTAGGTTATTAAATAAATGACTAAGTTAATTTATAATAGTATCTTGAACAAATGATAATTTTTTAAGGAGCGACAAGCAAATGATAGATGCAGCATTTCATGTAATTATATATACCACTATTTTCTTTGCACTGGGTATGTATAAGCCACAATGGCCATTATTCTTTTTGAAGCAGCCATCACGTTTTATAATTGTAGCAATATCAACGATTGGTATTATGGTTGGAGGTACGTTGTTTGGTGAAGGTCACAAGCAAGCGAAACTATTGCAGAAAAAAACTGAGCAATCTATGGAAGTTGCAACACCAGCCTCAGAATTGCCAGTAGTAAAATAATTAAACTGAGTCAAATTTAAAGCATTAATAAAAACAATAATTAAAATTTTATATTTTGGAGAAGGTGAACCTTATGAAAACATTACAAGCGGCGAAATTTACCGGTATTGCTTTGGTACTATTGACAAGTATGCAAGTGCAGGCCTACTCAGTGGGTGAAGTCGAAGAAATATGCAAAAAACCACAAGTGCGCGAATTTAGCTTGCCATCCTATCAAGAGCCAGAAAATATAGAAGTAGCGCCAGAATCAGAGTTTACCTTTAAGCTTTCAGATTGGACAGATCCGCAGACAATACGTCTGACGTTTAAAGGCCAACCAGCAGAATTTAAGGTGGAAAGTAATAGCAGTTTTCATAAAGTAACAGCGAAATTGCCACCGGAATTAAATGGCAAATATGTGCGTATTGATTTGTTTTCAAAAGCAGTTTTAGGATGTTATCAACGTGAAGGATGGTTGGTTAAAGTAGCTGATAAAGTCGTTGAGAAAGCAGTAAGTGAAGTAGAAGTTGAAAATAAATAGCAAAAAGTATTGACTGAGATAAAAAAGGGGGTATAATACTCGGAATCAGCTGCAGAGACGCAGCGAAAAAGCTCTTTAAAAACTAAATCAAAATAATTTGTGTGGGTGCTTATGCTGATTAG
>JBDLTP010000020.1:0-3777 GCA_039805765.1 Pseudomonadota bacterium
AAATCCTATTGAACATACTTGGGCGCAACTCAAATCTATTCGACATAAAATGAGATATTCTGTTGATGAGCTTTTTTCTACATCGACTATCCCACATCTTTTTATGTCGCTTTAGCTATAAACGTGTCAAAACTATTGTTTGGCACTTGGCTGTTATTAGCGTTGGCTGTCGGATTGATAGTTGGGTTTAACTATACTGACTACGCCACTTAGCGCGTTAATCGGACTTAAAATAAATTCATTTGTTCCGCACCGATACATCACACGTCGATGCGCTTTATATTTTCTTTTACGCTTGCCTTCCAATACGGTTGTTTCATCAATTAACTTGTCAGCTAAATCGGCAATGGATTGGGGTAGGCATTGTGTTTGGATTAACTCGAAAAGCGGGCGTACCGATCTGGCAGCAACTTGGAAACTTCTACTTAAAATACTGGCAAGCATATCTCCAATTAGCTTTTCGTCATAATTCGTTGCAATGTGCTTTATGCCATCTTTTGAATGTTGAGCTAAAATCAAACTGAAATTTTGGGTGATTTTATCTTTTGTATCTATTTTAACATCTTCTTTTAATATCGCTTTTTGGTAAGCAGTTATAAGAAGCGCATCACTATCATTGTAAATATCCAACTTTTCTATTAGTTTTAACAATGCCGCGCGTCGCAGCTCTTTATTTTTAACTTCATTAACAATAATTTCATTTGCAGCAGCTTCATTATTTACCGCTTGAATATCGCCCAATTCAGTATCAGTATCGGCAGCTTCACTGTCTATAAAGTCAAATTTATCTTCATCAAGCTCGTTTTCAATGTCATTGCCTTTATTGATTTTATTGCCAGCTAACCCATCTAACCCACCTTTAGTGTTTTTAATGAATTTAATTAGCTTCTCAATTTTACGTTTTTTGTATTCAGCTGGATTTTCTTCAAGCTCTGCAACCAATTTATTTAAAGTAATGCTATAAGTTCTTATTTGACTATCACTTAAATCGCTTCCAAATGCTAATATAAGCAATGGACGATAATTAATCCCATAGTCCACTCTTTTAGGTGTCCTATAACCTAACGATTTGTATTCGTTTTCTAAATAACCAAACTCCGTTTTAGCCTCCAGCAACCAAATCGTAAGCTCAACAAGGTATTTGTACGTTTGGTGATCTGATTTACGAATATCAGCTAATACGATACGACCAGTTTTTTGTAACTCGATTAATTTATTTTGGATTTTTCTGAGCTTGGCTGACATAGGCATTATCCGTTTAAATAACTGCAAATGGAGTATTTGAATAAGGTTTTTTATGTATCATAACTGAAGGCAGCAATAGGCACAAAAAATTATGCTATCGCTGGTCACCAACGATAACATTTAGAAGCTTAACACTATGATATACATAGCCTACAGCGTTTTTTATTGAAAAATAATGGTATTTAATTATGCCGATTTTTCAAAAAATTAAGGAAAGATTGGCAAATTTTGTATTTATTTTTTGTGATGGTAACAAATTTTAGTATGATGCAATGAAAACCCTTATTAATTTTTTGTAAACAATGAAAAATTTAACTTATATCAACGTTATCATTTTACTTGTAATGTCTATGTGGGCAAATACTGCGCTGGCAATACCAAGTATTACTGCTACAGCTTCAGCAGGCACAACGATAAAATTCACAGCTACTTTGAGTGAGAAATTATTGAGCGGCTATAAAGTTAAAATTGATTATGGGAATGGTAAAGGTTTAGTTGTTATGACTTGCTCGAGCACTACTTGTTCATTATCTTCAAACTCGTTACCAGTTGGCGTTAATTCAGCCTCATATAAAATTGGTATTTACAACGCAAAAGGCATTTTGCAAGGATCAATAACTGATGGCACTTATACAATCATTTCCCCTCTCACAACTGATACTTCAACAACTACAATTCCTTCAACTAGTTCCAGTGTGTATGTGAAAATTTCAAATGAAGGTGCAACTTTGGCTGATAGCGCAAAACTTGGCACAAGTGCAAATGATTGGGCATGTACGAAAGATAAAAAAACAGGCTTAATATGGGAAGTCAAAACTAATAATGATGATTTACGTGACACAATTAAAACTTATACTATTGCTGGAGCTTTAGACTTCACATCAGCAGTTAATAGCAAATCTTTATGTGGCTCAAAAAACTGGCGACTTCCTACATTTATCGAATTGCAATTACTCCTTTCTGCATCTAAAAATGAACCATATATTGATACAGTGTATTTTCCTAACACGCAAAGTTTAGTGTATTGGACTTCATCGCCATATACAAGTTTTAACAATTATAATTATGTAGTTAACTTTGGTTCCAATGAGACTAACTTTAGATATGATAAAAATAATTATTACAATGTTCGACTAGTACATCAATAATGTTTAAATAACTGTAAATTATACAATGATAATTCAACTGTAGCGGAAAATATCAATTAACTGAAATTTTTAATCGCTGAGTGAGTTAGTTAAAATTAAATTAAAATCTGTAAATTATTTATTTTGGAATTCAAATGAAAACTCGATACGTTATTTTATTTTTGACAACTATTCTTGTTGGCTGTGCATCAGTGCCGCGCGGCAACGCAGTAATTGATAATTCTAGCTCAATGCGTGATGACGAGGGGGTTAGATTTGCAGGCCTTCTGCAATTGTTGCTGCTGCGATTGCACCAGATGTATTCATTAACAATACGTTATTTGCAGACGTAAGTAGTGGTTCGTTAGTTGAAATTGTACATAAAGCAGGTAGGGCTAGCGTTGTATTTAAACATACTACTTTTAATGACCCTATATACAATGGCAAAAATAGTTTTGGTATTGATACCATTGTAAGTGCCGGTCAAAAAAAATATCTTGTAATGGCTCCAAATTTGAACTCATTAGTTGTATTACCGATTGCTGGATGGATATCTTCAGGTATATCACTTACATGGCAAGTGGCAGAAGCTAATGAAACTGTTATAAATCAGCAATGTGGTAGCTATGAAAAGCTTAGAGTACGCCTCTAACCGATTACACAAATAAATATATTTACTTTAGCAATAAGTTATCGCTGGTCACCAGCGATAGCGTAAAAAATAAGCATATAAAACAATCATTTGAATCGAAGCTACTCACACCAGCCCAATCAAACTAACAAGCTATTTTGATAGCCTAACGTTCAAATTACACGCCCAAAAATAGGTATTAAACGTTAAATTTGTGTGCTAATGCTAATAAACAACATAAACCCTAAAGCGCTATAAGCATTGGAAAATATAGTCTACAGCGCTTTAAAAAAGTAAAATAAGCTTATTTTACTACTTAAACAGTGTATTGCTTGTAATCGATTTTTGTGGGACGATGAACTTATTATTTATAGGAGGCGTTATGGCTATCAAAAGCAGTGCATTTGGCAGAACCGAATTAAGCGGCAAGGATGCAGCGCGTTTCATAAAGCACATGGAAGAAGACAAGCCAAGCGAATGGCTGATTGCTAATTTACAAAAAGGACGTGAACTTTTGGAAAGCGTGAATGAACGTAGGCAAGAATTGAAAAATGCCAAGTAATTTTTATATTGAACCATTATCAGTTGAAAATGATGTAAAACAGTTTGCGATGGGGTCTCAAGCACTCCAACCATTAAAAACATTCATAATTATCCTTGCCCACTTCCAGCTTTGCACTTGTGTCAGTGCCCATGTGCAACTTAGTCAAATCAGCCTCAACAGCGTCCGTTGTAAATATTTTACTTTCAGCTTTTTTCTTTTTCGTTTTCTTA
>JBDLTP010000021.1:0-74521 GCA_039805765.1 Pseudomonadota bacterium
ATAGGCGAATATGGACTCAATGTTCAAGTCGGTTTTGTTCAGGACGTTATAGCTGCTCAACCATGTTTTGATCTCATTACTATCTGGCATGTTTTGGAACACACCGATAATCCATTTGCAGTGCTAACAAAATTGCATGAGTTATTAAAACCACAAGGGATTCTTGTTGTTGAAGTTCCCAATATTGAGGCCATCTGTCAGGCACCAAAGTCTACTTTCCATGAAGCCCATATTTTTAACTTTAATATCGCCACGCTAACAAGACTGGCAGAGAAAGCCGATTTTACCAAAATTTCTCATGCGCTTTCTGCCGATGGTGGAAATATTACCCTCTTTCTGCACAAAGCAATAAAGGGCAACAATGATGTGGGTGAACTGACTATCGAGGGTAACGCTAAAAGAATTTCTACAATTGTCAGTCATCACACACCTTTAAAACACTATTTAACTACGAATCCTTACGTTCGATTATTCAATCGCATCCGTAGGTATTATTATGAAAATACTCAAAACACTAATTTTATGAGTGGTAGACAATTGCTTGATCAACACTATGGGCATTTACAAAATTGAAAGCCGTTGAGGAACTATTCACAGCCAATGATCGAATTGGCTCACCGCTACGACAAACCAGAGCGCATTGGCGTAAACGGTGGGCTATTTTTTCCATGATTGTTGATAACAATTATCGTTCAAGGCTAGCTTTGCACTCTCAAACAACCATGCATCGCAAAGTTGACGTTGAACGCTATGCTGGAGTACAAAGCTCGCCTTGTGCGAATAAAACGCAGGTTTTTTCCTGCAATCGTTTCTCAAACCTCCGAGGTTAACCATGCCACACTACCGTTCCCGCACATCCACCCAGGGCCGCAACATGGCTGGTGCACGCGCACTTTGGCGCGCCACCGGCATGAAGGATGAGGATTTTCCCAATCCGATCATAGCCATTGCCAACGCCATCACTCAGTTCGTGGCCGGCCACGTCCATCTCAAGGACATGGGCCTTCAGGGTGAACTGAATCGCGCCAACCTGATCAATTGCGATGTGCCGAGGTTGTGCGTAACTAAGTTGAACACTTCGGATAGATTAATGGTTCGGTTTTTAAATTTTCACATAGGCTTCGGTGATAACGCATGAATAATAAAACGATGGTGCAACGCGATTTGGAGGTGCTCTGGCATCCTTGCAGTCAGATGAAGGATCACGAATCAGTGCCGTTGATCCCAATCAAATCCGGCCAGGGCGTTTGGTTGGAGGATTTCGAGGGAAATCGTTATCTGGATGCGATCAGTTCTTGGTGGGTGAATATTTTCGGGCATGCCAATCCGGTCATCAACCAGGCCGTCAAGCAACAGCTCGACACTCTAGAACACGTTATTCTCGGCGGATTCACGCATGAAGCAGCGGTGACATTAGCCGAAAAATTGGTTGAAATCACGCCGCCTGGACTGGATAAATGTTTCTATGCCGATAACGGTTCGTCAGCCGTCGAAGTTGCTCTGAAGATGAGCTTTCATTACTGGCGCAATACCGGTAAAACTCAAAAATACCAATTCGTTACACTCGAAAACAGCTACCACGGCGAAACATTAGGCGCACTCGCGGTCGGCAATGTTGCGCTGTACAAGGAAACCTATGCGCCGTTGTTAATGGATGTCATCACGGTACCTGGACCGGATTGCTATCATCGTGAAATAGGCGAAACTTGGCAAGATTATTCAATCCGCCGTTTCGCTGACATGGAGCGAACGCTGGCAAAACACGCCGATTCGGTGTGTGCGGTGATTATCGAGCCGCTGGTACAATGCGCTGGCAGTATGCGCATGTATCACCCTGTTTATCTGACGATGCTGCGCGAGGCTTGCGACCGATATAGCGTGCATCTGATCGCCGACGAGATAGCGGTTGGTTTTGGTCGCACTGGTACCTTGTTCGCCTGCGAACAGGCGGCCATCAGCCCAGATTTCATCTGTCTTTCTAAAGGGTTGACCGGCGGCTATTTGCCTTTGTCGGCGGTGTTGACCAGCGACAAGGTTTATCGGGCGTTTTACGATGATTACCAAAACCTCACCGCGTTTTTGCACTCACACAGCTACACCGGAAATGCACTGGGTTGCCGTGCGGCATTAGCAACTATCGGCCTGTTTCAGCAGCAGGATGTACTCGGCAACAATCGCCAATTGGCGGCTGTCATGGCCAAGGCAGTTGAGCGCTTTCAGGATCATCCCAACGTCGCCGAAGTCCGGCAAACCGGCATGATCGTTGCCATTGAGCTGGTCAGAAACAAACAAACTCGTGAAGCTTACCCGTGGCAGCAACGCCGAGGCTTGAGAGTCTATCAGTATGCGCTCGGTTGTGGCGTGTTGTTGCGGCCATTGGGCAATGTTATTTATTTCATGCCGCCCTATGTGATCACGGAACAGGAGATCGAAGTGATGATTGAAGTCGCCTGGCAGGGCATTCAATACGCGGTGCGCGACTGATGTTTGTTTCACCTGTATCTGTCATGGCCCCAGTCACTTTAGTAGCCGCATTGAATATGTCAAATCATTTGATTGTATCTAGCATATTGGGCATACCTAATTGGGTGCTGTTTGATGATACACTCTTATAGTTTCTTGGACATGGTCTCGCGGCGCTTGGACATAGTTTGCTATTCTAGAGGGGGCTTTTTATCTGCATTAAGAGAACAGCAGTCACCCCCGTTCGAGAACGATGAATCGATCTGAAGGAATCATCTATTATTTCTATCATTATATTTGGAATTCGGATTGCACTGATTCTCAATTCGTTAAGTGCGACCCTTTATTTTTTTCAACTAATGCCAACGGTATTTACGGAGCTGATATTAATGTCATTCGGGCAACTGGCCGATAAGCAACCGATATTTTCAGCAACCTAATTTTCATAACCTAAGCAATCAATTTAAATACTTAATCTCTATGCCGCATTTACTCAATTGGACTGAACTATTTAAAGATTTCGTCGGAATGTTTGCGATTCTTAATCCCTTAGGTGCCATCCCGATTTACTTGACTATGACCGCCCATAAATCCATAGTCGAAATGCGCCATATAGCCGCTAAGGCGTCAATTGCGGTTGGCGTTATATTAATTATTTCAATCTGGGTCGGTAATTTATTATTACAATTTTTCGGTATCGGTATGCCCGCCTTTCGCATTGCCAGCGGTATTTTAGTGATGCTGATAGCGATTTCAATGTTTCAAGCTAAAATAAGCCAGGCAATACATACCCATGAAGAAGCGCTAGAAGCGGAAGATAAAGAAGGTATTGCCGTGGTGCCTCTGGCGATTCCTTTGCTGGCAGGGCCTGGCGCAATCAGTCTGGTCATAGTCAATGCAGAGCAGATGTCGGATTGGACTGATAAAGCAATCATTAGCTTAATGTCTGTATTTTTAGCCGGCGTTGTGTGGATAATTTTAAGCTTGGCAGTGCCTTTAGGAAAGCGATTAGGGACGGCAGGTATTAATATAGGAACCCGGATTATGGGACTCCTGCTGGCAGCCATGGCGGTTCAGTTTATTGTTAACGGTTTGATTGCACTGTTTCCCGCATGGACGCATATATGAGACAATCTTTTTTGCCTGATAACGGCTCAACTGAGCAATCAACAACCAAAATATCATTCAGGAAAATCTCAGCACCCATCATGGAATTTCCTTATAAATAATATGATCGCCATGTAAACTTTTTGGTTGTCATTTTATTTTGTTAAAAAACTTCTGGGTGATTACTTACTATGTCGTAATTGCCTAAATGCGCATATCCCGGCAAAGTTTCTAGGCGATGATCTTCCAGTGGCATGCCTACTGTAAAATGATACAGACTTTGCCATTTATCATCTTTGATACCTAAAAGTTCATGGACGCTATCATCAAAGTAACAGCCGATACCTGTGCCTCGAACACCTAAAGCCTCTGCTTCCAAATAGAGAACTTGGCCTATTAAACCGCATTCCCAGTACAAACGACGATAAACCCATGGTGTTAAATCTATGGACTCACTAAATTCTGCAACCATTCCCAAACTGAAGGCGCTGTCGCTCGCAATAGATTGATGACAGGACAACGTTTTGGCCGCCTGCCTGCAATCGCCAGAATGTAGATGATAGAGCGGTACAATCTCTGAAACTTTCTGCCAGTCAAAATCTGATAGGGTCGCCGCTTGCAATTTTGCTAGCGCATCAGAATATCTTGGCAATACATAGATACCAGGAGTCAAGCCATCAACATTATGGACAAAAATAAACAGGTGGATTTTGGGTGGCCAACGCCACAATTCAAAAGCGGCGGTAGTTGGCAATACAGCGGCTAGCATTCTATAAAAATCTGTTTTCTGCAAAAGTGATGCTTTGGGATTAAATTGTTGTGCACTTCGGCGTTGACGAATGATTTGCGTTACTGATTTTATACACGATGATTTTATAGCGTATTGCTGAGCGGTTTTTTGATGCACCGGCTCTATAGTTTTCGGTTTGCTTGCAGTATTTGAAATCTCATTGATTATCGGCCAGTGATACCTATGATTAGCACCTAGACTATCGGCTTTACCGAACCACTCCCCAAATTGTGCGGCTTCTAACAGAACCTTAGAAACTAATGGCGTGTTATTGGGCTGTGTATGAATTCTACAAATAATATCAGGTGATTCATGCTCCAAAGGAATAAAATCACTGCGATCAAGACCTAATAATTGATTGATATCAGTATCCGACCATTCCGCAACCAACTCCACTGACCAGCCCAGTGCTCCTGCAGCATAGCTTAAAGCGCCCAAGGCATGGCCAATATCATGCTGACAATATCGGTAAGCTCTTTCACCGTATTTCCAAGCTTCTCGCCAATGGATTGAAGACAAGCCAATGAGTAAGCCAGCATCTTGAAAATCGCCCGAAAACAGACAGCGCCGCTCAAGACTATGATCATGACTGAGATAGTGGTAAACACCTGATTGAATAAAATCATTGCCATTACTAATTAAATAGGCTTCTGTTGGATGCAAGTTTCCGCTTGAAGGATTGCAGCGCAATGCCCAGCGGTTTGAACCGAATTTTTTCCATGCTGACAAGCCGAAGGCTAATTCCAGCAATAAACCCGCATTAACACTATTTAGAGGTTGTGCTGGTATTTCGGCATTATCCAAATCGGAAAATAAGCGTTCGAGTTCGGTTCCTGGCTGGGGTAGTCTGACAATCTCGCAACCAGAAAAACGCCTAAATTGATTGGGTTGATCTTCCCAGTCGATTGATTCTGGGCCCTTTGCATACCGATTTAATCTATGTTTTGTTCGATTATGATAGCTTAAAACGGACTCATATTTTTCATTCATCATGTTTTTATGTTATTTCCAATGCCGGAAGTTTGAATCACATCGGTTAAAGTAAATTCTTACCAAGTGCAGACTGGTCACACCATTTCTAACGATGGCTTATAGAGTTTCAAATGGTTTCATTGCAACAATTGCTAACCAAGGTTGCTCATGAATGGGTTTACCTGCTGGCCGGTAATAATGATTGATTACTTTAAATCCTGCGGTCTCCATAAACAAATGACTGGAATCTAATTGCATATAATGACCATATCGTTGGCCTGACCAGCCTTCTTGATTACCGCGAGGATTGGATAAAAACAAAATACCCCCAGGCCTTAATGCAACATACAATTCCTCAAGAACGCGAGGTAGCTCTTGGCTAGGAACATGAAACAGCGAAGCATTAGCAAAAATACCATCGTATGCCTGTTTGGATAAGTGTAGACTTAGAAATTTTTGACAAAGAATCTGACAACCTGTGTAGCTTCTAGCCATAGTACAAAAAACAGCACTGCCATCGAGTCCAACGGGCCTATGTCCCAATGATTTAAAATAGTGCACATCTCTTCCAGGTCCGCATCCTAGGTCTAAAATATCCAGTTTCTTATCTTGTGGAAACGGCGATAAAAACGCTTCATAGTTTTGATCAACATCATGGTCTTTTGTCCCACTCCAAAATGCTGACGCATTTTGATTGTAATACGCTAAGGTGATTGTTTCTATTTCATCCAATTCTATGGTTTTTTTGCTCATGGCTTTCCAATACGTATCTACTGCACACTTATGCAATGATTCATGTGTGTCAAATAACTTGTAAAAATGTCCAGCTAATCGTTAAACACATCGCCAAAGTTGATCAGGTGAAATCGCCAACACGCTGCTCTACTATTCGTGATAGGTTGGAATAATTTTGTCACCTGTCGCTCCAGCGCTTAGCCGAAATCACCTTGTTGTAAACATTCGGCAAGCTTATAAAAGCAGATGCAGGAATGGCGCAGGTAATTCTTCGAAGCTTACGAAGGATAGTTAGTCTGCCATTCAATAGATCGGTATCGTGCTGTCAACTTGCAACGTCCATGAATGAATGCCACCGGTCAGGTTTGTAATAGCCGTAAAACCATTCTGTTCTAAAAATAACGCAACCTGCATACTGCGCACGCCATGGTGGCAAATGCAAATAATCGGCTGCTGCGCATCCAGTTCGGACAGTCTGCTGGGAATAGTATTCATCGGCATCGTTAAGGATCCGTTAATATGACCAGCCTCAAACTCCCACGGCTCACGCACATCGAGTAATAGGGGGTGTTCTCGCGCTTCATCCGCAAGCCATGCGGCCAATTCAATAGGTGTTAAATTTTGCATAATTTTTTATATATAGTTGAGCCTTTGTGGTTGAATAAAGCCGCGTGTTATGCCGAGTTTCATTTGATTCTTGCGCGCTTCTTATCGATCACATCGAATGTAATTCGGCATTGAACATCTGCCTATCCAAACGGAGTCGCCGCACTGAGGAAACGAGGGTGTACCTTTCGTCTAAATCATCACCGGGTTGGTCGTCACTTAATGCTTAATTCTTTTCAGAACAGTCATCATCATTCTCAAAAGTAATTTAATTATGGCTATTAATCCATTCCTCAGGTGTGAAGGTTTGTATCGACAGTGCGTGAATTTCTGTGCGCATACGCTCACCCAGTGCCTGATACACTAATTGATGTTGCTGCACCTTGGTTTTACCGGTGAATTTCGAGCTAACGATTACCGCCTCAAAATGCTGACCGTCATCACCTTGCACTTTAACATATTCACTAGACAAGCCATCCATGATATAGCTTCTTAACTCACTCGCTGTTAGCATCGTATTCTCTCAATGTTAAAATTACAGTGAATTGAGATAAGTCATAAAGGAACGACCGCTATCACTATTCACCCAGTTTTTATAGACATAAATAAAAGACTAAATTAGCCCTATGTTTACTTTATGGTACCTGAGTAATTAAGTCAACTATTCAGAACTCTACGAATTTAAATATTGGTCAAAGGACGTTCTAGACAATAAAAAAGCCGCTAAATCTTGACGATTTGCGGCTTTTTATTTTTATTTGGCGGAGAGTGAGGGATTCGAACCCTCGATACGTTGCCGTATACACACTTTCCAGGCGTGCGCCTTCGACCACTCGGCCAACTCTCCAGTTATTTTGATCAACTTAGCCTTAGAAGAATAATCGACTTTACGCTAAGTTGCAACAAAAAATCAGCTATTTGCCTCTAATTCATCCCACCGTGCATAACTTTGCGTAATGTCTTGTTCAATTGATTGCAATGTTGCCAGTGCATCATTTACAACTTGTTGCGGTTGTTTATAAAAATCGACGTCGTTAATTTGCGCGGTGAGTTGCCCTTGCGTGGCCTCGAGTTCGGCAATCAATTCGGGTAATTTAATGAGTTCTTGCTGTTCTTTAAAGGATAATTTTTTCTTCTTATCCCCTAAACTCACTGGTGCGAGCTTCTCGACTTTTGGCTGGGCTACTTTTTTCACGACGGGAGCGCTAGCTTGCATGGTTTCATGATAGGTAAGCCAATCACTGTAACCACCGACAAATTCTTCCACCTTGCCGGTACCATCGAGCGCGAATACGTTAGTGACAACATTGTCCAAAAAGGCGCGATCATGGCTCACAAGAAGCAATGTGCCGTCGAATTCCACTAATTTCGTTTCGAGTAACTCCAGCGTTTCCAAATCCAAATCGTTTGTCGGCTCATCCATGACAATTAAATTAGCAGGCTTTGTAAAGAGTCGCGCGAGTAGTAAACGATTTTTTTCACCACCCGATAAACTTTTGACCGGTGAGCGAGCGCGAGCAGGGGCAAAGAGGAAATCCCCCAAATAGGAAATGACGTGGCGCTGTTGACCGGCAATGTCGACAAAATCATTACCATGCGCAATGGTATCGACGACGCTCATATTAGGATCGAGTTGGTCACGCAACTGATCGAAATACGCAATTTCAAGTTTTGTGCCTTGATCAACGCTGCCGCCAGTGGGGTCGAGTTGTTTAAGGAGTAATTTCAATAAAGTGGATTTACCTGCGCCATTGGCACCAATTAAACCGATTTTGTCACCACGTTGAATCAGTGTTGAGAAATTTTCAATAATGGTGCGGTTGCCATAATGGAAATTCAAATTCGTGACTTCAATGACTTTTTTACCGGATTTTTCGCCCGAATCCAATCCCATCTTGGCGGTGCCTTGTGTGTTTCGACGCTCAGAGCGCTCCGCACGTAGACGCTCAAGCGCACGAACACGGCCTTCATTGCGAGTGCGTCGCGCTTTCACGCCTTGGCGAATCCAGACTTCTTCTTCGGCGAGTTTTTTATCGAACTCAGCATTTTGATTGGCTTCATCTTCAAGAGCGGCTGCTTTGCGCGTGAGATAATCATCATACGTTCCTTGCCATGACACCAAGTTACCGCGATCTAAATCAATAATGCGGGTAGCGAGTTTTTGCAAAAATGCCCGATCATGTGTAACGAATAAGACAGCGCCTTGAAACGCTAAAACTTGCTCTTCAAGCCATGAAATACTTTCAAAGTCCAAATGGTTGGTCGGTTCGTCAAGCAGGAGCACTTCAGGTTCAATCACCAGCGCCCGCGCTAAATCCACGCGACGTTTCCAGCCACCCGATAAGCCTTTGATTTTTACTTCTGGCGGTAAATTTAAACGGCTTAAAGTGCTTTCTACGCGCTGTTGAAATGCCCAGCCATTTCGCGCTTCGAGTTCGTGTTGCAGATTGCCTAGTTCGTTTAACGCTTTTTCATCTTCATAATCCATCGTCAGTGATAAATCATGGTAACGCGCGATAATTTCCCCTAAATCCCCAAGGCCACCCGCCACCGCATCATAAATAGTCGCTTCCTCAGGTAAATCGGGAGATTGGGCGAGCCAGGCAAGTTTGAGTTCGGGTTGACGCCAAATATCCCCGTCATCCGCGTGAATATCATTGGCGATAATTTTCATTAGCGTGGATTTGCCTTCCCCATTACGCCCAAGTAACCCAACACGCTCACCAGCGTCGAGTTGAAAATCAGCATGTTTGAGTAGCGCATGGGTGCCAAACGCAATAGAAATGTTAGATAAACGTAATAAAGGCATAAATTCTCAGCGCAAAGTTAGCAAGTTAGAAGAAAACAAGTTAGACGTAAAAAGTCGTGTTTCGTAAATTAAAGCTCAATAAAACCGTGTAGACCACGTTTGGATTTCACGGAAATAAACGCTTTTAATATTTTCAATTCCGCCGTTTCGGGCAAATGATCAATAGATTGGCGTGTGCGAAGCAGGCGGAAGGCTTTTGATAGTACGTCATAATGCTCACCTGCAATCCCTGCGCGACGTAGACCGACGCTGTTTAGGCGGTAATGCTTGGCTGGGCGTCCACCAATTAACGTGAAGGGGATAACATCCATATTGAGTCCAGTCGTGCCTTGTACAATCGCAAACGAGCCAATACGGCAGAATTGATGCGCAACGACAGCCCCGCCCATAAACACATTATTGCCCACGTCAACGTGACCACCAATTGCCACGTTATTGGCAAAAATAGTTTTATTACCAATATGACAATCGTGCGCGACATGGCTATTGTTCATGAAATAGCAATTTGAACCAATGACGGTGGCACTATTTTCTTTGGTGGCGCGATGCGCTGTAAAGCCTTCACGAAATACATTACCCTCGCCAATGTGTAAATAAGTGACTGTCGCCGCATTAAATTGCAAATCTTGCGGTAAATCGCCTAAAACAACGTGGGGATGAACTGTATTATTGTCACCCATGACAACATAGGGTTGAATGACGCTATGCGCACCAATATGACAATTTGCACCAATGTGGACGCCACTTTCAATGACAGCAAATGCACCAATGCGGGTGTTGTCACCAATTTGCGCGTCAGGGGCGATATAGGCGGTAGGATGAATAATATGTGTCATAAAAAATTAACCTCGCGGATGAAATTGTGCGTGTAGCGATTGCAGACGCTCTTGGGCGACGTGCGTGTAAATTTGAGTGGTTGATAAATCAACATGGCCAAGCAGTAGCTGGACGACACGCAAATCTGCACCATGATTGATTAAATGTGTTGCAAACGCATGACGAAGCGTGTGCGGTGATAGCGGTTTTTGAATATCCGCTTTGAGTGCATAGCGTTTAATAATATGCCAAAACGCATGACGGGTCATATTTGTGCCCCGATGCGTAACAAAGATGTAATCACTTTGTCGACCCGATAAAAGCAAAATGCGACCTGAATGCAAATACGTATCAAGGCAACTCAACGCTTCTTCACCAATAGGAACGAGTCTTTCTCGATTACCTTTACCCATAATGCGCACGACGCCTTGACGCAAATTAAAATGTTCGAATTTCAAATCCACCAGCTCCGAAACGCGAAGTCCAGTTGCATAGAGAATTTCAAACATGGCTTTGTCGCGTATACCGCGTGGCGCACTCACTTCTGGCGCATTTAATAAGCGCTCAACATCATCTTCCGTTAACGTTTGCGGCAGCAAGCGCGTGATACGTGGAGGGCTGATATGAATGGTGGGATCGATGCTTATGTGATTTTCGCGCAAATAGTAACCGTAAAAGCGCCGCAAGCTTGAGACAATTCGTGCACTAGTCCGTTCACTGATGCCATTTTTAAAACGATGGGCTAAAAAATCACTGATATTGAGTGCTTGCGCTTGCAATAAATCTTTTTTAAGCCAAGATTGAAAAATCACTAAATCACTGCGATACGCATTAAGTGTATTTTTACTTAATCCCTGTTCCATCCACAATGCATCTAAAAATTGATCGATGTGCTTTTCTGAGAGCGTATGTTGCGTCATGGTGTTTAATTGGCTACCAATAAAAAAGGCAGCGAGAAAGCTGCCTTTTCAACTCACGAAGTGGTCGATAAGTAAGCTTATGACAATTTTTCTTTGATACGAGCTTTTCTGCCGGTCAAGTTGCGTAAGTAGTAAAGTTTTGCACGACGAACGTCACCACGACGTTTAACGATAATTTCGCTAATTAACGGGCTGTGCGCTTGGAATACACGCTCAACTCCTGTGCCGTGTGAGATTTTACGCACAGTAAAAGCCGAGTTTAAGCCACGGTTACGTTTTGCAATAACGACCCCTTCAAATGCTTGGATACGTTCACGCTCACCTTCTTTGACGCGTACTTGAACTACTACGGTATCACCTGATTTAAACGCTGGAATTTCTTTTAATTGTGCTTGTTCAATTTGATCAATAATGTTCATTTTTTACACCTTAGTCTACTTCGACTTTAAATTGCGCCAATAAGCGTTCTTGCTCGGCACTTAATGTTTTCTTTTTCAATAAATCGGGGCGTTTTTGCCACGTTCGCCCTAACGCTTGTTTCATTCGCCACTGCTCAATATCTTTATGATGGCCACTTAAGAGCACATCGGGTACTGCATCGTTTTCAATACATTCAGGGCGGGTAAATTGTGGGTAATCTAGCAGTCCATCGCTATGTGAATCCTGCAATGCAGACTGCACGTTACCAAGTACATTGGGTAGTAAACGTGTGATCGCATCAATCACAATTAACGCGGCTAACTCACCGCCACTAATCACATAATCGCCAAGTGACCATTCTTCATCGCAATCGCGTGCAATGAATCTTTCGTCAACGCCTTCATAGCGTCCTGCTACTAAAATTAGCTGTGATAACTTGCTCGCTTCCTGAAGCAATGACTGTGTTAGCGGTTTGCCTTGCGGACTTAAATAAACCACTTTGCTTTCGCAAAAACTGTCTGCCTTTGCCGCAGTGACTGCGTCATGCAAAGGCTGGTATTTCATTACCATCCCTTGTCCGCCACCAAAAGGGCGATCATCGACGGTGTTGTGTTTATCGTATGTGTAATCACGCGGATTCCACACATTGAGTATCACTGTTTCATTTTCAATGGCTTTGCCTGTTACACCAACACGCGCAGCTTGCACCACCATGTCAGGAAAAAGACTAATGACATCAAAACGCATTTAAAAATCAGCATCCCAATCAACGAGGATAGTCCGTGCAACTAAATCGATATTGAGTACTGTGTGTTGCCGTATAAAGGGAACAGCGTGTTGGCGTTGTTCACCTTGCACAACTAGCACATCGTTTGCACCTGTTTCAAGTAAGCTCTCCACGATGCCTAGTGTGACGCCTTCTTTATTATCTACGCGAAGCCCAATTAAATCTGACCAATAATATTCGTCCTGTTTTAATTTAGGCAGTTGCGCGTAATCGATATAAATTTCCCAGCCAATTAACGCACCCGCGGCATCACGATCGTTTATATCTTTTAACTGTGCAACAACGGCTTGACCTTGTAATTGTCCCGCAAGAACCTCAACGGTTTGCGTGAGGTTATTTTTTTTCAAAATCCAAGGCGAGTACTTCAAAATAGCTTGTCGCTCACCCGTATAAGAAAAAACTTTTACCCACCCTTTTATGCCAAAAACGCCAGAAATTTTTCCAACGTGCAGTGGATTTTCTTGCGTTGAAGTCAATTATGCAGCCGCTTTTAAAGAATCTTTAATTAATTTCGCAACGCGGTCAGAGGGCTGTGCGCCGTTTGCTTTCCAATGGGCAACGCGTTCGTTGTCTAAACGAAGACGCTCTTCATTGCCACGCGCTAAGGGGTTAAAAAAACCGACGCGTTCAATATAGCGGCCGTCACGACTGTTACGACTGTCTGTTACTACAATTTGATAAAACGGACGATTCTTAGAACCGCCTCTTGAAAGACGAATAGTTACCATTCCAAAATCCTTAAATATAAATTAACTGAAATAAACCGCGTTATTCTACGCATTTTTATACATAAAACAACTAATAGAAAAAATAGGCCGCAAAATTAACGACGCAAGCCCTGCATTTTACTTTTAATCCCGCGCATCATGTTAGCTTGATTGCCAGATTTGAGTTTTTTCATCATTTTTTCCATCATCATAAACTGCTTAATCATCCGGTTTACATCGTGCAATTCTTGACCACAACCCGTTGCGATTCGTTTTTTGCGATTGCCTTTGATTAAATCCGGGAAATGACGCTCTTGCATGGTCATGGAATTAATAATACCAATTTGACGTGCAAGCACTTTTTCATTCATTTTTTCTTTCATATCTGCCGGCATAGATTTCATGCCAGGTAATTTGTCCATCATTGAGCCAATGCCGCCCATGCGTTGCATTTCCATAAGCTGTTCACGGAAATCTTCAAGATCAAAGCCTTTACCTTTTTTGATTTTATTAACCAGTTTTTCGGCTTTTTCTTTGTCGATTTTTTTCTCAATTTGTTCAATCAAACTGAGCATGTCACCCATATCTAAAATGCGCGACGCCATACGATCAGGATAGAACGGCTCAAGTTCGCTTGTTTTTTCACCCATCCCGATAAACTTAATCGGTTTGCCCGTGATATGACGAATAGAAAGCGCCGCTCCACCTCGTGCGTCACCGTCGGCTTTGGTTAGGATAATGCCGGTTAGTGGGAGGGCATCATGGAACGCTTTAGCGGTATTTGCGGCATCTTGCCCCGTCATACTATCAACGACAAACAAAGTTTCAACGGGATTAATGGCCGCATGAAGCGCTTTGATTTCCCCCATCATTTCATCGTCAATATGCAAACGACCTGCGGTATCGACAATGATGACATCTAAAAACTTACGTTTGGCTGCGTCAATGGCATTGAGGGCAATATCGACTGGTTTTTGGCTAATGTCACTTTCAAAGAAAACTAAATCGACTTCTTTGGCGAGCATTTCTAATTGTTTAATCGCGGCTGGACGGTAAACGTCCGCACTGACTACACCTACTTTCTTTTTATTATTTTCTTGTAGCCAGCGACCAAGTTTTGCTACCGTCGTGGTTTTCCCCGCCCCTTGCAGACCGGCCATTAAAATAATGGCGGGTGGCTGGGCTTTGAGATTGAGCGTTTCGTTTTGGGCGCCCATCACTTTGATGAGTTCTGCATGCACCAATTTGATCATCGATTGACCAGGGGTCAAACTGTTTTGGACTTCTTGCCCTAAGGCGCCCGTTTTTAAATTTTCTAAAAACTCGTTAACAACAGGCAGGGCAACATCCGCCTCAAGTAATGCCACGCGCACTTCTTGGAGCGTGTCTTTTATATTACTTTCAGTTAAGCGGGATTGACCTTTGAGTTTTTTAAGGGTGCCGCTTAAGCGCTCGGTTAAATTATCAAACATGATTTGACTCTAAAAATGAATAACACGAAAAATAAAACACGCTAACAAAAAACAATTAGCGCGAAGTTCGGTGGTATATTATCACAACGAGAAACAAGTCAAAAGGCGCAGGCTATAATGGCGCATGGCATTTTATTAGCTTAGAGATTTTTGTATGGTCAGATTTATTGCAGTAAGTTCTATTGTGGCTTACGCGCTCAATACGTTTACTTTAGGTACGCAAATCAAAACGGGTAATACAGCGCGTGTTCCACTGCGTTTTGCGTGGCTTGCCGCGGCTTTGCATACGCTCTATATCGGGCTTTTGTGTCAGCAAAATAACGGGTTTAGTTTTGGCTTATCTAGCGTTGCGTCACTTAATATTTTAGGGGTGACGTTAGTGCTCTTAATCACGGCATTAACTAAGCCTGTTGAAAAATTAGGCTTACTGCTTTTTCCGCTCGCCGCCCTTATTTTGGGGCTTGATGTGAGTTTGCATGCGTCACTTCATATGCTACCCGTTCATACAAGTGCGATGGGCGTGCATATCTTCAGTTCTCTTCTTGCGTTTAGTTTGTTGACGCTTGCCGCGATGCAGGCTGTTTTATTATCCATACAAAATACGCAACTCAAACGTCATCCGCCTACACGATTTATTCGTTTACTACCTTCACTGCAAACGATGGAAACATTTTTATTTCAAATGATTTCTACAGGCGTGTTTGTACTCACGATTGCATTGACGACGGGTTTTTTATTTTTACATGATTTATTTGCGCAGCATTTGGCGCACAAAACGATTTTATCGATGCTCGCATGGGCTATTTTTTGCGCTATTTTAATTGGACGAGCACGTTATGGGTGGCGCGGTCGCGTGGCGGTGAATTGGACTTTAGCGGGATTTAGTTTGCTCCTACTGGGGTATTTTGGCAGTAAATTTGTCCTCGAGATGATTTTAATGCGAGCGTAACTCACAAAAAATCCTCGCCAATAATAACAAGGATTTTGCGTCTGCACGGTTAATTTATTTACCGCAATAGTTAGTTTGCTTTGCAATAGGTCTATTTTGATTGCGAATCCATTCGCTCCATGAGCCAGCATAAAGTTTTGAGCCGCCCAATCCCGCATATTCCATTGCCAATAAATTATGGCAAGCCGTCACACCTGAGCCACAATAATGCACGACATTTTCGGGTGGATTATGGCCAATTAACTTTTGAAATTGACTGCGTAATGTTTCAGCGGATAAAAATAAACCCGCATTATCCAAGTTATATTGAAACGGGCGATTTATCGCATACGGAATGTGCCCAGCCACAAAATCAATGGGTTCCACTTCGCCTCGAAAACGCTCCGGTGTTCGAGCATCCAATAAACAAATCTTTTTTTGTGCGAGCGCGTTTTGAGTTTGGGTTGCCGTTAACCACTGTGAATCGTTTAAATAAGGCCGAAAAGTGGTGGGTTTGATTTGGGGGTGGGTTGTCACTAATGCGAAATGTGTTTGCCAAGCCTGAATTCCACCATCTAAAACAGCTACTTTTTCATGGCCAAGCCAATATCGAAGCATCCACCACAAACGACCCGCAAATGCGCCGCCGGCATCGTCATAGACAATCACTTGTGTATGAGTTGAAACGCCCCATTGCCCCAGTTTCTCAACGAAAACTCTAAAATCAGGTAACGGATGACGTCCGCTATAAGGCGTTATGCTTGATGATAAATCCTTATCTAAGTGCGCGTATCGTGCATGGGGAATATGTCCGTGTTGATAGGCATTTTTACCTTGCTTTGTATTTGCTAGTGAAAAACGGCAATCAATAATCACCCAATCCGGTTGATTTAAATGGTTATGTAACGTTTTGCAAGAAATTAAGGTGTTGTGATTCATTTTTTATATTCCCATGGCTCAATCTAAAAATTAATGTCCATGTGTATCATAAAACAAATGCACTCATTCTAAATGAAATCGTTTTGATTGATGTAGGCGCAATCCCAGCTGATTTGTGATTAAAAACGAACATTAAGCAGTTGAAAAGCTATTATTTGTGGTTTGTTGACCCGTATTTTATGGATGAATTAGACGTCTTGATTGCAAAATTTCAATTTTGATAGTTCGCCATAAGATAGACAATTCGTTATAATGGGCGTACTTGAGCCTTTAATTTTTTGGAGTGTTTTATGCGTTTATTTATTCTCTTATTTAGCTTGTTACTTTTACCCGCATTTGCCTCTGCTGAAGAGCATGGGGGAGGTGGTGAGGGTGAAGCTGCTGGTCCAGCAAAAATTCAGTATATGGAAATAACCCCTAAATTTGTGGTTAATTTAATTGAGCCGAAAAAGTTTTTAGCGATTACCGTACAGGTCCTTGTTGAAGGTGCTGCGGCTGAAGCAGTGAAAAAACACATGGCCGCAATTAAGCACGAATTATTGATGTTGTTTAGTGACCGTTCAATTGAAAACTTGCAAACAATGGAACAACGTGAAGCACTTCGTCAACAAGCTGTTGAGCTAATTCATAAAACCATTGATAAAGCGGAAGGCGTAGAGGAAGAAAAAGAGGAAGAACCTCAAGAAGGTCACAAACGCATGAAAAAGAGAGATTATTCAAAACTCCCAAGTGCTGGTTTTAAAGATTTATTCTTCACTGAATTCTTACTGCAATAAGTCGCACACGGCTGTTACTTTCGAAATGCGAAAATCTCGCTGCTGCGTTGTATAAGGCGTAGCAGCAAATTTTCCCCACACCGGCGCAGGCCACGCTTTGTCCGTTTGATAACGGACAATATGATGAAGGTGTAATTGCGGTACAATATTCCCAATTGCTGCTACATTTAATTTATCTGCTTCAAATATCGTGGCGAGTTGCTGCGAAAAATAACTCGATTCTTGAATTAATAATTGTTGATCTTCACTTTGCAGTTCGTAGATTTCACGAATGTGTTCACGTTGCGGTACTAAAATAAACCACGGAAATTGACTGTCATTGAGAAGTAAAACGAGGCAGAGCTCAAATTGTCCAACAACAAAACAATCCTGTTTTAATTGTGCATGAAGTTGAAATGTTGACATATAAACACCTTACATTATTGAAAATACGCTAAATGGATATTGCCGAATTATTGACACTCGCTTTTGAGCATCGCGCGTCAGATTTACATTTGTCCGCGGGCGCAGTGCCAATGATTCGCGTCGATGGTGATATGGCGCAACTGAATTTTCCTATCCTTGAAAATACGCAGGTGGCGCAACTTATTTATCATACTATGAATGCGGCGCAGCGCGAGGATTATGACACGCTTTTAGAGCTGGATTTTTCATATACGCTTGAAAATGGTAGTCGTTTTCGCGTTAATGCGTTTCATCAATCGCGTGGTGTAGCCGCGGTTTTTCGACTCATTCCTGCGGAATTGAGAACGCTCTCGCAACTTAGAGCGCCGCTTATTTGTGAAACATTATGTCAAAAAAGGCATGGCTTAATTCTTGTCACAGGTGCGACAGGAAGTGGGAAATCAACGACCCTGGCGGCGATGCTCGATTATATAAATACGCACCGCAAAGCGCATATTTTAACCATTGAAGATCCCATTGAATTTATTCATGAAAGCAAACAAAGCTTAGTGAACCAACGTGAAGTCAAACGCGATACCCGCAGTTTTGAGAGTGCGCTACGCGCGGCGCTGCGTGAAGATCCTGATATTATTTTAGTGGGTGAATTGCGAGATCTTGAAACTATTCGGTTAGCTTTAAGCGCCGCTGAAACCGGGCATTTGGTGCTGGGTACGCTACATACTTCGTCTGCGGCAAAAACAATAGATCGCATTATTGAGGTGTTTAGTGCCGCAGAAAAAGAGATGATTCGCACTATGTTATCAGAGTCGCTTCAAGCGGTTATTGCGCAAACGTTATTGCCAAAATTGGGGGGTGGTCGCATCGCGGTGCATGAAATTATGATGGGAACACCAGCGATTAAAAATCTCATTCGAGAAGGAAAAGTAGCTCAAATGGTGTCTGCTATTCAAACAGGGCGACAAGAAGGCATGCAAACGCTCGATCAATGTTTGAAAATGCGTGTTGATGCTGGCGAAATATCATCCGAAATCGCCGCGACTTTCGCTGTGAATAAAACGTATTTTTCACAGGGATAAAATGAAAGGCTTAAATGAGCAGCAACAAGCTGCGGTGAAATTAGTGGATAAACCGTTACTTGTGCTTGCTGGCGCAGGGAGCGGAAAAACACGCGTGATTACCGAGAAAATCGCCTATTTAGTTAGGCAAGGTCTTGCCGCGCGTCATATTGCGGCGTTGACGTTTACCAATAAAGCGGCGCGTGAAATGCAGAGTCGCGTGGGTAAATTACTTCACGGCCCTCAAAGTCGCGGTCTTCGTGTATCGACGTTTCATTCGCTTGGACTTGATATTTTGCGCAAAGAGCATAAAGCCTTAGGGTATAAAGCCGCGATTACTTTATTTGACGAATACGACAAAGGCACGGTGCTAAAAAGTTTATTCACGCAGCAGCATGGCGATTATGATAATACGCAAATTGATCAATGTGCGGGTAAAATAGGGCAATGGAAAAATGCGTTCATGACGCCACAGCAAGCGATTGCCAGTGCAAAAGCGCCTCTAGATATTCATGCGGCGCATATCTATGCGGATTACACACGAAGTTTGCATGCGTATAACGCGGTTGATTTTGATGATCTCATTTTAATTCCGGTTTTATTATTTCAGCGTCATCCTGATATTTTGGAGAAATGGCAACAGCGTTTGCGTTATTTACTCGTTGATGAATATCAAGATACGAATCTCACGCAATATCAATTAGTGAAATTATTAGTGGGTAACTTGGCGAAATTCACCGTTGTGGGCGATGATGATCAATCTATTTATGCGTGGCGTGGGGCGCAACCGGAAAATTTGGCGCAACTTAAAACGGATTATTCACGTCTGGAAGTCATTAAACTCGAGCAAAATTACCGCTCAACACAGCGTATTTTAAAAGTGGCCAATACATTGATTGCCAATAATCCCCACGTTTTTGAAAAAAAATTATGGAGTCAACTTGATGTGGGTGAGCCACTGCGCGTCTTAGCCCATCGCAATGAACAATTGGAAGCAACGCAAATTGTGTCTGAAATTATGCATCATAAATTGATGAATCATACGCGCTATCAAGATTATGCGATTTTGTATCGTGGCAATCATCAATCCCGTTTATTTGAACAAAGTTTGCGTGAAAAAAATGTACCGTATTTTATTAGTGGCGGCACCTCATTTTTTTCTTACGCAGAAGTCAAAGATGTGTTGAGTTATTTGCGATTGCTAGCCAATCCGAATGATGACGCGGCATTTCTTCGCATTGTAAATACGCCAAGACGTGAAATTGGTGCTTCAACGCTCGAAAAACTCGGAACGTATGCGCGAGAGCGTCAGGTGAGTTTATTGGCGGCATGTAATGAAATAGGGCTGGGCACACGCCTCACGCCTACGTCACATCGACGGGTAAAACAGTTTCACGATTGGATGCTTGGGCAATCCACGCAATTAAGTAATGAAGAAGATAAAATTGCGCATATTCGCCAATTACTGGAGCAAATTGGCTATACACAATATCTGCGCGAGGATAGTCCCAGTCGAGATACGGCAGATCGACGCGCCAGAAACGTCAGTGATTTGCTTAATTGGCTACAAAAATTAATCGATAAAAATACAAATGAGGGTGCGCCGTTCTCACTTAGTGATTTAATTGCAAAAGTGATGCTACTGGATATTTTAGAGCGTGGGCATGAAGATGAGGTGAATGACGAGGTGAGTTTAATGACGCTGCATGCAGCAAAAGGACTGGAGTTTCCACATGTTTTTTTGATTGGCATGGAAGAGAAAATACTGCCCCATCAAAACAGTATAGACAGTGACAGTATTGAGGAAGAGCGACGTTTAGCTTACGTGGGTATCACGCGCGCTCAGCGAACATGCACCCTTAGCTATTGCACACATCGAAAACAGCGTGGTGTCCATGAAGAATGTGAGCCGAGTCGCTTTTTGGATGAGTTGCCGCAAGATGATCTGCATTGGGCGGCGCGTCAAGCACTGCCCGAAGACATAAAAATAGAGAATAAACGTTCATTTTTTTCAAACATGAAAGATTTACTATCCGATGAGTAAAAAAACAAAGCTAAAAACGGCCATCAATACAGATCAAACTCATTTACCCATTTCCATTGTGATTGGTATTGTCAAAAATGAAGCGGGGCAATATTTCATTACCCGTCGAGATGAAACCTCGCATCAAGGGGGATTTTGGGAATTTGCTGGCGGGAAAGTCGAGCATGGTGAAACGCTCCATTCAGCCCTTGTGCGTGAGCTGAAAGAAGAAATTGGTATTGAGATGCGTCACGCTATGCCACTGATTAGTTTTCGTCACGCTTATGACGATCGTGTAGTGCATTTACACGTTTTTTCGGTAACGGATTATACGGGGGCGGTGGCAAGTTGCGCCAACCAAGAAAGTGCTTGGGTGAGCTTGAGTGAATTATCGGGCTATACGTTTCCCGCGGCAAATCGCGTCATTTTGAAGGCATTAAACTTGCCTGCGTATTATGCGATTTTGGATGATAGTGAAGGGGCGTTAGATGAAAAATTGGCGCATTTGCTGGCTCAAAATATCACGCTCATTCAAGCGAGGTTGAAACACTCAACCGCCCAGCAAGTGCATGATTTCTTGCATAAAGCCTATCCCATTTGCCAATCTGCTGGCGTGACATTATTGATAAATTCAGGCGTTGAAAATGCGTTTGAGATGCCTTGTGACGGGATACATTTAACGCGTTCGGATTTGCTTGAGTGTCAATTACGACCCAAAAATAGTCAATGGCTCAGCGCTTCTTGTCATAATCAAATGGAACTTGAGCATGCTCAAAAAATTGGTGTGGATTTTGCAGTACTTTCTCCTGTGCTTGAAACCTCAAGCCATCCTGGTGCAAAAACACTTGGTTGGGTGGCATTTAACGAACTCGCCCGCCTTTATGCGATGCCTATTTATGCGTTAGGTGGGCTTAAAAAATCCCATTTAAACACGGCGTATTATGCAGGTGCGCAAGGCATTTGTGGTATTACTGCCTTTTTAGCGACTTAATTCCACTTTTAGGTGATGTATCTTCGAATGGGTAATAGTTGAAAGCGAAGAGTTAGTTGTATAATAAGTTGAGTATTTCATTGTTTTATATCATGTCGAGTTATAAAAAAGGCCTTTGCCGTTTTTGTATTTAATTTTTCTTTTTTTTAGGTGAATAAACCGTGAGTAATAATTTTATTTTCACTTCTGAATCCGTTTCTGAAGGCCATCCAGATAAAGTTGCTGATCAAATTTCAGACGCTGTTTTAGATGCCATTCTTGCGCAAGATCCAAAAGCGCGCGTGGCGTGTGAAACGTTAGTGAAAACAGGTATGGTCATTTTGGCGGGTGAAATTACCACGGATGCGTGGGTGGATACTGAAGCGTTGGTGCGTAAAGTCGTCTGTGAAATTGGCTATGATAATGGCGATGTGGGTTTTGACGGAAATAGTTGCGCGGTCCTCAATGCGATTGGTAAGCAATCTGCTGATATTGCGATGGGCGTGGATGAAGATGCGAATCACGAACAAGGCGCAGGCGATCAAGGCTTAATGTTTGGTTATGCAAGCAATGAAACCGATGTTTTCATGCCAGCCCCCATTACCTATTCGCATTTGCTCGTTAAGCGTCAAGCGGAGTTGCGCAAAACTAAAACCTTGCCTTGGCTACGCCCTGATGCAAAAAGCCAAATTACCTTCCGTTATGAAAATAATAAACCCGTAGCCATTGACGCGGTGGTTTTATCGACACAGCATTCACCTGAAATTAGCGCAAAATCACTCCATGAAGCGGTCATGGACGATATTATTTTGCACGTTTTGCCAAAAGAATGGCTCCATAAAGACACTAAATATTTCATCAATCCAACGGGGCAATTCATTATCGGTGGCCCTGTTGGCGATTGCGGGTTAACGGGTCGTAAAATTATCGTCGATACTTATGGCGGTATGGCACGTCATGGTGGGGGGGCGTTTTCGGGTAAAGACCCCTCAAAAGTGGATCGTTCTGCGGCTTATATGGCGCGTTATGTGGCGAAAAACCTTGTTGCCGCGGGACTTGCGGAGCGTTGCGAAATTCAAGTGTCTTACGCAATTGGCGTAGCTGAACCAACATCGATTAGCGTGGAAACATTTGGTACGGGCAAACTCGATGAAACACGCTTAGTGGCAATCGTGCGTGATGTCTTTGATTTGCGTCCAAAAGGCTTAATTGCCCAGCTTGATTTACTGCGTCCTATTTATCAGCCAACTTCGGCGTATGGGCATTTCGGTCGCCATGAAGCGTCATTTAGCTGGGAAAAAACTGACCAAGTTGACGCATTAAAAGCAGCAGCGGGTCTGTAAAAATATTTAGGGTGTGTCCGTTTACATAAAACCTACACACTCATGTTTTATTTCATAAGGAAAATATAAAATGAGTTTTACTGATTACAAAGTTGCTGATATTTCATTAGCTGATTGGGGCCGAAAAGAAATCAAGATTGCTGAAACTGAAATGCCCGGTTTGATGGCGTTGCGTGAAGAATATGGCGCAGAACAACCCCTTAAAGGGGCGCGTATTGCGGGTTGTTTGCACATGACCATTCAAACTGCGGTGTTAATGGAAACATTGACGGCATTAGGTGCAACAGTGCGTTGGTCGTCATGCAATATTTTCTCAACACAAGATCACGCCGCCGCCGCCATGGCAGCAGCGAGTATTCCGGTTTTTGCTTGGAAAGGCGAAACAGAAACCGAAGCAGAGTGGTGCATTGAGCAAACGATTTTGGGTGCGGATGGCTGGCGTCCAAATATGATTCTCGATGATGGTGGTGATTTAACGACCATGATGCACGATAAATTTCCTGAATTGATGGATGAGATTCGTGGTATTTCAGAAGAAACCACAACGGGTGTACTTCGTTTATATGAAATGGTGAAAAATGGCGATTTAAAAGTGCCGGCGTTTAACGTGAACGATTCGGTCACTAAATCAAAATTCGATAATTTATACGGTTGCCGTGAGTCACTTGTTGACGGTATTAAACGTGCAACAGACGTGATGATTGCAGGTAAAATTGCCGTCGTTGCCGGTTATGGTGACGTGGGTAAAGGTTGCGCGCAATCCCTTCGTGGTCTTGGTGCCACGGTTTGGATTACTGAAATTGATCCTATTTGCGCGCTACAAGCGGCTATGGAAGGGTATCGCGTGGTGACGATGGAAGAGGCTGCGCCCATTGCAAATATTTTTGTCACGGCAACGGGGAACTTCAATATTATTCGCCATGAACATTTAAAAGCCATGCGTGATCAGGCGATTGTTTGTAATATCGGTCATTTTGACGCTGAAATTGATATTGCATCACTGCGTCAATACACATGGGAAAACATTAAGCCCCAAATGGATCACGTAATTTTCCCTGACGGCAAACGCCTCATTATTTTGGCAGAAGGTCGCCTGGTGAATTTAGGCTGTGCGACGGGGCATCCGAGTTTTGTGATGTCAAATTCATTCTGTAATCAAGTGCTTGCACAAATTGAATTGTGGAAAAATGCGTCAAGTTATGAAAACAAAGTCTACATTTTACCGAAAATATTAGATGAAAAAGTAGCGCGTGCGCATTTAGCGCAACTGGGCGTAAAATTAACCACGTTGACACCAGAACAAGCGACTTATATCAGCGTATCCGTTGAGGGTCCGTATAAACCAGAGCATTATCGCTACTAAGTTTTATTGGTAAAGTCTCGCGTACAAAACATGCACGTTATGCGGATAACGTGCATTTTTTTAGGTTAGCTGATTGAGAATAATATCCCACTGGGTTTGCGATACAGGCAAAATGGATAAGCGATTGCCTCGTTGCACTAGTTGGAAATCCGCTAACGCAGAGAGGTTTTTTAATTCATGAAGCGTAATCACACGCGAAAACTTTTCAACAAATCCGACATCAACCCGCCACCAACGTGGGTTCTCAAGCGTACTTTTGGGATCATAATAAGCACTGGTCGAGTCATACGCACTATCGTCAACGTAGGCGTTTTTGACTATTTTCATCACGCCAACAATGCCCGCTGCCTTGCAATTGGAATGGTAAAAAAAGACACGGTCATCGAGTTGCATTTCACGCATAAAATTTCGAGCTTGATAATTTCGCACGCCTTCCCAGGGTTCCGTTTTTGTGGGACGCTGCATTAAATCATCAATGCTAAAAACATCGGGTTCTGATTTCATTAGCCAGAGGCGCATCGATTATTTTTCCAAATAAGTATATGAATTGAGTCCGGCTAAGAATTCCTGTGCATAACTTTGTTTTTCAGCGTCGGATAAATGACTGGCCGCTAATTTTTCACGATAGGCTTGCATCAATTCGTCGCTACTAATATGAACATAATCCAGCAATTCTGACACGGCTTCACCTTCTTGCAGGTCTTCAAAATGATAGCCTTCCTCATCTAGTTTGATGTTAATTGAGTGCGTATCACCAAACAAATTATGCATATCGCCTAAAATTTCTTGATACGCGCCCAACATAAAAAAACCAATGAGATACGGTTTTTCGCTGTCAATATCGTGAATAGGCAACGTATTTTCTATATTTTGACCTTCGATATAACAATCAATGCGTCCGTCTGAATCACAGGTTAAATCTTGAATGACTGCGCGGCGTGTGGGCATCTCATTTAAGCGGTGAATAGGCATAATGGGGAAAATTTGATCAATGCCCCATACATCAGGAAGCGATTGGAACAGTGAGAAATTACAGAAAATTTTATCGGCTAACTTTTCGTTGAGCTCTTCAAAAATCGATTCTTCACTTTGATTGTGTAAATTGAGTTGTGTGTGAATTTTTTGACACGTTAGCGCATAGATATTTTCAGCTTTTGCTAACGCTTCAAGGGAAAATTTATCTTCTGTAAACTTGGCTCGTGCTTGGGCGAGTGCAAAATGCGCGTCGTGATACGCTTCAGCGTTGTTTTGAATAGGGGGTAATTTTTCAAGTTCTAAAGGGTTACTATAAACAGATTCAATATCGGTCACATTGCTGATTAAAACAGCGTGATGGGCGGTTAATGCGCGTCCGGATTCGGTAATAATATCGGGCTGTGGCAAATTATGTTCAGCGCAAACGTTTGCAAAACCTCGCACAATATTTTGCGCATATTCGTTTAGGCTGTAATTCATCGACGACTCACGGCGCGATTGACTGCCGTCATAATCAACGCCAAGTCCGCCGCCCGCATCCACAATTGAAATAGGCACGCCTAAACGGTGTAGTGCGACATAAAATTGCCCCGCTTCTTTGAGTGCGACTTTAATGTCGTGAATATTGGCAATTTGCGACCCCATGTGAAAGTGCATCAATTTTAAGGCATGAAGCAAATCGGTTTCTTTTAAGCGTTCAATTAACTGTAATAATTCATGCGCATGCAGACCAAATTTGGATTTCTCGCCGCCGCTATTTTGCCATTTTCCAGCGCTGATGCTCGATAAACGCACGCGCACACCCATTTGTGGGGTGACATTAAGTTTTTGTGCTTCTTCAATAATAAATTCAAGTTCCAGCGGTTTTTCAATGACTAAAAATACATTGAGTCCCATTTTAAGGCCAATGAGCGCAAGGCGAATATACGCGCGGTCTTTATACCCATTGCAAATAATTAAGCCATTTTCCGATTTGGATAGCGCCATAATGGCCAGTAATTCGGGTTTGCTTCCCGCTTCAAGTCCAATTTTATCCGCAGCGAGAATACCTTCAACCACTTTACGTTGTTGATTGACTTTAATTGGGTAGACGGGGGTGTAGGTGCCACTGTAGTGCTGCGCAATCCGCGCTTGTTCAAAGGCGCGGTCAAGGCGATGGACACGGTCTTTTAGAATATCAATAAACCTAACGAGCACAGGCAGCGATAAATTCTTTTCTTGTAGCGACATGGCGATTTCGTGCAAATCAATTTCGATTGATTTATCCGCGCAAGGCTTTACACACACATTCCCTTGTTGATTGATTGAAAAATAGCGATCACCCCATGAATTAATGGCGTAAGTTTCAGCAGATTTCTCAATAGTCCATTTGGAATTTTGTTCAGTTAACGGCACGTTATTTTCCTTTACTTGGCTGTCTAAAATACATTGTTTTTTATCACTACTAACATAACACAAAATAGGGTGATTTTTGATGAACAAAAAACAGAAATTTTTCACCTGAGCAATGATTACCAGAGGAATTGATCTATGTTACAATGTCACATTTTAGAAATCGTAAACTACCATAATGGAAAACCAAGATATTTTATCGTCTACCGCTTTAATTGGAAATGTAGGCGAGCCTTTTCTTTTAGGCTTTGCAGTGGGGTATTTTGTGAAAAAAATGCTCCGTTTTCTGTTGTTTTTGGGAGGGGGGATTGTCGTTATGCTCTTTGTTGCGGAGTACTACGGTATGATTCATTTATCTGATTCACAATTACTCCATTATACCGACACCGCTACTAGTGCAGCGAAAAATTCAAGTGATTATTTGGTTGAAAGACTTTCACATTTTTCAACAAAAGGGATCAGTGCTACAGGTGGATTTCTAGTTGGATTTAAAATGGGTTAGTGTTTAAGCCGATTTGCGGTGAAGATGAGCAATTAACTGCTGAAAAATGAAAAAGGTACCTACTAAAATCAGCATCAAAAATAAAATTTCATGTATATTGGATTTCAGTGAATCACCCGATAACGTGGCGACTACATCACCAAAAAAGTAGCCAACCCCTGAAAAAATAATTGACCAAATAAGGGCGGCAATCACATTCCATATCGCAAAGAAACGCCAATGAATATGACTCATCCCAATTGCAATACTGCTAATATTTCGAATACCATACATAAAGCGATAAGACAGAATAAAAATAATCGCATGATTCTCAATCCAAACCATCAAGCGATGCATGTGTGCTTCTATTTTGGGAAAGCGAATGGACAATTTTGAGCCAAAGCATCTTCCCATCCAAAAGAAAATTTGATCACCTACGCTACTGCCCAGCCAAGCCGAAATAATCAAATACTCAATGTTCAAAAAGCCCATTTGTGCAGCAAATCCAGCAAAAATAACAAAAGTTTCACCTTCAAGAGCCGCCCAAACAAAAGTTAACAAATAAAACCATTGTCCAAATTGTTGAATTAGTTCGTTTATTTCATTCATCTGTTGATTATCAAAAGTAATGGGTGAGGGTAGAGTTAGGGAAATCTTTTAGTTATTCATGTCGCTTCTAACTCTACTCGTCAAATATTACCTTTGTATTAATTTACCCACGCGCGAGCGTTACTAAAGAGTCGTAGCCACGCACCGTCTTTATCCCAGTCAGCGGGATGCCAGGAGTTTTGAAGTGTTCTAAAACAGCGCTCGGGGTGCGGCATCATAATGGTAACTTTGCCATCGGTGGTGGTCAGGCCTGTAATACCAAAAGGTGAGCCATTAGGATTGGCTGGAAAATCCGTGGTAGGAATACCGCGTGAATCGACATACGAAAGCGCAATCATTTTTGCATCTACTGCATTTTGCAAATTTTGTGAAAAGACGGCGCGGCCTTCACCATGCGCCACCACAACAGGTATTCTTGAGCCAGCCATGCCTGAAAGTAAAATAGAAGGCGACTCTTCGACTTGAACCATGGTAACACGCGCTTCAAATTGCTCGGATGTATTGCGCATAAAACGCGGCCAATGTTGCGCATTTGGAATAATGTCTTTTAATCCAGACAGCATTTGACAGCCATTGCAAACGCCTAAACTAAAGGTGTCTTCGCGAGCGAAAAAGTCTGTGAATTCTTGACGCGCAAGTGGATTAAATAAAATAGATTTTGCCCAACCGCCGCCAGCGCCTAAAACATCGCCATACGAAAAGCCACCGCAGGCGACCAGCCCTTTAAAATCACGCAAACTCACGCGCCCATGAATAATGTCGCTCATGTGCACGTCGATACTGGTAAAGCCTGCGCGATCAAATGCCGCAGCCATTTCAACATGACCATTAACGCCTTGTTCGCGCAAAATAGCGACTTTGGGACGACTTAAGGCTAAAAAGGGCGCGGCGACGTCTTCATTAACGTCAAAAGTAAGTAGAGCGTGCAGACCGCGATCAGCGTCGTTGTCAATGTGTGCAAATTCTTGCTTTGCACACGTTGGATTGTCACGCAATGCTTGCATTTTGTAACTGAGTTCTGACCATGTTTTTTGCAGTTGGGCGCGTGGGGCGCTGTAGATGAGGTCACCGCCCTTTGAAATGGTTAAGCGTTGGTTTTCATTTGAACCCACATGGCCAACTTCAAATAGGCAATCAATTAAGCCATTTTGTGCAAGTAAGGTTTTGACATCGTCAATGTCTTCACTGCGAATTTGGACGACGGCCCCTAATTCTTCGTTAAACAAATTACTGAGTGTATCTGCGCTTAGGGCATCTAAAACAAGATTCACTTCAAGTCGACTTGCAAACAGCATCTCAGCGCCCACCGCAAGTAATCCCCCGTCAGAGCGATCATGATACGCTAATAATTTTTGTTGTTGATTGAGCGTTTGAATGGATTCGAAAAAGGCTTTTAAACGTGCCGCATCGTCTACATCAGGCGCGTTATCACCCAGTTGATTGTAAACCTGCGCCAGCACACTGCCGCCTAAGCGATTTTTGCCTGCGCCCAAGTCAATAAGCAACAATACACTATGTTCAATTGCTTGTAGCTGGGGTGTTAGCGTTTTGCAAACATCTAAGACAGGCGCGAATGCGGTAATAATCAGTGAAAGCGGTGATGTCATGGTTTTTTCACCTGATTCATCGTGCCACACGGTTTTCATGGACAGGGAATCTTTGCCGACAGGAATGGCAATCCCAAGAGCAGGGCAGAGCTCAAGTCCCACTGCTTTGACGGTATCAAATAAAGCCGCATCTTCACCAGCAACGCCCGCAGCGGCCATCCAATTTGCCGATAATTTAATGTCACGCACGCTATCAATTCGCGCAGCCGCTAAATTGGTTAACGCTTCGCCAATTGCCATACGTCCTGACGCAGGGGCATTAATGACGGCAATAGGTGAGCGCTCGCCCATGGCCATCGCTTCGCCTGTTGTCGCATGAAAGCCCGATGTTGTGACCGCGACATCGGCTACTGGAATTTGCCAAGGGCCGACCATTTGATCACGGGCAACGAGTCCGGTGACGGATCTATCGCCAATGTGAATAAGAAAACTCTTATCGGCTACCGCAGGAAACGCCAGAACACGATTAATCGCTTCAGAGAGTTCAATATCATCGGTATGGAATGCCGCGACATTCGGCGCTACATGTTCAACGGTGCGGTGCATTTTAGGTGGTTTTCCAAAAAGCACTGACATCGGCAGATCCACAGCTTGATCATGAAGTAAATTATCAGATAAACTCAAATGTTCTTCGTCAGTGACCTCACCGATAACCGCATACAAGCAATGCTCACGTTCACAGAACGTTTTAAATAATTCTAATGATTCGGGTCTAATCGCAACGACATAGCGCTCTTGCGCTTCATTACACCAGATTTGCATGGGTGACATGCCTAAATCGGCATTTTGAACATGGCGAAGCTCAAAGCGTCCACCACGTTCACAGTCATGAATAATTTCCGGTACCGCATTCGATAAACCGCCTGCACCAATATCATGAATAGACACAATCGGCGTGTTTTCACCGAGCGCATTACAGTGATTAATGACTTCTTGGCAACGACGTTGCATTTCAGGGTTTTCACGCTGAACACTGGCAAAATCCAGTGATTCTGAGCTCTCACCTGAGGCTTGCGAGGAAGCTGCGCTGCCGCCAAGACCAATTAGCATGGCAGGGCCACCCAAAATGATAATGAGCGAGCCTGCGGGAATGGCTTGTTTTTTCACCAGCATCGGGCGAATACTGCCCACACCGCCAGCAATCATAATTGGTTTATGGTAGCCACGCAGGGCATTTTCGTCGTTTAAAACGGGTTGTTCAAATGTACGGAAATAGCCGGTTAAATTAGGGCGACCGAATTCGTTATTAAATGCGGCGCCGCCTAGTGGCCCGTCGAGCATAATATCGAGTGCACTGGCGATGCGCTCAGGTTTGCCATGGTGTTGTTCCCACGGCTGCGCGAAATCGGGTACATGGAGATGGGATACGGAAAAACCCGTTAAACCGGCTTTGGGCGTGGAACCCCGTCCCGTCGCGCCTTCGTCACGAATTTCACCACCACTGCCCGTTGCTGCGCCTGAATAGGGCGAAATAGCCGTTGGGTGATTGTGCGTTTCTACTTTCATAAGTAAATGCGATGCTTCTTGCGTGTAGGCATATTCACCCGTGTGGGGGTTGCGAATAAAGACATCGGTAAGCGCATTTTCAACCACCGACGCATTATCATGGTAAGCCGATAAAATACCGTGCGGACTGACTTCAGACGTGTGGCGAATCATGTTGAAAAGCGATTGCGCTTGCTCAACGCCATCGATAGTCCAATCGGCATTGAAAATTTTATGTCGACAATGCTCAGAATTTGCTTGCGCAAACATCATCAATTCAACGTCCGTTGGATTGCGATTAAGTTGCATGAAGGCCGCCGTCAAATAATCAATTTCATCTGGTGAGAGCGCTAATCCGAGTGCTGTATTGGCGCTAATTAAAGCGTCGCGACCTTGCTCAATGATGTCCACATGGAGAAGTGGCAGTGGTGCGTGCTCTACAAATAAATCTAAGTGATCTTGATGATAAATAACCGTTTGTGTCATACGATCATGCAGTTTTGCGGCCACGTTTTCATTTAAAGGCGTACTGCTGACAATAAAGTATTCAATTCCGCGTTCAATACGTTTAATCTCATGGAGTCCACAGCGCTTTGCAATATCAGTGGCTTTACTTGACCAAGGTGAAATGGTGCCTGAGCGCGGGACAATCAGTAGACAGTCACCTTCGCTGTCATCAATATAATTAGGAACGCCATAGCTGAGGAGTTGATCAAGCACGACTTTATTTTCTGGCGTAAGCTCACCGGACACAAAATGAACAAAACGGGCAGTCACTTTATGAATGTCAGCTTGCACGGCTTGCATGTCAGCGAGTAATTTTTCTAATCGAAAATCAGATAATGCGGCGGTACTAATGAATTTTTGCATGAGGTTTTGAATTAACTTTAAAAATGGTTATGTAAATTTGGTTGTTTTTATTAGAACTTTAGAACTTTATTTGATAAGAAATATAAAATTTTTTTCGCATTTACATTATTTGGGGGAGAATGAAAATCATTTATGCAAATCGGTTTGAATTGAGTCATATAAACGCATAAAAACGGCATTGTTTTGCGTGAGCGGTTTTAAATTGCTTGAAAGTAACGTGGCGGCGGTTTTGTCATTATTTTCTGAAAATTCAATGACGTAAATTTTTTCATCGGCTTCAAAAATATCAAATATGGACAGCGTTTCATCTAAAAATGATTGTTCAACTGGCGTGGCAGGTGCTTGAGTAATCTGTATTTTGATTGTTTTTTCGGCTTCACTGCGCTCAAGAACTTCAATTCCACTACGACTAATCGCTTTTCCAACAATACGGAACGCTCGCTCATAAGGTACATTTAAGGTAAATTGTGAAGTTTTATCCTCACTGCGCGTTAGCTGAATGTCATCGCGATTGAGCGGGATCGTATCGGAATTAACAGGTTGGCGATTTATAATCGGTTTTTTTTCCGCGCTCGTGGGTAATTCAGGCGTTTTTTCAAGGGGCATTTTTTCAGCCGAAAGCGGCAGAGCGGCAACGCGAGAAGACGTTTTTGCTTTGTGCATGAGGTCAGGGGGGATAACAAGCGGTGCAAGTTCGCTGGTAAATTGATAATCCTTCTCTTTGTCAGGAAACCAACTTTGGATTGTTGAACAGCCGCATAAACTGCTAGCGACAAAGAAGGTAATAACGGGCGTTAAGTTTTTCATTTTATAGCGTGCCTGCTTGGTGCATAGCCGCGCGAACAGACTCAAAACACTCTTCTGTGAGCCATGTTAGAGGCAAACGAATTCCTTTTTGCATTAAACCCATTTCGGCTACAGCCCATTTTACGGGGATCGGGTTTGCTTGAATAAATAAAGTCTTATGTAGCTCGGCTAATTTTGCATCAATGGCCGCGGCAATTTCCGCATTCCCTGCCATCGCAGCATGAATCATTTCATGCACTAAACGAGGCGCAACATTGCCGCTTACCGAAATACTGCCATTACCGCCAAGCAAACAAAATTCGCGACTAGTGGCATCATCACCTGTGTAAATAGCAAAATCAGTGGACGTTAACTCGCGGATTTGTGTTACGCGCGATAAATCGCCCGTCGCTTCTTTGACGCCAACAATATTAGCTATTTTAGACAGGCGTCCAATGGTTTCAGGTAGCATATCGCAAGCGGTTCTGCCAGGGACGTTATATAGAATTTGCGCAATATCGACAGCCTCCGCAATGGCTTTATAATGTAAATAAAGCCCTTCTTGCGTAGGTTTGTTGTAGTAGGGCGTCACAATTAAACAGGCATCCGCCCCAAGGTCTTTTGCCTTGCGGGTTAAATTAATGGCTTCTGTGGTGGAATTTGATCCCGTGCCAGCGATGACTGGAATACGACCAGCCACTTGTTTGACGATAAATTGAATCACATCGCAATGCTCTTCTTCACTTAATGTTGCCGACTCGCCAGTTGTGCCTACAGCAACCAGTGCGTCAGTACCTTGTGCAATATGAAATTCACACAATGTCGCTAAACTGTCGGTATCGATGACACCGTTGTTATCCATGGGGGTGACTAACGCAACGATACTACCTTGAATCATGAAAGCTCTCTAATTTGAGGGATTGAAAATGAAATGATCTAACTTTCACATATTATAACAAGCAAATCCTTAAAAATGGCTAAATTAGCAGAATAGCTTGCAAATGCGCTATAATTTGGCTATTGGAAACAATTATTCTCCCCGCGCTATCAGCGCATTCAAATTATGCAACAGGTACATTATGTCTAACGATACATCCCTTCCATTGTCATTTCGTGATTTAGGTCTTATTGAGCCGCTTTTTAAAGCGCTCAAAGACATTGGTTACGAAACGCCCTCTCCCATTCAAGCACAGACCATTCCTTATATTCTCGACGGTAAAGACGTTTTGGGGCAAGCTCAAACGGGTACCGGTAAAACAGCGGCTTTCGCGCTGCCTATCTTGTCCCGTATTGATTTAAAACAAAAAGAACCTCAAGTCCTCGTTTTAGCGCCAACACGAGAATTAGCTATTCAGGTGGCTGAAGCGTTTCAGCGTTATGCCTCACACATGAAAGATTTTCACGTTCTGCCAATTTACGGTGGACAAGATTATGGAACGCAGTTGCGCCAACTCAAGCGCGGTGCACAAGTTGTGGTTGGAACCCCTGGGCGTGTAATGGATCACATGCGCAAAGGCACCTTAAAGCTCGAAAACTTAAAGTTTTTGGTGCTAGATGAAGCGGATGAGATGCTTCGAATGGGCTTTATTGATGATGTAGAATGGATTTTAGATCAAACACCGGATAATCGCCAAATTGCGTTATTTTCAGCGACTATGCCAACGGCTATTCGTAAAATTGCGCAAGAATATTTGCATGAGCCTGAACATGTCACCATTAAAGTGACGACAGCGTCTGCGGAAAATATTCGCCAGCGTTACTGGCTTGTGAGTGGCGTGCACAAATTAGATGCGTTAACACGTATTTTAGAAGCAGAAACGTTTGATGGCATGATTATTTTCGTGCGCACCAAAACAGCAACGATTGAGCTGGCTGAAAAATTGGAAGCGCGTGGCTATTCTGCGGCAGCCATTAACGGTGATATGTCGCAAAGTTTGCGTGAGCGCGCGATTAGTCATTTAAAAAATGGCAAACTCGATATTTTAATTGCAACAGACGTCGCCGCACGCGGGCTTGATGTTGATAGAATCACGCACGTTTTAAACTACGATATTCCCTACGATACCGAATCTTACGTTCATCGTATTGGTCGTACAGGCCGCGCAGGACGCACGGGTGATGCGATTTTATTCATCGCACCGCGTGAGCGCAAACTGTTAATGAATATCGAACGCGCAACCAAGCAAAAAGTTGAGCAAATGGATCTGCCTTCAACAGAAATCATTAACAACAAACGCATTAACCGTTTTAAACAAAATATTACCGATACGCTTGCCGCACAAGAACTCAGTTTCTTTACGCAGTTAATTGAGCAATATGAGCATGAACATAACGTGACGGCGCTTGAAATTGCCGCAGCGCTTGCGAAATTAGTGCAGGGTGATGAGCCTTTATTGATGTCACCACCTAAAAAAGTGTCAGAGCGTGATCGTGATGATCGTCCAGTACGAAAAGATCCTCGCTCAGATGGGCGTGGCGCGGTGCGGGGTGAGCGTCCAGTAAGACGGGGGGAAGAACGTGGCGAGCGTCGCCCTAAACGTGAATTTGGTGGTGCGAATATTGAAATGGAAACTTTCCGTATTGAAGTGGGTCATGCACATGGCGTGAAACCCGGCAATATTGTGGGAGCGATTGCGAATGAAACGGGTATTGATGGTGATCATATTGCCCGAATTCGGATTGAAGATGATTATAGTACGGTGGAATTGCCGGCAGGAATGCCTAAAGAATTATTGCAAGAGTTGCGTAAAGTTCGCGTGGCGGGTCAACTTTTAAATATTTCAAGTGTTGCAGGAGGGAGTAGTGCAGGTAAACCTTCTGAAGGCAAAAAGTTTCCTAAATTTGATGATGGCGCGAAAAAAGACAAAAGCAAAAAACGTTTAAGCTCAACCTCGCGTCGTGCGAAAGAGCCTAGCGACGTTTAAGTCACGTAACGTGCATAAAAAAAGCCGATACGCAAAACGTATCGGCTTTTTTGTAAGCAGAAAAAAAGAAAACTTTATCTGCCGAATCGTTTGTTGAATTTATCAACACGACCCGCTGTGTCAACAACGCGTTGTTTCCCTGTATAGAAGGGATGGCAAGATGAACAAACCTCAATTTGTAAATCCTTAGCCAACGCAGAACCGGTCACAAAAGTATTACCGCAACCACAGGTGACGGTAATTTGTTTATAATTAGGATGAATTTCTGGTTTCATAGTATTTTCGCATTGCCACAAACGGGCATTGATAAGTAAAAAACTGAGTATGATACCGGCTAAACTTACAAATCGCAATGGATTCATTTTTTATGCGCATTATTACATTTAACGCAAACGGTATTCGCTCAGCTGAGCGTAAAGGGTTTTTTACCTGGTTAGCGCAGCAGAATGCCGACTTTGTCTGTATTCAAGAAACCAAGGCGCAACTCGCGCAACTTGATGCTTTGGTGTTTCACCCTGAGTTTTATCATTGTTTTTATCATGATGCCCAAAAAAAGGGTTATAGCGGTGTCGCGCTTTATTGCCGAGAAAAACCCGATGACGTTATTTATGGCATGGGTGATGCGGAAATTGATTTTGAAGGACGCTATATAGAAGTGCGAGTGGGAAATTTGAGCGTTATATCGCTTTATTTACCTTCTGGATCGTCGGGGGATCTGCGTCAAACATTCAAATATGGTGTACTGGCGAAATTTAAAGCGCATTTGAGCGCATTGGAAAAAACAGGTCGCGATATTGTGATTTGTGGTGATTGGAATATTGCGCATAAACCCATTGATTTAAAAAATTGGCGTGGGAATCAAAAAAATTCAGGTTTTTTGCCAGAGGAGCGCGCTTGGATGGATACACTTTTTAGTGAAAACCAATGGTGCGATGCGTTCAGATTAGTCAATCAAGAAGCGGATCAATATACCTGGTGGTCAAATCGGGGGCAAGCGAGAGCCAATAATGTTGGATGGCGTATTGATTATCATATCATTAGCGCATCATTGAAAGATCAAGTGAAGGCGACCACTATTTATACCGCTGAAAATTTTTCCGACCACGCGCCCTTGATCATTGATTATTCGTCTGTAGTCGATTGATATTTTATTTTTTTTAGGATAGATACGTTATGCGTTGCCCATTTTGCGCTGAAAACGATACCCGTGTGTTAGATTCACGCCTTGCCTATGAAGGCGATCAAGTGCGCCGGCGACGCGAGTGCTGCGTCTGTAAGTCACGTTTTACCACGTATGAAGTGGCTGAACTTGATATGCCTGATATCGTGAAATGTGATGGAACAAGGCAGACGTTTGATGAGCGGAAATTATGTTCAGGCTTTGTCAAAGCGCTTGAAAAACGGCCTGTCAATCGTGACACGATTGCGCTCGCAGTCAATCGTATTAAACGCAGTTTAATGGGAAAAACAGATAACGAAATTTCCAGTCAATTGCTGGGGGAGAAAGTCATGGAGGAGTTGCGCAACATTGATCATGTCGCGTATGTGCGTTTTGCCTCGGTGTACCGAAGCTTTGAAGATGTGAGTGAATTTAATGAGGTGATTGCCAATTTACACAGTGAGCGTGGCCATGAGTAATGACGAAAAAAATGATGTGTATTATATGGCGCGAGCGTTAATTCTTGCGGAACGTGGGCGTTATACCACGGATCCTAATCCCCGCGTTGGGTGTGTACTGGTTAAAAACGGCGAAATCATTGGTGAAGGCTGGCATGAGCGGGCAGGGCAAGCGCATGCTGAGGTTTACGCGCTTAATCATGCCACGCAGTCCGTAGAGGGCGCGGTAGCCTACATCACGCTTGAGCCGTGTAGTCATCATGGACGCACCCCGCCTTGTTGTGACGCCTTAGTGGCGGCGGGGATTTCACGTTTAGTGGTGGCCATGCGCGATCCTAATCCACTTGTCGCAGGGCAAGGTTTAGCGCGTTGCAAAGACGCGGGGATGGACGTGGTCGTTGATGTACTCAAAGAACAAGCGCAAGCACTAAATGAAGGGTTTATTTCACGCATGACACGAAAACGGCCTTTTGTGCGCAGTAAAATTGCCATGAGTTTAGATGGGCGTACCGCGCTTGCGAATGGCGAAAGCCAATGGATTACCTCACCACCGGCTCGTGAAGATGTTCACCGTTTTCGAGCACAAAGCAGTGCTATTTTAACTGCGATAGGCACAGTGCTTGTGGATAATCCGACGCTCAATGCCCGAGTGGATTTTCCGCTAATTCAGCCTGTTCGGGTTGTACTGGATTCACAATTAAAGCTTATGCCCAACGCGAAAATGCGTGACATTGACGGGGCGATTTGGGTACTTACATGCAGTGAAAATGCGGCTAAGAAAGCCACCCTTGAGCGAGCAGGTTTTGATGTTTATGTTTTGCCCGCTTATCACGGGCGTCTTGATTTACACGCGGTGATGGCATTTCTGGCTCAAAAAGAAATAAATAATGTATTTGTTGAAGCGGGTGCGAGTTTGAATGGCGCGTTGCTCGAAGCGAATTTGGTCGATGAATGGCTCATTTATATGGCGCCTTGTGTTTTGGGCGATAAAGGGCGTGGGATATTTGTCTTACCCGAATTAACCGCTATGAAAAATAAATCGCGTTTTCATTGGCAAAATGTTCGGCATGTTGGCGCTGATTTGCGTTTAACGTTATCGAGAAAAAGTAACGAGGTAGCGTAAATGCTAGCGCTCAATTTTTGCCTTGCAGGTGTTGATGATGCGCACGCTATGGTTGAATTGGTCAACGCCGCTTATCGTGGTGAATCGAGCCGACAAGGATGGACAACGGAAGCGGATTTACTCGACGGGCGTCGCACAGAATTAGAAGAAGTTTTGCATTTGCTTGCTTCAAATAACAATATTTTTCTTTGCTGTAAAACACAAACGAAACTCATCGGGTGCGTTTGCGTGAAATATAGCGATAAACAAGTTGAAATGGGAATGCTTGCCGTGAATCCTTTTTATCAAGGTCAAGGAATTGGTAAGCAATTATTACATTATGCCGAATGCTACGCTGCGAAAAAATGGCCAGTTGAGCGTTATGTTTTGGAAGTGATTCACTGTCGACAGGAGTTGATTGCGTACTATGAGCGCAGAGGCTACAAACTCACAACACTAAGACGAGAATTTCCTGTCAATCCTGCTTTATGGACACCTAAAGTGGATGGATTGACATTGCTTATTTTGGAGAAGTAATGTCCCTTTATCAAAATGGGCAAACTTAATATACATCAGCGTGAGAAACGTTATTTAAAATGCGTTGTCGCCTCAACGATTTACTCGGATAGGAATGAGACGGCTCAATTAATTATTCGTTATCTGAATCGTATCCAAATAAAATATGAATATTATGGTAGTAAATGTGCCTATTTGAAATAGGTTCTGTTATTTTTGTTCAGCTTAAATTCAGTTTTACTATGTATAATTAAAACTCAATAAAATGATTGATGACGCTTTCAAATGAAATGTGCGATGTCGTAAAGTGCTGTTTGCTTTGTTTCATGTCGAGAGTAATTTGGATGATTTGAACGGGTTTTATTGTGTTGGTTTGAAGGGTGTATATTTTGAGGTGTAGATGAAATTGTTACTTGTTGAGGATGACCAACATTTGGGGGCATTAGTGAAACAAGACCTTGTGAAATCGGGTTTTGCTGTTGACTTGGCAATTGATGGTGAACAAGGTGAATTTATGGGCGCTACAGAAAACTACGATATTATCGTACTGGATTTAGGATTACCCATCTTATCAGGACTTGATGTTTTAAAAACATGGCGAAAAAATGGATTAGATACACCTGTATTAGTCCTTACCGCCCGAGATAATTGGTATGACCGCGTAGATGGCTTTGAAGCGGGGGCGGATGATTATTTAGGAAAACCGTTCCATATTGAAGAATTACTGGCTCGCATTAATGCGGTTATTAAACGAAGTAAAGGCCATACCCCAACCAAAATCGAGGCGTTTGGTTTATGTTTAGACGAGGCAAATAAAACCGTGAAACAGGCGGATATCCTCCATAACTTAACGCCCATTGAATTTATGCTTCTTAGGTTATTTTTATTAAATCCAAACAAGTTATTTACCAAATCACGGTTACTTGAAAGCTTGTATGAATTGGATTCAGATCCAGACAGTAATGTGCTTGAAGTTTACATTTCTCGTCTGCGTCAAAAAATTGGTAAAGATCGAATTATTACACGACGTAATCAGGGATATTTGTTTAAGGGTGATGCGTGAAGCGTTTAGCAAAAAAAATGAATATCAGTCTTGGACTGGTATTGCTCATTGGTTTAGCCCTGCTTTGGAGTTTACGCACACTGGCCATGCCGTATATTATCGAAAAGCAGATGATAACGCGGTTGAGTCACGATTTTGATGGTGTTTTAAAACACCTTGTTGTTTCATCAACGGGTGAAGTCAATATTGATTCACAGGTTATCACGCCTATGTATCTGCAACTCAATTCGGGTTACTACTATTCAATTGTCACGTATCGAGCCGTTGTCAACTCGCCATCGCTTGGCGCTTTTTCTTTTGAGCTTGAGCCATTTATGTCGATTAATTCCGACATTTTTTACATGCAAGGCCCCGAATTGCAATCGCTTATCGCCTTTAGAAAGTCGGTGGTTATAAATGACGTCCTCGTCACGGTGATAACAAGCGAAGATTTGTCAGAGGTTAAGCAAGATGTCCGTGATTTAAGTTTGGTGATGCTTTTAATTAGTGTTCTGATTACCTTTTTTGCGCTACTGATTCAATCTTATTTGATTCATAAAGCCTTAAGTCCGTTTTTAAAGCTGAAATGGCGTTTAATCTCAATGGCGGCAATCGATCCAAATTCAACCACTAATTTAAATGATGGAGATCCTCTGCTGTTAACGAATGAAATTCAATCGTTACTCCAAATTATTGATCGTCGTCTAAATCAATCAAGAGCCTCCATTGGAAACCTGGCACATGCCATTAAAACCCCGCTTGCCATAATGTATCGACTGGCTGATTCATCTGAGCTTGATAATCATCCTGATATACGGACGCAATTTCAAAAACACGCAAGTGATATTTTGAATTTAGTTGAGAGAGAATTAAAGCGCGCTAGAATTTCAGGTGTTGGTGGAAAAGATTTGCTCGGATTTCATCCGCAATTTGAATTGCAAACGTTGAGTAAAGTGCTGAAAACGCTTTATCGAGATAAACCTTTAACCATTACGATTATCGCGCCCGATATGCTGGTGAATTACGACAGGCAAGATATTTTAGAGCTGATGGGAAACCTGGCTGATAATGCCTGCAAATGGGCACATGAGCAAGTCTATATCACGATGAAAAGTCATCATGGCCTTGAAATTATTATTGAAGATGATGGCCCAGGCTGTTCACCTGACATTATTCGTGAATTAATTGCGAGAGGACTACGTGCTAGTGAAACGAAAGAAGGTCATGGTTTAGGCCTTGCGATTGTGAATGATATTGTCAAATTTTATAACGGGAAATTGGTATTTGAAAAATCAGACCAACTCGGTGGTTTGCGGGTGATTGTGTATTTGTCGCTGGTAAAAAATTAAATATACATAATGCCTTTGTGCATGTAATTCGATTTATTTCGATTCGAAATTAATTGATTATTTAACAGATTATTTTTTCAAAATAAGAGGATTTCAAATGATTCATAAGCATATTGCTTATTACGGTGCAAATTTCAGGGGTGACATGTCTGCCTCCTTAGTGGTGTTTCTGGTTGCGTTGCCTCTTTGCTTAGGAATTGCACTCGCATCAGGGGCGCCATTATTTTCAGGATTAATTGCGGGGCTTGTGGGGGGGCTATTAGTTTCATTTTTAAGTGGATCGCAATTATGCGTATCGGGGCCTGCAGCGGGTTTAACCGTCATCGTATTTTCAGCTATTGAGAAACTGGGTAGTTTTCAAGGTTTACTGGTAGCCGTTATTTTAGCGGGCATCCTTCAGTTAATATTGGGGTATTTACGGGCGGGTATTATTGGCGCATTTTTTCCGTCAGCGGTTATTGAGGGAATGCTGGCCGCCATTGGCTTGATTTTAATTATCAAGCAAATACCTCATGCAACTGGCTATCACACTAGTTTTGTGGGTGATGAAAGCTATATGCAAGAAAGTGCGCAGTCGAGTATTCAAGAGTTAATTGAGTCGATTTCACATAATATTTCACATGGCTCGATCGTGATTAGTGGCGTGGCATTATTGATTTTGATTGTTTGGAATTTATCGTGGTTTAAACAACACGCATTTTTTAAGCATATTCCCGCAGCGCTGCTCGCGGTTGTTTGGGGGATTGCCTACAATCAATACACTATTCACTTTGCACCAGAATGGGCTGTCAGTTCGCAGCATCTCGTCAATCTGCCTCCAATCAATAGTCCAATAGAGCTATTTGATTATTTTGTTTTTCCTGATTTTAGTTATTTATCGCGACTCGATACATATAGCTCTGCAGTGACAATTGCTATTATTGCAAGTCTTGAAACCTTGTTGAGTTTAGAAGCGACCGATAAGCTAGATCCACTCAAACGTTTAGCGCCAACAAACCGTGAATTAAAAGCGCAAGGAATTGGCAATATTGTCAGTGGTTTTTTAGGCGGTATCCCCATGACAGCCGTTATCGTTCGAAGTGCGGCCAATATTAATGCCGGAGGAAGAACACGTCTATCCAGCTTTCTACATGGTGTTTGGTTGCTTTTGAGTATTTTATTTATCGCTGAATATTTAAATACTATTCCACTTGCGTGTTTATCGGCCATTTTATTGCATACAGGCTATAAATTAGCAAATCCAGCGGTGTTTAAGCATTTTTATCAAAAAGGGGCGAGTCAATTTTTACCCTTTATTATTACTATTTTGGCTATTCTTACCACTGATTTATTGCTAGGCATGGCAATTGGCATGGCGATTGGTTTGTTCTTTGTAATCAAGGCTAATTATCAAACTGCCATTACGCTGTCTAAAGAAAAGTCACATTATCTATTGTCTTTTAATAAAGATGTGTCATTTTTGAATAAGGCGGTACTGCGTAAATTTATTTTGAGTATCGAAGAAAATAGCCATGTCACCATTGATACGACGAAAGCAATATTTATTGATCATGATATTTTAGAAACCATTGAAGATTTTTTAGCCACCACTTTAGACGACAATATACGCGTTGAATTCATTGAAATAGACGGCTATCAACGTTTTTCAGGTATTGGTGAAAAACATAGTTAAGCTACATTTGGTTGGTAGGGAAGACAAATGATTGAGCTTAAAAATTTACAGTGAGATGTTAGTGCAAAAATAAACGTACAATGTTGTCATAGTCGATTTTTCAATTGACTATGACAAAACATGCGTCATCAAACTTAATTAATTAACGATACTAATTCGCGCGAATTTACGTTTACCCACTTGATAAACGTGCGTTGAGTTGACTTCAATCTCTACTTTGGGATTGTCGACTTTTTCAGCATCAATTTTCACAGCACCTTGATTAATCATGCGGATAGCTTCAGAGGTGCTACTCGTTAAATTAGCGTCTTTTAAAATATGGGCGATGCCAATACTGGCTCCGTCAATATGGAGGGTGACGTCCTCAATATCATCGGGAATAGCGCCACGCTGAAAACGTGCTTCAAAGTTTTCAAGTGCTTTGACTGCGGCGGCTTCATCGTGGAAACGTGCGATGATTTCTTGCGCGAGTTTGAATTTATAATCACGGGGGTTCGCGCCATTTTGACATTCGCTATTCCATGCGGCAATTTCAGACATGGGTCGAAAACTAAGTAATTCAAAATAACGCCACATAAGCTCATCGCTAATCGACATGATTTTGCCAAACATCTCATCAGGTGCATCCGCAATGCCAATGTAATTATTCAGTGACTTTGACATTTTTTGAACACCATCAAGGCCTTCTAAAATTGGCATGGTCATGACCACTTGCGGTTTTTGACCAAAGACTTCTTGAAGTTGACGTCCCATGAGCAAATTGAATTTTTGATCAGTGCCGCCAAGTTCGATGTCCGCTTTCATGGCAACCGAGTCATAACCTTGAATAAGTGGGTATAAAAATTCATGAATGGCAATCGATTGATTATTTTTAAAACGCTTACTGAAATCATCACGCTCAAGCATACGCGCCACAGTATTTTTTGCGGCGAGTTGAATCAATTCCGCTGAGGACATCGCATTCATCCACGTTGAGTTGAATAGGATTTGCGTTTTTTCGGGGTCGAGAATTTTGAAAATTTGGGTTTGATAGGTTTTCGCATTCTCGGCAACTTCTTCGCGTGTGAGCGGTTTGCGCGTGGCGTTTTTACCCGTTGGATCGCCGATCATGCCCGTGAAATCACCAATTAAAAATAAAATCTCATGGCCTGCGTCTTGAAATTGTTTGAGTTTATTAATTAAAACCGTGTGACCTAAATGCAGGTCTGGCGCGGTGGGATCAAAGCCCGCTTTAATGCGTAGCGGGCGATTTTCAGCGAGTTTTTTAACCAATTCCGTTTCGAGCAAGACTTCGTGTGTGCCGCGGAGTAATTCGTTTATTATGGTTGGGTTTGCTGTATTCAAAGGAATGCCTCAAAATAAAAAGTATAAAAAGGGTGGAATGCGCAGGCATCCCCGCTAAACATAGATTATCATAGATACCACTCGATTGAATTTAACAACGTAACTTTTACTATCATGTCCAGCACTCAATTATTCACCGCATCGCCGTCCAACGTGCTGACGGTTTTGCAAAATAAAGGCAAACTTTCGTTGTCTGATTTGAAAAAAGTGGAACGTATGCAAAAAACCGCAGTTGCCGACAGTTTGCCGGCCTTGCTAATTAAGTTGGGACTTTGCTCAGAGCATGATGTGGCGTTAGCCTTTGTTGAAAGCAGTGACTTAGCGCGAATTAATGCTGAGCAGTATCCGCAGGAAAAAATATTGCCTGATAACGTGTCCCTGCGTTTTTTAAAACAATATCATTTGGTTGGATTAAGCGAAGATGACGTTGCTATCCACGTTGCCATGCTTGACCCTGAAGATGCGTTTGTTTTAGGTTCACTGCGTATTATTACGGGTAAAACGATTTTACCCTGTGTTGGCCTTTTATCTGAAATTGACAGCGCCTTAGCGGTGCAATACGGTGAAGTCAAAGGTAAAAATGATGATCAACTCGATGAGTTTGCCTTTGATGAGCTGGGCGAAGAAGATTTAGCGCATTTAAAGGATTTAGCCAGTGAAGCGCCGGTGATTAAAATGGTCAATGCCATTATGCAGCGCGCCATTGAAGTGAAAGCATCCGATATTCACATTGAACCCTTCGAGCAAACGCTGAAAGTGCGCCTGCGCGTCGATGGCGTCTTGCAAGATATAGACGCGCCACCGGTGAAATCAACCGCGGCAGTGATTTCGCGTATTAAAATTATGGCGAAACTCAATATTGCTGAGCGTCGTTTGCCGCAAGATGGGCGCATTAAAGTGCAAATGCTCGGTAAAGAACTCGATTTGCGTGTTTCCAGTATTCCTACCATGTATGGTGAGAGCGTCGTGATTCGTTTGCTCGATAAAGAAAATACCGTGCTGGACTTTGAAGCATTGGGCTTTGCGGGGCGGCAGTTAACGCAATTTCTCGATGTTCTCGCACAGCCGCATGGCATTATTTTAATTACCGGTCCAACGGGGAGCGGTAAATCGACGACGATGTACGCTGCGCTCAAAAAATTAAATACTACAGCGCGAAAAATTATCACGGTGGAAGATCCCGTGGAATATCAAATGGACGGTATCAATCAAATTCAAGCCAAGCCGCAAATTGGTTTAACCTTTGCGATTGCGCTACGCTCGATTGTTCGTCAAGATCCTGATGTCATCATGATTGGTGAGATGCGTGACCTTGAAACGGCGCGCATTGCAGTGCAATCTGCGCTGACGGGGCATTTGGTGCTTTCAACGCTCCATACTAATGACGCGGCGGGTGGCGTGACACGTCTGCTTGATATGGGGCTTGAAGAATATTTACTCACATCCACGGTCAATGGGATTTTAGCGCAGCGGCTTGTGCGTCAGCTTTGTGTGCAGTGTAAACTGGCTTATACGGCCTCAGAGGAGTTAATTGATAAAATGCGCTTGCGTCGTTTTCAGCCAGAAGGGACGATTACGTTATTTAAAACGGTGGGATGCGCCGCATGCGGTGGACTTGGGTATCGTGGGCGTCTTGCGATTATTGAATTTTTGCCAATGACTGATCCGATTCGTAAACTGATTATGGGGCATGCGTCTGCTGGCGCGATTGAAACGCTTGCGCGTGAAGAGGGGATGATTACGCTCTATGAAAATGGGTTGCAGAAGGTATTGCAAGGCATCACAACACTTGAAGAAGTGATGCGTGTGACGTCGGAGAATTAGAGCGTGACTTTATTTTTCTATCAAGCGGTCAATAGTGCAGGTGAGACGGTCGAAGGTGAGCAGGAAGCCATCGATGAAATACATTGTGTGCAGCAACTTCAACAGGACGGCTATATTCCCCTGCGCGTGAAGCCAGCCACGAGTCAAACTTTTTTAGGCTTTCAGCTAAACGGACAACGCGGTAAATTATCGAATAAACATATTGTGCTTTTTACCGGTGAGCTTGCCACATTACTTGAATCGGGTTTGCCGCTGGATCGCTCCTTGTTTGTGTTGATGGACTTAGCAAGTGATAACGAAAATTTAACTAAACTCATTGGTCGTGTCCTTGAAAAAGTGAAAAGTGGGGTGTCGCTCGCTGATGCGCTTGAGTTGCAATTAGGCGTATTTAGTAAATTTTATTTAAATATGATTCGTGCGGGCGAAGCGGGCGGTAATTTAGGGGAAGTGCTCAGCCGCCTCGCCACGTATTTGGAGAGTTCGCAAGAATTAAAAGACACCGTGAGTACCGCGTTAATTTATCCAACGATTTTACTGGTGATGTCGCTGGCGTCACTGTTTATCATGTTGACGTTTGTGGTGCCGCAATTTAGTGAAATGTTTGCGAGCGCGGGTAAGGCGTTGCCGCTCTCGACGCAGATGGTGGTTGGCTTGGCGGATTGGCTACAGCAATACTGGTGGGCGGTGATTGGCAGTATTTTGGGCACAATGGGGTATTTTAATTCGCAACTGGGCAGTAAAGATACAAAACGCATTTGGGATGCGCGCTGGCTTAGATTACCGCTCGTTGGCGAGATGATTTTAAATAAAGAAATCGCCAATGTAACGCGCACACTAGGGACATTACTGGGAAATGGCGTATCGATTTTATCTGCCTTCATGATTGTGCGTGAAACCGTTGATAATTTGCATATTGCCGAGGCGCTCGAGGATACGGGTGAGCAAATCAAACAGGGTAAAACCCTTTTTGAGGCACTTGAGCAAAAAGCTATTTTTCCCAAAATGGCCATGCAAATGATTAAAATGGGGGAAGAAACCGGGCATTTAGAAGACATGTTGCTGCGTATTGCCACCATTTATGACAAACAATTGCGCGTCTCGATTACTCGCATGTTAGCGTTACTTGAGCCGGCGTTGATTATTACGCTCGGTATTATGATTGCCGGTATTATTGTGTCGATTTTACTCGCGATTTTAAGCGTGAATGATTTAGCGGTTTAGCAAAAAAGACACGCGAAAATAGCCGCGATGCGTTATTATCACAGGAGCGCAAAGTGGTTTTGCTTTGCCTTTTCACTTTTTTATTCCAAGGAGAAAAATCGACCATGACACAAGACGAATTAAAACGTAAAGTCGCTGAGGCCGCGTTGCCCTATATTAAAAATATCAGCATTATCGGTGTCGGTACAGGTTCAACGGTGAATCATTTTATTGATTGCCTCGCTGATTTGAAAGACGATATTGAAGGCGCGGTGTCTAGCTCGGAGGCCAGCACACAACGTTTAAAAAACTTAGGTATTCGCGTTTTAGATTTAAATGATGTCGGTACGCTAGATATTTATGTTGATGGCGCAGATGAAGTCAATCCGCATAAACAATTAATTAAAGGCGGTGGCGCGGCGTTGACGCGTGAAAAAATTATTGCGGCGGCGAGTCGTAAATTTGTTTGTATCGCTGACGAATCAAAGTGCGTTGATGTTCTGGGTAAATTCCCGCTCCCGGTTGAAGTTGTGCCAATGGCAAGAAGTTACGTGGCGCGTGAGCTTATTAAATTAGGCGGACAACCCGTTTATCGTGAAGGTTGTGTCACGGATAACCACAATGTGATTTTAGATGTTCACAATCTCAGTATTCTGGATCCTCTCAAATTAGAAGCGTTAATTAATAATATTACCGGTGTTGTCATGGTGGGTATTTTTGCAGCACGTCACGCAGATGTTGTCCTCGTGAGTAAAGGCGATAGCGTCATCACATTCTAAATTTTCATCAGCAGTTAAAGTGGGGATAACATTCATTTTGCAGTGTTATCCCTTTTTCTTGTCTCACTCACCCCTAAATAAAGAAACGATATGACGCATGAATTTTTCGCAACCACGCCTAAAGCGCTGGAAGGTATTTTAACGAATGAATTAGTGTCGCTAGGCGTGACGCAATTTAAAGCCACCACGGCGGGTGTTGCTTTTTCGGGCGATTTAGCGCTGGCATATCGTGTGTGTTTGTGGTCGCGCTTTGCTAATCGTGTTCTATTAGTCCTCAGTCAATTTGACGTTAAAACGCAACAGGATTTATATGCGGCTATTCAAGCCATTAACTGGTTTGAGCATATCAATGCCGAGGACAGTTTTGCGGTGACGTTTAGCGCCAAGAATTCGACCGTCATCATTAACAGTCATTTTGGCGCGTTGAAAGTCAAAGATGCGATTGTTGATCAAATGCGAGCCAAATTTGGGGTTCGTCCAAGCATTGATACCGAGCGTCCCAATATTCGTTTAAATGTTCACTTAAATGGTGAAAATGCCCAACTCAGTTTAGATTTATCGGGTGAGAGTTTACATAAACGTGGGTATCGTGATGTCAGTATTGAAGCGCCAATGAAAGAGAATCTTGCCGCGGCCATTCTTCTTCGTTGTGGGTGGGATAAATTGTCAGCGGACGGAAAATCACTGCTTGACCCCATGTGCGGGTCGGGGACGCTTCTTCTCGAAGGCGCGATGATTGCCGCAGATTGTGCGCCGGGACTTGGGCGCGAGTATTTTGGCTTTATGGGCTGGAAAAAACATGACGCATTATGTTGGCAGACTCTTCGCCAAGAAGCGCAGTGGCGAAAAATCGTCGGCATGAAAAAATTGCCGATGATGGTGGGGTTTGATAAAAATAAAAATACGGTGAATACTGCGCTAGCGCATGTGGCGAATGCAGGTTTTCAAGGCAAAATTCATATTGAACGGCGCGATATTGCTGATGCAATGCCGCCTGAAAGCTGGGAAAAAGGCTTGCTTGTGTGTAATCCACCGTATGGTGAGCGACTTGGTGATGAAGCGCAGACGGCGGCACTTTATGAGCAATTTGGTCAAACGCTAAAAACGTCTTTTGTTGGCTGGCAAGCCGCGATAATTATCAGCAATCCTGAATTAGGTTTTCGTTTGGGTATTCGCTCACAAAAACCCATTACCCTTTTCAATGGCGCACTTGAATGTCGATTGCTACGTTTTACTATTGAAGAAAAGACGTTTTTTATGCCCAAAACGTATCTTGCCCATGAGCCTAGTGCGACAGTAGTTGAGATAGCGGATGAGCCAGTACACGCTAGTGTAGATTGTCCAGGCACTACCCGCGATATTGCTCAAACACCTAGCAGACCGGTGGAATTTGCACCGATGTTTGCGAATCGTTTACAGAAAAATTTCAAAAAACTCGCAAAATGGGCAAAGCAAAATCACGTATTTTGCTATCGTGTTTATGACGCTGATTTACCTGAATACGCTGTCGCTATCGATATTTATCACAGCGATAAAACATGGGTAAATGTTCAAGAATATGAAGCGCCAAAAAGCGTTGATCAAGAAAAAGCCGATTTACGTTTAGCGGGTATTTTAACTGAAATCCCCCATGTATTAGGGGTGCCTCCAGCGCAAGTCTTATTAAAAGTACGCAAAAAACAACGTAGCACCGAGCAATACGAAAAACACAGTGAACTGGGTATCTTTCATGAAGTGATTGAAGGCGGCTGTCGATTGCGTGTGAATTTTGAAGATTATTTAGATACCGGTTTATTTTTAGATCATCGCCCCATTCGCCTTTTGATTCAAAAACAGGCGCAAGGCAAACGCTTTTTGAATTTATTTGCCTATACAGGGAGCGCAACGGCGCATGCGGCGGTCGGTGGCGCGAGTGTGACCACTACGGTAGATATGTCAAACACCTATTTGCAGTGGGCAAAAGATAATTTAGCGCTCAATAAGACATCCGGTAGACATGAATTTATTCAAGCAAATTGCGTTCAGTGGCTGGCGAGCGAAGCTAATCGGCAAGCAAGGCAATATGATTTGATTTTTTTAGATCCGCCGACATTTTCTAATTCAAAGCGCATGGAAGACGTGTTCGATATTCAGCTCGATTATATTGCGCTTATTAACCATGCGTCTAAGTTGTTAACACCGACAGGAACGCTTTATTTTTCGACAAATTTTAGACGTTTTAAATTTGATTTGACGCAATTTTCAGGTTTAAACATTACCGATATTACGCTAAAAACCATTCCTGAAGACTTTGCACGCGATCCAAAAATCCATTATTGCTGGCAAATTACAAGACAAGCCTAATATGGCTATTTAGTGGCAAAACTCACGGTTGACGAGTGGTTTTTGAAATCAAAAGATAATTGAAATATCATTGCATGACAAATAACCTACTAATAAGCTAAACTATACCCAATTTATTAAAGAAACACGTAATGAATATGAACGAAAACGTACACGCACACGAAATTGAAAAATTTGGCTCAATGGCAGAGCGCTGGTGGGATTTACACGGTGAATTTAAAACCTTACACGCCGTAAATCCGCTACGCATAGGATTTATTGAACAGTTTACAGCAATTGAAAATTGTCAAATTCTCGATGTGGGGTGCGGTGGCGGGATTTTAACCGAGGCACTCGCGCAAAAAGGGGCGAATGCGCTAGGGATTGATTTGAGTGCTGATCTTGTTGATATTGCAGAATTACATGCACTTGAAACTGGCACAAATGTTCATTATCAAAAAATTAGTGTCGAAACGCTGGCCGCGCAGCAACCGGAAAGTTTTGATGTGATCACCTGCATGGAAATGCTTGAACATGTTCCTGATGCAGGGTCGATTATTTCAGCGTGTGCGAAACTTGTCAAACCAGACGGTTTGGTTTTTTTCTCAACGCTCAATCGCCACCCCAAAGCCTTTTTACTGGCGATTGTTGCGGCAGAATATCTGATGCAAATGGTGCCAAAAGGCACGCATGAGTATAAAACATTTATTAAACCGTCTGAATTAAGCCAAAGCGCAAGATCGGCGGGACTTGAGCTGCAAGGGATGATTGGTATTGAATATAACCCGATGACGCAACGTTTTTCACTCGGCAGCGATATTGACGTGAATTATATCGCTGCGTTCAAAAAGCCAGCATAACGTGATGAAAAAAACCATTTCCTGCGTATTATTTGATTTAGACGGTACGTTAATTGACACCGCACCTGACTTGGTTGCGTGTTTGAATAAAACGTTAATTGAATATAATTTTGAGCCCGTTAGTTTTGAATTTGTTAAACCCAATGTTTCCTTTGGTGCGGTGGCTATGATTGATGCCAGTATTGATAAACACATCGATACGCCAACACGCGAACGCATTTTAGAGACGATGCTCACGCTTTATGAAAATAATATTGCTACGCATAGCGATTTGTTTGAGGGCATGCGTGAGGTACTCGCTTTTATTGAGTCACATCATATTCCTTGGGGCATTGTGACCAATAAGCGCAAGCGATTTACGTTGCCGTTGGTTGAGGCTTTTGACTTAGGCTCGCGCGCGGCGTGTGTTATTAGTGGTGACAGCACACCAACACCTAAGCCGCACCCTGCACCTTTGTTTGCCGCGTGTGAGCTGGCAGGGGTGCTGGCGAGTGAATGTGTGTACATTGGCGATGCTGCGCATGATATTGTGGCAGGCAATACAGCCAATATGTACACGCTGGCGGCAGTTTACGGGTATTTGCAACCAGACGATCAACCGGAAAATTGGGGCGCAGAAGCTTTAATCCATTCGCCCGCGCAATTACTGACATGGCTTAAAGGCGTATTATGATTTTAGCGCATCGAGTTATTTTAATTACTGGCGCCGCAGGGGGGCTTGGCTCAACAGCCGCAATTGAATTTGCACGGCAGGGTGCCATCGTCATTTTGCTAGATAAAAATTTACCAAAACTTGAAAAAGTCTATGACGCTATTTTAGAACAAGGTGGTATTGAGCCGATTTTATATCCCTTTGACTTGGCTGGAGCAAGTGAAAATGATTACAGTGAACTGGCACAGCGCATTGATGAGAAATACGGTATGTTGCACGGCTTGGTGCATGCGGCGGTGGAGTTGAGTGCCTTTACACCCTTGATACAATTTGGCACAAAAGACTGGGGGCATACGTTTAATGTGAATGTCAACGCACCTTTTATTTTGACTCGTGAACTTTTGCCTGTTATGCAAAAAGCACCAAAGGCATCCATCGTCTTTATTTCGGATTCATCAGCAAGGCAAGCACCGGCTTATTCTGGCGCTTATGGTGTATCAAAAGTTGCCATGGAAGGTCTTGCGAGTGTGCTTTCGCAAGAGCTTGAAGGTGGCCAGAAAATTCGTGTAAATACTTTAATTCCGTGCCCCATTGATTCTCCTTTGCGTCGCCGTGTCTATCCTGCTGAAGATAAGAGTTTATTGCCCTCTATGGCCTCGTTGAATCCGATTTTTTGCTATTTGCTCAGTGATGAAAGCATAGACGTGACAGGGCAACTTATAGATGCACAACTTTTTTTAAATTAGCTTAAATTAACTTTATAAATATATCATGTCAGAAAGAGAAAATATTACCCTAACGCGCAATGTGGATGTGATTACCATCCCCGAGGGGCATATCGGTAAACTTAACGCAGGCGATATCGTGACGCTTCATCAAGCGTTAGGCGACAATTTTACTGTGATTACCCCGTATGGTCACATGGTACGCATTTCGGGCAAAGACGCTGATGCACTGGGCAGAGAAGCACAACATAGTGCAGAGCTTATGCGCGATAATAGTGAGGAGGCTGTCAAAGAAAATTGCTGGGCGGTAATGAGAACAGTCTATGACCCCGAAATTCCTGTCAATATTGTGGATTTAGGCTTAGTGTATGAATGTCAGATTTATTCGGTCAGTGAATCGAATTATCATGTTCACGTTATGATGACCTTAACGGCTCCTGGGTGCGGCATGGGGCCGGTGATTCAAGGTGACGTGGAAAAAGGGATTCGTGACTTGCCAAATGTTGCCAGCGTCAATGTGGAGATTTGTTTAGATCCACCTTGGTCGCGTGAGATGATGTCAGAAGTGGCTCAAGTTCAATTGGGTTTATTTTAATTTCGGGTAATTTTTTTTAAAAATGTGAGCAAAGTCACATTTTGACGTTTACGTTTTGCTTTGTGTGTGAGGGGTGTATAGACTCTAGTGATTACCCTTTAATGCTATAAGAGAAATGATAAATGAAAAAAATATTAGCTGTTGCCGTATTATCCGCGTTAGTTGCGCCTGTGATTTCGTATGCATCGCTAGAAGAAGATACCCGCTGGTATGTTGCGCCTTATGGCTCGTATGTTAAAACGGACAGTGAACGAAACAGTAATGATGGCTGGGGTGGCGGTTTAGCGTTAGGTAAAATGCTCAACTCACATTTTAACGCGGAGTTAAAAGGATCTTATCAAAACTTAGGCAGTGCACCCAATAAACTCGATTTATCCACAGATGATTCAGAGTTAGCAGGCGCAGCGGCAGATATACAGTATTTCTTCTTCAGAGATAAATTCTCACCCTACGCGGTAGTTAGCGCGGGCGCGGCAAATACAAGTGTTCATGGCGCGAATGCCTTGGGTTTTCTAGGTGAAGCCGGTTTGGGTTTAACTTATGAAATTTGCGAAGGTTTATTTTTGCGCAGTGACGTGCGCTATCGCTACAACAATAATTTCAATAGTCTTTTATCTAATACAGCCAACAGCGACGATTTTCATGAGATGGTTGTCAATCTAGGTTTTGTTATCCCCTTAGGTGAAAAAGCCCACCGCCCCGAGCCTAAAATTGAATTGCCTATCGCAAAACCCCTTGCGCCACCACCTGTTGCAGATTGCTCAACGCAAGATACGGATCGTGATGGTGTGAATAATTGTTTGGATTTATGTCCTGGCACCATTGCGGGGAGTAAAGTCGATGCAAAAGGCTGTCCAATTAGTTTAGAAATTCAAGGCGTGCAATTTGAATACGATTCAGCGCAATTAACACCTAGCGCAAAAAGTATTTTAGAGGGCGTTGCAAAAAGTTTAATTGCATATCCACAAAAAAATGATTTAGACGTTCGGGGGCATACAAGCAGTGAGGGGTCAGATAAGCATAATTTACGGTTATCAAAAGCCCGCTCGCAGTCCGTGGCAGATTATTTAGCACTTCAAGGCGTGAAAAACAACTTGACCGCGCATGGCTTCGGTGAATCTCATGCTATTGCAAATAACAGCACCGAAGCGGGTAGAGTGAGAAACCGTCGTGTTGAGTTGATTTGGTTGAATAACTAAGCGAATTCTGATTCAGAAAATCCGACACCAAAAAGCCAGCAGTCGCGCTGGCTTTTTTTATTGGCCTTTTAAGGCTTTAAGCTCATTTTTCATGATTGCCATGATTTCCATGAGTTTTTCAATTTCAAATTCTAATGTGGTGATTTTTTGGTTGGCAATTTCTAGCATGAGTTTTTGTTTTTCTAATTCAAATTGAATTTTTGCATGCGGTTCGCTTGAGTGATTTATCACAGAAGGCGTCGTATCGTTTGGAGCACGGCTTGGTAGGCTATTTAACTCAAAACTAATCAATTCCAGCAGTGTCATGTCAAAGAGTTCCGCAATGCTATTAAGTCGCGATAAATTCACATCGGTGTCGCCACGCTCAATACTGCCATAACCATTTGGTGACATCTCTAATTTTTCGGCAATATCTTCTTGTGACCAACCTTTTAGTTTTCTATTACATCGAATTTTTTCGTGTAGTTTCATAATTCGTGTAGTTTCATCATGTGACAATTTCCATACCTAATAAGTGATTGAACACTTTTGATAAACACACTTCCTTTGATTTATCAAAACTACTTGGTGATATATATGATTTTTAGGGTGAATTAATGCGATAAGGTTGATTTAAAATAAGTCACTAAATCCTTAAAATGTTCAGTAATTTTGCCTTGAAAAAAATTTTCTATCGACATTATTTCATCATCATCTAATTCACATAAATTCATAATTTCAAGATTATTTTTTCCATATAACGCCATGTTCCAATTCGGAAAAGTGCGTTTTTCAACAAGGCCTTGATAAAAACAATTGACATGCGAATGGCGTTTGTCTTTTGAAATATGATCGGTAAATAACGTATTGATGGTGTTTTTCTCACCTTCTAATACTTGGAAAAATAACGCTTGGTTATAAAATAACGCCCCACTGATGTTGCTGTCTTGGTTGAATTGATGGGCGGTCTTTAAAATGTCCGATAGCTCATTAGTGGAAATAATGTCAACGGCTTTACTAATATAGACTAATTGATGTACTGGAAATGCCTCATTTCCCTGGTTATTTATAAGTTTTAGATTGCTGTGTCTAAAGGTCATTTTTCATCACTTAATCGTTGAATTAAAAATAAATAACAATTTATCATAGTCGTTTTTTGATTTTATACCACATAGTCTAATGAGTTATATCCTACAGATGACTGATACAGTTATATTTACTCATGTGGTGGGGATTGTCAGTAGTATTACGAGGGGAAATGGCATTAAAAAAGTGATTTAAAGCCATTTTTTATATATGGGCGGCAATTTTTGCGCTTTTGAGCGTTTAAATTGATACTTTGGATAAAACGAGATACGTTAAACGTGAGTGTGCCTGAATTTGACTCGCACACTCACGTTTTCTGGACATTAAGCAGAATGCTTTTCCATGGCATTAAGGCGGAATTGTAAAAATTTATCTGCTGGAATGGGTTTGCTGGTAATGTAGCCTTGATAGATATCACAGCCTTTTTGCGTGAGAAAGGCGAGTTGTTCAGGTGTTTCTACGCCTTCAGCTAACACTTTAAAGCCGAGCGTTTGCCCCATTGAAATAATCGCCGAGGTAATGGCCATATCGTCAGCCGAGTAGGGGATATCGTCGATAAAACTTTTATCAATTTTTAGCACATTCATCGGGAAGCGTTTTAAATACGCAAGGGAAGAATATCCGGTGCCAAAATCATCAATGGCTAAATGAATGCCCAAGTCACGCAGTTTACTTAAAATATCAATCACTACTTCTTGATGTTCCATCAAACCGCTTTCTGTTAATTCAATTTCTAATTGCTCTGCGGGGTAATTGGTTTCTTTAAGCACAGAGGTTATAAGCTCAAGCATATCGCAATGTTTAAATTGTGCAGGCGATACATTCACCGCTAAGCGAATAGGAGAAAAACCAGCATCTAGCCATTCTTTGCCTTGGCGACAGACCTCGCGCAGCACCCATTCACCAATACGCATAATCAGTCCCGTTTCTTCCGCAATACTGATGAATTTATACGGCGGAATTAAGCCTTCATTAGGTTCTTGCCAGCGAACAAGTGCTTCTGCGCCAATGATTTCACCGCTAATCATATCCACTTGCGCTTGATAGAAAACACGCAGCTCACCCTGATCAATTCCGCGCCGCAGACGCGACTCTAAATCCAAACGCTCCCGTGCGGCAAGGGTTAAACTTTCAGAGAAATACGCAAAACAGCCACGGCCATTGTCTTTCGCTTGGTAAAGTGCAATGTCGGCGTTGTCCATTAATGTCGCGGAGGTGTTGCCATGTTGAGGGTAGAGCGCAATACCAATACTTGCCCCGATGCGCACATCATTATTTTTTCCAAGTTGGAACGGTAGCGTTAAATCAACCACAATTTCAGTGGCGATACGCGCAGCGTCTTCTTCATGGGTGATATCTTCAAGTAACACAACAAATTCATCCCCCCCCATCCGCGCAACCATGTCAGTGGTGCGAAGTCGCGCTGTAATACGCTGTGAAACTTGCTTGAGAAGCTCATCGCCCGCTAAATGCCCAAGTGTATCATTGACAGCTTTAAAGCGATCCAAATCCATCATCAATACTGCAATTTGCGTATTTTCACGCTGACAGCGCGCGAGGGTATGTTTGAGGCGTTCAAGTAGCTTTCGTCTGTTGGATAAACCCGTCAGCGGATCTGAAAAGGCAAGATGTCGGTTTTCTTCTTCAATAATTTTACGTTCGGTGATGTCTTCTTTGATGGCAAGATAATGACTGATTTCACCATTCGGTTGGCGAACTGGCGAGATTAGCGTTAAATCAATATATTCACTGCCATCTTTACGGCGGTTAATGAGTTCACCTTTCCAGGTTTCTCCTTTTAAAATGGTGTCCCAGAGATTTTTAATGGTGTCGGGTTCATTTTTGCCGGATTTTAAAATAGTGGATTTATGACCGATGATTTCATCTTTGGTGTATCCACTATTGCCAATATACGCGGCATTAGCGTATTCAATATTAGCCTCTAAATCGGTAATCATAATCGCACAGGGATTTTGTTCAACGGCGAGTGAGAATTTGCGTAATTCATTTTCGTATTTTTTGCGCCGACTAATATCGCGTGCAATCCCCAGTACACCGACGATGTTGCCTTCTACGTCGCGCAAAGGCGACTTAATGGTTTCTAAATAGGCATGATGATCGTCATTTTTAAATGACACACTGTTTTCGGTGATACAAACTTCCCCCGATTGCATGACAGTTTGATCGTGCGTGGTAATTGTGTTGGCGAGCGTTTGATTGAAAAAGTGATAATCGGTTTTGCCAATAATTTCACTTTCGCCAAGTCCCATATAAGCTTCAAAGGTCGTATTGCAAGTGATGTAGATACCTTCTTTATCTTTGAGCCATATTAAATCGGGAATCGTTTTAATTAAGGTGCGGAGGTTTTGCTCACTTTTGTTTAACTGTTGTTGATTTTTTTCAGAAATGGCTAATAAATATTGAAAGCTGGCCGCCATTTCATTGAAATTTTCTGCGACCAAGCGCAGTTCATCTTCGGTTTTTAGAGTAATCCGTTCCGATAAATCGCCATCCGCAAAGCGCTGGGCAGATTTAACCAGTGAGCGGATACTTTCCATGGTGGCAAAGTAGATGCCGATGAAAAAATATTGCGCTATGAAAAACAAGACACACGCCATGCCGATTGTTAACAGGCGCCATTTTTGGGTGTCTTCAATACGTTTTTCAAGTAAGGATTCGAGTGTGGGCAACAGTGTTTCATAGTTTTTCGAATAGATTTTGTTGATTGCTTGCGTGTTCAGTGCATAAAACTCGCTTGGGGATATTTGGAATTTTTTAGATAAAATTTCACTTTGCACAACGTTTGAAATTTGAATAGTGCATTTTAGAATGTCTTTGGCTAGGCCTGACATAATGCTTTGTTGCATGCTGTTGACTTGCCCGATTTTGTCGAAATTTAAATCTAGCGATTTGACGCTTTGCGTTAATTTAGCCATCGACACTAAAATGTCATTTTCTTGGCTAGTGGTGAGCTGTTTTGCGATCAGCGCTCCGGCACTGAGTGCTTGAAGTTGTTCGAGTTTTTCTACTACATCAGGCAGTTTATTGATAATAATATCGTTGAGATAATGCGTGGTTTTGTCGGTTTCAAAGGTTAAATTGTAATAATCTGCAACGTTCTCTTTGAATTGCTGCGATTTATCGAGCAATTGAACATGCGCAGCAAAATTTTGATTGACTGACCATTTGTCTGTTTTAGTTGATAGACCATACCAGTGCGATTTTAAGTTGCGCCATTCTTTATTGATTTGCATTCCCCCTTGATTGAGCAGCGAATCAGTGGGGAGATGATTTTCGATAAGGGCAATTTTTCCCGCTAAGTCTTTTTCAATTCTAATTTCTTCTTGCTGCATAAAATCATCATGTACTAGCGTTGTGGTACTTAGGTGCTGATGAATATGCTGCATCGTTTGCGTTAGTGGTTTGATGACGCTGACGCCTTGAAGTTCAAGTTGTGTTGTTTGAATGGTTTCTGAGAAATTCGCATTTAAACTAAAAAACATAACGCCAGCAGCGGGCAGATAAATCAGTAGTAATATGACAAATTTTTGTGGATACGTGAGCTGATTCATTAACGTGATTGCTAGAGAAAAAAAACGTTTCATTTCATTTTTACCCTTTTAAAAAATGATATAAACTAACAAGTAATAAAAGTCCAAGAACCCCCCAGACAACTTCGTTAATGTATTGACGCAATCGCGTTTCGAGTTTCTCTCCACCAATTTTCAACAGAAAAGCGACAAAACAAAAGCGTGCACCTCGACCAAGCGTTGATATCAGCAGAAAAAGCGGCAAACTCATGCTCACAGAACCAGCTGCAATGGTGAATATTTTATATGGAATAGGCAAAAAACCACCAATTAAAACCGCCCAGACGCCCCATTCATCAACCCAGCTTTTTGCGGAAAGGTAGTTTGCCCAATAATGCGTTGTTTCAAGCCAAGGTGAGATGGCTTCAAATAAAAAATAGCCAATGCAATAGCCAAGAATGGCGCCTAGCGCTGAAAACAGTGTTGTGCGTAGTGCAAAAGAATACGCTTTATTGGGCTGCGCGAGTGCCATTGGGACAAGCATCACAAGAGGGGAAATGGGGCAAACTGAAGAGTCAGCAAAACTGATAAGGCTTAAATAGCGTTTTGCGTGTTTGTGCTGAGCCCAGCTCAAGGTTTTGTCATAAAGTGCTTGAAACATAGTTATTCTTTTCCAGATAAAAAAGGTACAAAACTCACGGGTTCAACTTCTTCAATTTGAAAGCTACTTTCAGTGCGTGTGATCCGTTTCAATGATTGTGTGCCGTCCTCTAAGTTAGCGACAGGAATCACCATAACACCGCCCACCATTAATTGTTCCAGAAGTGCTTGAGGAATTTCACTAGGCGCTGCAGCCACCAAAATACCTTCATAAGGGGCATGATCTTCCCATCCCCAACCGCCGTCACTGTGGAGATAGCGAATGTTTTTGAGCTTTAAAAGCTCAGTATGTGATTTTGCTTTTTTCTGTAGCGGCAACAGTCGCTCAACTGAATACACACTCTCAGCTAATTGCGCCAAAATCGCAGTTTGATAACCGCATCCAGTTCCAATTTCAAGCACATTACTGAGGGTTTGTTTAGTTTCAAACAATAATTCAGTCATTCTTGCCACAATATAGGGTTGTGAGATAGTTTGATAGTAGCCAATGGGTAAAGCCGTATCTTCATAAGCGCGTGAGGCGAGTGCTTCATCAATGAAAATATGACGAGGCGTGGTGCGCATAATATTTAAAATACGTTTATCAATAATGCCTTGCTCGGATAATCGTTGGATCATGCGATCGCGTGTGCGTTGCGAGGTCATCCCTACGCCTTGAAGATGGCGTTGCATCATAGAATTGCCTTAGGTAGCCAGTTCGTTAAGGTGTCGAGACGCTCATACCAGGTTAAATCCAGCTGAAGGGGGGTGACAGACACATAACCGTTATTAATGGCATAAAAATCCGTTCCTTCGCCTGCATCTTGCTCAGCGCCAGCCGCTCCAACCCAATATATAGGACGTCCGCGTTGATCTTCACTTGAAATAATAGGTTCAGATTTATGGCGTTGACCCAAACGACACGCTTTAAAGCCTTTCAATTCATGAAAGGGCACATCGGGAACGTTCACATTTAAAATGGTGTTATCGGGTAGCGGACTAACGAGAATTTCCTTGAGTAAAATGACAGCCACTTGCGCCGCTGTATCAAAATGCGAAGGGTGATCGCCTACAAGAGACATTGCCACGGCAGGTAAACCTAAGAATCGGCCTTCTGTTGCTGCGGCAACGGTACCTGAATACAGGACATCGTCACCTAAATTAGCACCGTGATTAATTCCTGCAAAGACCATGTTCGGCTCCTGCTCAAGTAATCCTGTAATGGCTAAATGTACACAATCTGTAGGGGTTCCATCGACTTTCATAAAACCATTATGCGCTAATGTGGCGCGTAGAGGCATATCTAAGGTTAAGGAGTTACTCGCCGCACTTCGATTTTTATCGGGCGCAACAACAGAAATGGTAGCGTGCTCACTTAATGCAGTGGCTAGGGCAACTAAACCTTCTGCTAAATAGCCGTCATCATTACTTACTAAAATGTGCATGAAAATTCTCCTAAAGTTGTTTTTGCATAAAGGGCAAAAACAATGCTGTTGTATTCTAAAAGAAAATACGCGATTTTGGGCAGTGGCACAACTAAAAAAGCGGGTTTGCTTACGTTTTAGTTATTTTAAATAATTAAACGCGTTAAGAGTAGAAAGAATTTCTTTAAAGTGGATAAATAGTCAGGGCAAACAGAAAATAAATGCATTTGCCCTTTTGGTATTTTTGAAACGAGGAGATTAGTGTATTCAAATGTAATGCTGAGCGACAGTGAATGGTGGTTTTTTTATATCAATTAGATCCAATCCAATTGATATAAATCTTCACGACGACGCAGTAAATTCTGCGCAGCTCCGCGCGAGCGCACTTGTTTGAGTAAATCTAAATTCACATCGGCAATCAATGTCATTTCTGTATTGGGCGTCGCTTCAGCGAGGAGTGCATCGTGCGGAAATGAAAAATCACTGGGGCTGAAAATGGCTGCTTGTGCGTATTGAATGTCCATGTTTTCGGCGTGCGGTAAATTCCCAACACTGCCAGTAATTGCAACAAAACATTCATTTTCAATTGCTCTGGCTTGAGAGCAACAGCGTACACGCAAATACGCATTTTTAGTATCTGTCCAAAAAGGAACAAATAAAATTTTAGCGCCTTGCATGACCGCTAAACGCGCAAGTTCGGGGAATTCGGAATCAAAACAAACTAAAACGGCAATTTTGCCACAATCCGTATCAAATACTTTTAGCGCATCGCCACCTTTAACGCCCCAGCAACTCACTTCATCGCTAGTGACATGAATTTTATATTGTGCTTCAAAGGTACCATCACGACGAAGTAGCCACGAAACATTATAGAGTTCATGATTGCTGTATTCGGGGAGTGAGCCGGCAATAATATTGACGTTATACGACATTGCCATTTCCAGAAGACCGTTGCGAATATCGCGACTAAATCCTGCCAACGCTCGAATGGCATCAGGGGGGTGTTTGTCATTAAACAAGCCCATCAACGGGGCGCTCATGTATTCAGGAAAGAGGACAAAATCCGCGTTATAGCCAGCAAGTGCATCAATAAAAAATTCTGCGTGTTTTAAGAGCTCGTCTACACTGGTCAGCGTGCGCATTTGCCATTGAACAACGCCTAAGCGAACAATGTTTTTCGCCCCACCAATATTAGGTTTTTCATCGACGTAATCTAAATTGACCCATTCAAGCAAAGTGGCAAAACCGCGCGATTCTTTGTCTATGGGTAAATAATTGGTCAGTAATTTACGGACATGAAAGCCGTTGGCTAGTTGGAATGAAAGGACGGGGTCGTAAATTTCACGGTTTTTCACTTCTTCAATGTAGCGAACGGGCGTTAAATTGTCGGCATATTTACCGTAACCGGGAATACGTCCACCAGCAATAAATCGACGTAAATTTAAATTACGACACAATTCTTTACGTGCATCATAAAGCCTACGTCCAAGACGAAGTCCACGATATTTAGGGTGAACGAAAATATCGACGCCATAAAGCGTATCCCCATCAGCGTCGTGATTGGTCAAGTAGCCCTCGCCGGTGATTTGCGCATAGGTATGAACATCGCCAAAACGATTGTAGTCCACCACCATACTCAGTGCCGCGGCAACTAAAATGCCATTATCTTCAATGACAATTTGCCCTTGCTGGAAACGGGTGATTTGTGAAACATATTGTTCTTTTTTCCACGCCCCACCGAGATTGTCGTAAACGTGCTCCATCAGCACGGCAAGATGTTCATAGTCATCGAGCGTTAAATGCCGTAAGCGTAATTTGTGTTTTTTAGGTTTAATTTTTTTCATAGTTCTCTCATTATACGTAGCTATTTTGACAGCATGATGACATGAAAAAGTAGTGTATTGTCATTGAAAAAACATCAAATTGACATATTACTGACATAGAAACGCTTTACCCTAAAAAATGGTTATTTACAGATTTTTTTATCGTTTTAAAAGAGAAATAAATGAAAATTTTTTACGGTGTTCAAGGTACAGGAAATGGTCATATTGCGCGTGCGCGAATGATGGCAAAAGAACTCGAATTAGCTGGTATCGAAACGTCTTTTTTATTTTCAGGACGTGCAACTGATGGCTATTTTGACATGGATGTGTTTAAAGATTATCAACTGCGTACAGGGCTTACCTTTATTACCAATCATGGAAAGGTTGATTATCTTAAGACGGCTTTTGATGCTAAATTTAAAACTTTTTTCGCTGATGTGAAATCACTTGATTTAAGTGAGTATGATTTAGTAATTACTGACTTTGAGCCTATTAGTGCCTGGGCGGCTAAAAAACAAAAAAAGCCACTTTTAGGGATCGGTAATCAATATGCGTATCACCACACTATTCCGCGTGAAGGCTCAGACCCCATTGCGGATCTTGTGATTAAGCATTTCGCGCCAGCGGATAAAGCCATTGGATTGCATTGGCATCATTTTGGCCAACCTATTTTTCCGCCGATTATGGAAGGGCTTGATTTGTCGCGTGATTTAGTTAAATCAAAAATTATCGTGTATTTGCCTTTTGAAGATCAGGAGGAAGTGGTGAATTTGCTCGCACCGTTTGAGAATTTTCAATTCCATATTTCAACACCACATCCCATTGAATCAAAATTTGCGCATATTACGTTCTCGCCCATGTGCATTGAGCAATTCCAAAAAGATTTGCATGATTGCGGCGGGGTAATTTGTAATGCAGGATTTGCTCTTGTGAGTGAAGCGCTTCAGTTAGGAAAGAAAATTTTAGTTAAGCCACTACACGCTCAAATGGAGCAAACATCCAATGCCGCCGCGCTCAAACAACTCGGTTACGCACATATTATGCATAATTTGAATGCGAATACTATCGAACATTGGCTCCACTATAATCACTCAGTTCATGTTACCTATCCCAATACAGCGCGAATTTTAACCCACTGGATACAGGATGGTATGCCTACGATGGATGAAGATTTTATTGAAGCGGTTTGGGATCAAGTGGATATTTTGCATATAGCGCATTAAGAGTTTATGCTTCGACGCTAACCTCAGACGTTTCGATAGCAGGGACATATTTAACCCATTTAATCAATTCCAGTTCACCGTCAAAGTGTTCCACAATGGCGGTGCAACTTTCCACGAAATCACCCGTATTAACATAAAGAAAACCATCAATATGTTTAATTTCAGCATGGTGAATATGCCCACAAATTACGCCATTTAATTGTTCATTTTTGAGTGTGTGTACAATACTTTCCTCGTATTTTGAAATAAATTGCACCACGTTTTTGACTTTGAATTTCACAAATGCAGCAAGTGAAAAATGCGATTGAATGCCAAAGATACGTCTAAAAATACGCAAAAAATGATTTAATTTGATAAGCCAATCATAGCCTACGCTTCCAATCTTGGCGATCCATTGATGATTGATTGCAATAGCGTCATATTCATCTCCATGAACAATGAGAAATTTTTTACCATTTGCCGTCGTGTGAATATCTGAGTTTTTTACGGTAATATCGCCAAAGACATACTGGTCATAAGCGCGAATATTTTCATCATGATTTCCGGGAATATAAATGATTTGTGTCCCTTGGCGGGCTTTGCGTAAAAATTTTTGAATAATCGTGTTGTGATCACGCGGCCAATACATCTTTTTTGATAGCGCCCAAAAATCAATAATATCACCCACCAAATATAATTTTTCGCTGTCGTTATATTTTAAGAAATCCAGCAACATGTCGGCTTGACACTGTGTCGAGCCAATGTGCAAATCAGAAATCCATATTGTTTTGTAAGTAGATATCGTCATAAAAATGCTACAAATGAAAGTAAAAGAGGTAAAAATATTTTTAATAAAACATGAAAAAATGCTTTTGTCTAGTGCTAAACCATGACACGATTCTTGTCATATTGTTGACATATTTCGCGCTTATAATCGAATGAAAATTAAAAAAAATCTAATTAATTCAAAGGTTAACAGAAGTAAGGTTAACAAAAAGAAATTTTCTTGTTGTCATATTCCAAAAGAAAAATAAATAGTTCATAAACATTTTATAAACGGTGATTTTTGAACACTTCAAAAAATAAAGTGTTGCGTTATGTACGCGTGATGGCTGGTGTTTGATTGATTTAAATGTAGATTCAGATTTTAATAATGGCGCAAAGGGATCGATTAGGCTCGACATAGACCAAAAAAGGATTCACTAGCAGAAAATTGGGACATCACACGCACATTCAATGCAAAAAAAGTTGATGATAAAGTCGCTATTGCTGTTATCGAGTTAAATTGTTCTCACCATTGGGCTAGCCGTAAAGAAAATAATATTTAATTGCAATGCTTATTTTTTTCGATGCGTCTGAGGCAACAAGAATAATCCAACCGCTCGCAAGCAATGCTAATACAGTAAAACTCAGTGACGTTAAATGTTTGTTCATGTCATGACTCCTGGTTTTTTAATATCATCTTGTTTTGAAAAAGATATTGATATTGGAAAGCATACGAAATGACAAGCCTTTCCAATTGGTTAGCATTATAACCATTCAATTATGACAAGAATGTGATAGATTGAATTAAATCTTTTGGGCTTGTTCTAAAAGTCTTTTGTTATTGTAGGTGACGACGCCATGATTTATCGAAATGACCCCTTTTTTGATTAATTTTGTTAATACCTCATTTGGATTCACGCTTTCTTTAAAAAAACGATCTATATTATTTAGAAGCGACTTTGATTTGGCGGGGCGAGAACCATGTTTGGTAAGATAAATGCAGTATTTTTGCAAGGGCTTAATGATTCTTATTTTATCGTCTAGTAAGACATGCTGTTGAGGTTGCGGTGGTTTGATGGTGGCAATGCGTTTTGCACTTCGCCCTTGTGAAATAAGCAAGTCCACAACGAAATCTAAATCTGCATCATTAGAGATTATATCAAAATGCGTGTCCTCTGGGAGTTGATAAACTAATATTCCAGCCCAGAATGCAATGCCAAAATCGGCTGCATTTTTCCCTGCATTGGGCATTTTAATGATTTTTAGAATGCCTGACGAAAATGCGTGTGCAATGGGTTCAATCCAATCAATGGGAATTTTAAAATCACTTTGTGCATAACATATAATGACACTGGTGTAATTGGTTAGATCTTCGGTTAAATTTAACAAGCGGTTTGGCCGATTTTCGATATCAAGTAACAAGACCTTCATGTTTTTCATTTCCTTCATTTGCTATCTATTATGAAATAAGGTGCAAAGTGCTAAAAGCAGTGTGACGTTATCACAGATTGAGCAGAAAAATAAAACCTTGTTTTTTAAGAATAAAAAAAATAGGTTTGTCATATTCCTGACAAATTTTACAATTAATATAGTCTTTTTTCCTTAGGTTATTTTATTGGGAAAAAATCATAGGGAGGGCGATATGAAAAATGCGTTGATTTTTAGTCCTTTATTAGAAGACTATCATCTAAATACACGAAAAAACAAAGACAAGGCAGTATCTATGATAATTGGTTTAGATCCGACCCTTTCACATAATCAAGCGTGTCAAAAAATTTTAACGTACCATTTCAATCACTTTTTAAAATACGAAACTTTATTGATTGATAATTGCAATAAGGTGGATAGTGATGTAATTCATGATATGCGTGTGACAGTTAGACGCATTGAATCATTGCTGTGCATTTTTCAATTTGATTTTAAAGCAAGTCTGATCAAATTATTGAAAAATAGTTTAAAAAACATAATGCATCGCTTGAGTCTTGTTCGTGACTTAGATGTGTTTATGAAAAATATGACAAGCTATCAGAATACCTTAATGCTTGAATCTGTTTTAAATGACGAAGAAAAAAACGACTTTTTATTTATCATTGCGTATTTTAAAAATCAGCGTAAGCGCGCGATGAAAAAAATAATTACGCTTTTGCAAAGTAAAGATCATGCTAAATTTAAGGAAAAAATTGGTCATTACTTAGTTGATTCCTTTAAACATAAAAAAATGACGTCATTTCATAAAAATAGTCCGTATAAAATTCGGCATATTGCGTTTTCAGCCATCTATAAAAGCTATGAGGTAATCCGCCTTAGAGATGAGTTATTAAAAAATGCAACAATTGATCAATTACATAATTTTCGCAAAGACTGTAAAAATTTACGCTATCTTTTAGAAAATTTTCAAGAAATTCTCGGTAAAGACAGTGCAGAAGCATTAGCAGAAATGAAAAAAATACAAGATTATCTTGGGGACTTAAATGATACCGAAGTTGCTCAAGATTTTTTACACTACTATTTGGCTCATGATGCGCAGTTGAGCAAACGATCATTGCCACATCCGGTTGCTAATTATCTCACTGAAGTGGAAAAGAAACAAAAACTGCTTTTAGAGGGGTTTCCTGCTTTTTGGCATCAAGTTAATACACCAAAATTACGGCGACATTTAGCTTTAGCTATTGCGGAGTTGTAATGTTGCGTATGACGAAAAATAATACGTTGAGCTTTATATCTATTTTGAAATGGTGATGCTTGGTGTACTGTGCTGAGAGAGTTCCGCCATTGTCATCTGGAAAATTTGGTGGAGTAATCTAAATCCTTCACGATTCCAATGATACCCATTGTCTGGTTGAAGGGAATAAAATAAACCATCATATTTTACAAAATAGGCACTGTTTTCAGGCTCATGTTGGGAAATCGCAATACCCAATGAATGGATTGGGTTCTCACTGACACTTGGCGTGGCAGGTAGTTTTTCAACTGCAAATTCAGGTTCATCATCAATATCTCGACCAATAAAGTTGAGAACGTTATAAAAACTGCGTAGACGAAAAAAACCATGAATAGGCACTTCACCACCTAAATAGGCTTCACGAACATCGACCATGATGTCATTAGTTGAGCCTTTATCGGCTTCTTCATTTAAATTAATTCGGTCTTCATTGCTTAATGTTTGTGGATCATAATTGGTTAAAACAATATGCCCAATTACGCGCTTGGTTAAGGTTAATTTCTGATGCAGTGAATCATAATCAACTTTGAATTCTTTTTGCAAATCCACTAATTGTTCTGGGCTGAGTTTTTCAAGGGATACTTGCCATGATTGCTCAAATTGCAGTGGTTCCACAAATAAGTTATGACGGTCTTGAATGGTGGACATTTGCGTGACTAATTGACGAAACTTGCGATACCCGTCAACGTCTTTTGGACTATTAGTGTAAACGATATCTTGTTTAGTGCTTTTAATACGTAATTCACCAGCAATCAGCCGTAAAACCAGATCAATATCGGCGCCTTGTCTTAGTAGCATAGTGAGTTTGCTTTCTTGAAAAGGCGCTAATAAGCGGCGCGTAAACTCCTCACCTTCAATGGGGACAATGCTAATGGTGGGATTTTCTGACACCGTGCCACCAAAAATGGGTGTCATTAACATCCCCGTGTTGCCTGTCAGTGCTGGAGTTGCACCGGCATTGAATTGAAAATTAAAGGTGGCGGCAATATTTGATACGCCGGTGAAATGCAACGGTTGGTGTTGTTGTGAGCGTGCAATGTTAAGGAGCAGTTGTTGGGATTGAATGTCGGATGTCGCTTGATCGTAAGCCATCACTGCATGATCTAATGCTAACGGTGACATACACCCTTGCAGCAGGAGAAGTGCAGTCGATAGTAGAAAATATTCTCGCTTTAGTGGAGGTAAGCTTACTTTAAAATGCTGGATTTTCATCGTAAATCAGTTTTCTTTTATGGTTATATAAATACGTTAGCGCATATTAACATTAAGGCGAACAAACGACACACTCTATAATAATACGGGTTTAAAAAATATAAGATCATTTTTATGGCAAAAAATGAATTTATGTAAATGCAAAAAATAAAAATTGGCTAATCGAAAAATTGAAATAAATTTGTCACATGAAATAGGTAGTATTTAGTTGCAGTTCTAATGGTTTTTAAGCGACTTTCTAAATGTTTCAAATCTTCAAATTTAGGTTTCTCTCAAAACCTATTTTTTGTAATAGCTCTCATTGTTATGCATTGGGAGCTTTTTTTTAGAAATTCGGTTAGTTTAAAATTTAAAAAATATCACGGTTAAAAAATAAAGATAGTAATCAAATCATCCTCTTACTTATATTTAATTTTAAAATCATATAAGTGCCATATCAAAATATTCATAAAATGCTTGAACCATTTTTAAAGAAATTAGTAGTTTATTTGAATTTATCATCATATTTTAAAGGAAATTAACATGAAATCGAAAACGCAGCTACAACATGTAAAGATTTTTGCAGTAGAGTCAAATCTCTCTTCATTTCCTTCGTACATCATATGTACCGCAAAGCCTATAAATGATCACGATATTCGTGGAGAAAGTTTTTTGATTTATACCAGTAAAGGCACGAAAGCGAGATTAGTGGCTATGGAGATTGTGATTTCGAACAAATTATCTATGTCTGAGTGTTTTGCTGATATCGATGAAGAATTTGTCTTTCAAGAATGTCTAAATCAAGGGAAATTAAATATGTTAGAGGTTAGCAAAAATAAACTCGCCTATGATTATATTCCCTCGATAAAAAGCGTATTTGAGGTCGATGTGACGCATTTATTGCACGGTAACTTCTCGCATGAAAATGTTAATAATAAATTGAAATTAATCGGTGAAATGACGCAAGTTGATGAACTTAAACATCATATTGACATAATCAATAGTTATTCTTATGCACATTTTACGCCTATGAAAATACCAAATATGAATCAATAATAAGTGATTATTAGCCAAAAAAAGTGATACTTCAAAATGTCATAATTACCCTGTATAAATCTGTTGGACTCTTAGAAATAAGTGTTTATCCATTCACAACCTTGAGGAATAGAAAAATGACTGATTCAAAACATGAAGATCACGCTCACGATGATCACAAAGAACACGATCACGAACATGATGAGCACAAAGAACACGGTCATGACCACGAACATGATGATCACAAAGAACATGATCATGAGCATGCTCACGAAGAACACAAAGAAAACGATCATCATTGATTGTTTAAGATTACATCATTACTTATAAATAGGAAGTATTTATGTAATCAGCTTTTAAAGCATGCAATCCCCCTATAATTTGTCATGCTTAAAAACTCCCAATACTTGTTTGAGTATTGGGAGTTTTTTTGTTTAGGGGTAGTTGAAAATAAATCGTTTTTGTGAATTTCTGTTTTGTCACATCAATGTCATAGTTTTAATTTAGGATTTCGCATTGCATTAACCGCCATTTATTTACCATTATAAGCAGAAGGAATAAATTATTATGTATAACAACGAATCTAAAGTCATTTCGGGAGCTATGCTTCTGATTGGCTCAGCACTTATACTTTCAAACAATGCGCAAGCAATAACACAAGATGAAATATTGGCTAACCAAGTTAAAACTACAGCTGTAGAAACGCCTAAATTTTGGATTGATTCAGGTAAAGCTAGTTTAGATAAAGCCGATAGAATTGCCAATAACAAGAAAAAGGCTAAAAACGTCATTTTGTTTATTGGTGATGGTATGGGGATTTCTACTGTCACTGCGTCAAGAATTTTTGAAGGTCAGTCCCTGCCAGGCAATCGTGGTGGTGAAGAACATTCTTTAAGTTTTGAAAAATTTCCACATGTTGCTTTATCAAAAACGTATCAAGTAAATCAACAAACCTCTGATTCTGCGCCGACTATGTCGTCTATGATGACAGGTGTGAAAACTAATGATGGTGAATTATCAGTTGGTGCAATCGTTCCTAGGGGTGAGTTGAGCGGAAAAGTTATTGATGATAACAAAACGGTTACGCTACTTGAACAAGCAGAAGATAGAGGCATGTCAACGGGTATTATATCAACAGCGCGTATAACCCATGCAACCCCTGCTGCATGTTATGCGCATATTTCAAATCGTGACTGGGAAGCTGATCATAGACTTCCTGCTGGTTCTTCAGTTAGGGATATTGCTTATCAACTTGTCAATTTCCACAAAACTAATCTTAAATCGGACGGATTGGAAGTGGCGCTAGGTGGCGGTCGTTCATATTTTATGCCCGATACAATGGCAGATCCTGAAGATACTACATCAAAAGGTTTGCGTAAAGATGGTGTGGATTTAACAGCACAGTGGAAAAGTCAATATACAAATTCTGCTTTCGTTTATGACAGATCGGGCTGGGACAAGATTGACGCAACCAAAACTGATCATCTATTGGGTTTGTTTGAAAGTACAAACCACATGGAATATGAAGCAGACCGCTTGAAAGACACAGGTGGTGAGCCTTCATTGACTGAAATGACAGAAAAAGCGATTCAAATTTTAAAGAAAAACCCAAAAGGCTTTTTCTTAATGGTTGAAGCGGGTCGTATTGACCATGCGCATCATTCTGGCAATGCTTATCGTGCAATAACCGATACTGTTGAGTTGTCAAAAGCTGTCCAAAAAGCGGTTGACATGACAGACAGTGCTGCAAACGATACGCTTATCATTGTATCAGCGGATCACAGTCACACTTTCACGATTGCAGGTTATCCACAACGTGGTAATCCAATTTTAGGTTTGGTGACCTCACCAGGTAAAACAAAGCCTGATCTTGCTGCAGATGGCAAACCTTATGCAACATTAAGCTATGCAAACGGTGGTGGGTATCGTACAGCACGCCCAACTTTAACAGCGTCTGAATCGATTCTTCCTGTAACCCCTGTTGCAGGGCAGGCTGATGTGAATATTTTAGATACGATGAATCCTAACTTCATTCAAGAAGCAACGGTACCAACGGGTTTTGGTTCTGAAACGCATGCTGCTGAAGAAGTGGCAATTTATGCTAAAGGTCCAAGAGCTTACTTGTTCCAAGGAACTCAAGAGCAAAGTTATATTTATCAAGTTATGGCTAAAGCGTTAGGTATTACGCCAACGGTTTATAAATAATTTAGCAGTAAGTAAAAATAATTATCCCCTGATTGTTTTTAAAGCGCACTTTTTCAAGTGCGCTTTTTTATTTAAGGGAAAATGAAAAACGAAAGGAGAAATTCATGCGCAATCAATTTTTATCAACTATTATCTTAACTTCAGGCTTGCTAAGTGCTTGCACGTCTTATCAAACAAAGCCATTTTTAGTAGAAACAACTCCAACACTACCCAATGCTGCTGTTGAGTTTGAAACGACGATTACTAAAGCTGATGAGAGTGAAAGACATTATCGCTGGTATTTTTGGCGAGCAGATAATCGGGTAGAAATGCGTAATCCGCAAGATAATTCAAGTGAAGAATGGACAAGACTTGCCAATGGTCAAGTGGAATACTCGATGATCTTTCACGATGACAAACAAACTATTGACTATAACGCAGTGGATTTGGGGATGATTGGTGAAACGCCAAATTGGACAATGACGACATTATTGTTCAGTCCAGAAATGATGGCGACGTTAGTGTCAGATAGTGATGAAACACTCTTCAATCAAACGGCTATTCATTATAAGTCCAATTTGCCTAATACCGTTTTTGAAGTGACATGGTTAACACAAATGAAAGTTCCAGCTATGATTAAACGTCAAGTAAATGGTCAAGTGATTACCACTAAAATTGTATCACTTGAGCCTGCAGTAAAATCTATGCTTTCAAATCCAGAGGCGTCAGCATATTATCATACTGTATTTGCAGATATTGGTGATAAAGAAAGTGATCCTTTTATTAAGTCTGTTATGCACAAACTCAAAGGTTCACATGATCACGACCATGGTCATGGTGAATAAATTTTGTATAGATTCGAGAAATAAATATGTCCAAAGAGTTATGGTTGTTGCGTCATGCAAAGTCTGATCGCAATGCAAAAACCGAAGATATCAATCGTCCGCTGAAAAAGCGCGGTAAACGTGATGCCAAAAATATGGGTGTTTGGTTAAGGGAGCAAGAATTGTCGCCAGATGTGATTGTCTGCTCCCCAGCTAAAAGAGCGTTTGATACAGCCAATTTCATTTTTAATGACGATGACATTGACGATGAACGTATGATTGTTCTGAATGAAAATTTATATGAGAGTAATGTCGATACTCTAAAATTAGTATTGGCAAGCTATGAAGAAACGGTGCAAAAAATTTTATTGATTGGACATAATCCTGAATTTGAAGATTTTTTGGTGTACTTATCGGAAATCGATACGTTGCCATTCGCTGAAAAATTATTTCCAACCTGTACATTGTTTCGTTTGTCAGTTGATGGTGAATGGAAAGATTTGCAGCCACATAGTGCGAAATTAGTCTCAGTGACCTATCCTCGAAGTATTGATTGATGTTTTAATTTACTGTTTTTTGATTTTTTGGAATGGATTACCCCGTATAATAATAGATCATTATTCGGTAGGGATAATTTGTACCGATATCTAAAAACAGTAAATAATTTTTCAAAAAATCATGACAACCCCTCATAAACTCTCACATCGCTTCTGCGTTGCGCCAATGCTGGATTGGACAGATAAGCATTGCCGTTATTTTCATCGATTATTATCTAAAAATGCGTTGCTCTATACGGAAATGGTAACGACAGGCGCCTTGATACATGGAAATGCTCAGCGTTTTTTGGAATTTAATGCGCAAGAGCATCCGATTGCATTACAGTTAGGTGGCAGTAATCCGCATGATTTGGCTATTTGTGCTCAAATGGCAGCGTCGCATGGTTACGATGAAGTCAATTTAAATGTGGGGTGTCCAAGCGATCGTGTTCAAAATGGCAAGTTTGGTGCATGCTTGATGGCAGAGCCACAATTAGTGGCAGAGTGTATTGCCGCAATGCAGGCAGTGGTAAGTATCCCTGTAACGGTGAAGTCGAGAATAGGAATTGATGAGCGCGATTCGTATGAAGAATTGGCACACTTTATTGAGACAGTTTCAAAGGCGGGATGCGACACTTTTATTGTTCATGCGCGTAAAGCATGGTTAAAAGGATTATCACCTAAAGAGAATAGGGAGGTTCCACCGCTACGTTACGAGGTGGTATTCGATTTAAAGAAAGATTTTCCTGCGCTTGAATTTGTTATTAACGGGGGTATCACAAGCTTAGAGCTGGCAGAAGAGCTTTTGAATCGGGTTGATGGTGTGATGCTTGGGCGTGAAGTGTATCAAAACCCCTATTTGCTTGCGTATGTAGATAATCAATTTTTTAGTGAAAATAGGCAAATTCACGAAAGAGAGGAGGTGATTGACCTACTACTACCTTATATAGAGGCGCAAATGAAATTGGGTGTTCGACTAAATAGTGTGACTCGACACATACTGGGATTGTTTCATGGTGGTTATGGTGCACGATTATGGCGTCGTTATTTAAGTGAAAATGCTTTCAAAACAAATGCTTCAGTGAATGTTCTGTTAGAAGCATTAGAATTAACAAAAAATAAATAGGAAAAAGTATTGACTGAGATAAAAAAGGGGGTATAATACTCGGAATCAGCTGCAGAGACGCAGCGAAAAAGCTCTTTAAAAACTAAATCAAAATAATTTGTGTGGGTGCTTATGCTGATTAG
>JBDLTP010000022.1:0-27103 GCA_039805765.1 Pseudomonadota bacterium
CCTACTTTGATTGCTCTATTAACCGCTTGGTTTAATACGTTATCTTGACCAGCAATTGTCACATCAATTTCACCTGATACGTTTCTTGCTGAAGCAGGAAGATCAATTTTGTCACCAGTTAGGGTATTCATTACGGTCACATAAATATTTTGACCTGCAGCCGCAACGTTAGCTTTTGCTGCTTCAGCTAAGGTAGTAGCCGTAATTGACAAGGAAGACGCTTGCGCTGCATCAGTGACGCTTTTCGCTTGAATAGTAGCGTCAGTTGCCACAACTGACGTATTGGTTGCTTGCGTTGCAAAATCAGCTGCGTTGACTTTATCTGTAAATTCTTGTGACACTAAAGTGCTTGCCAAGCTGGTTGCAGTCATTGTTTTGGTGGCTGCTGATGAAGCAGCTAACGCTGATGCTGCTTTTGCATTTGCTAGTGAAGCTGATTTTGCAAGTGCTAAGTCAGTGGGTGACTCCATCGCTTTTTTTGCCGCTACCACTGCCGCATTGGCCAATTTGGCTGCTTGGTTAGCTGGTGTTAACAATTGATAGTATGGAGAGGCTGTGTCGTTAATTGCATCATTGTTGGCTTTTGTAATCGCAGCAGATAAAGAAGAATCAATTTTCTGACCTGCTGGATTTAACGTAGCCTTCGTCACAGGCTCCAATAACTTGCTCATATTCGATACAGTAATTCCAATTCGACTGTTGGTATCAGTTGTTGCGCCAACTTGAATATTTAAGCCTAAAGCCAAATCACCATTTAAGATTTTTTTGCCGTTGAATTCACTGTTTTGAACAACTCGGATTAACTCGTCGTTTAAGGCTTTGAATTCTGTGTCCATTTTAGCGCGATCAGAAGCTGAAACTGCTGCATTGCTTGATGATTGTACCGCTAAGTCACGCATACGTTGCAAGGTATCCGTTAATGAACCCAACGCGCCTTCCGCGGTTTGAGTGAGTGAAATACCGTCATTCGCGTTTCTTAAAGCAACAGTCATTCCTCGAATTTGAGAATTCATTCTGTCAGCAATAGCCAGTCCCGCTGCGTCATCTTTGGCATTATTAACGCGTAATCCTGATGACAAACGTGTCGTTGCAGTTGAAAGTGCTGTCGCTGACGCATTCAAACTTCTTTGTGCGCTAATAGAGGATAGGTTAGTATTAATTATAATCGCCATATATTTAATCTCTAAATTTCTAATTGTGTAAATATTTATCTGATATTTAGGCACTTGATTAGTAAAATTGCCTTAAAATTCAGCGCAACTCATATCGGCAACTACCATCAATTTTTAAAAATATTTTTATAACAGGATTACTTGGGCTAACGCATTAAAAAAATGGGTTAAAATGACCACATTTAACATTCATTAATGGTCAGAAAGAAAGATTAAAATCGCCTATAAACGCAAAAGTATTAAGCTTATGCGTAAATCTGCTAGTTGGCGTGATAACGGCTTAGCTGAAATTTTCGTGGTGACAAATATATTTTTAGATATTCAAATGCCCAATGATAGGAGGCGAAATGTTGGTTTAGCTATAAAATGCTGCGTTTTTAAATGCAGTCTAATTATTTTTTGAGTAATAAATACCAGTAGCTATCACATCAAAAAAACTGACCAATGGATAGGTCTCGTATGGTGAATATGCAATAAATCTTGCGTGAGATAGTATGCGTGAGGTTATTTCAAAAAACGGTATTGGCAAGTAGCTTAACTACTCAAGCACAAGGCCTAATTCTTTCTCCAACTCCCTGACAGTCCCATTTTCAACTGATTTTACCCTGTAACCTTCACTAATGAGATCTTTAATATACAGTTTGTTGTATATAAAAATAAAAACAAATTGACTAAGTCCATAAGTGGCTAGCGAACACAAAAACATGATAATCGCCCATTTCCAGTCACTTCTAAAAAGTGGCACGAAACATCCAAAGAAAAGACACGTCCATGAAAAACCCACTGGCGCCTCTCTGAGCTGATTTGTGTGTGGATTTTGAAAATAAAGAGTATCGAAAGCCATTTTGTACCACCCATTGCGTTTACTTTTTACAAATTGTCCACTTAGATTCATAAAGTGTCAAATTTTACGTTGGAAATTGGGTGAGATATAGCTTAGATGCGACGCGCTAATTAATTGATCATTCCTTGGTATCGCCTCTTTTTGCATGAAAACACTAATTCATCAAATTCACAAAATCAAATAAACTTCTATCTGCTAATTGCGACGGTGCCACATTTTGTAAACTGGTGAAAATCGTTTCAAGTCGCCCTGGAAATTGTCTATCCCATGTTTTTAACATCTCTTTCATTGCTTGACGTTGCAAGTTCTGTTGTGAACCGCACAAATTACAAGGAATAATCGGAAATTTTCTAAATGCTGCGTAGCGCTCAATATCTTTTTCGCGTGTATAGGCGAGCGGCCGAATAATAATATTTCGCTTATCATCACTTAGTAACTTAGGCGGCATGGCTTTTAATTTTCCACCATAAAAAATATTCAGAAAAAATGTTTCCAAAATATCATCACGATGATGTCCAAGTGCAATTTTGGTCACATTGTTTTCTTCAGCAAAACCGTAAAGCGTCCCACGTCGCAGACGTGAACAAAGTCCACAGGTTGTCTGCCCTTCGGGAATAACACGTTTTACGACACTGTAAGTATCTTTCTCAATAACGTGATAAGGCACACCTAAAGTTTCAAGATATTGTGGCAGGACATGTTCGGGAAACCCGGGTTGTTTTTGGTCTAAATTAACAGCTAATAATTCAAAATTGACGGGGGCTGTTTTTTGTAAATTCAATAAAACATCAAGTAAAGTATATGAATCTTTACCACCCGACAAACACACCATGATTTTATCGCCATCTTCAATCATATTGAAATCAGCAATCGCATCACCCACCGTGTGACGTAGGCGTTTTTGGAGTTTATTGAATTGGTAACGTGTTTTTTGATCTAAATCAGAATGCTCTGTCATTTTTGGGGAATCTGTTGGGGCATATATTGTATACGCCGGGTAGTACGATGTTTTTGAGGAATACAAGATTATGCGAGCGTATAACATACGCTCGCAAAAACGAATTAACCGTTGTATCGTTGAAAAATCAGTGTTGCATTGGTGCCACCAAAACCAAAACTATTCGACATAATGGTGTTGAGTGTTACATTGTCTTGGCGCTCACGCACAATAGAAATATCCGCCGCACCAGGATCTAAGTGCGTTATATTAGCGGAGGCACTTAGAAAATTATCCCGCATCATTAAAAGTGAATAAATGGCTTCATTCACGCCCGCAGCACCAAGTGCATGACCCGTTAATGATTTCGTTGAGCTGACCCAAGGGACATTACCCGCACCAAAAACGTCACGCAATGCGCCTAGCTCCTTCGTGTCACCCACAGGGGTGCTCGTTCCGTGTGCATTGATATAATCAATTTTCCCACTCACCGTCGCCATGGCTTGCTGCATGCACCGCACCGCGCCCTCACCTGACGGCTGAACCATATCGTAACCATCCGACGTTGCGCCATAACCGACAAGTTCAGCGTAAATCTTCGCACCACGCGCTTTTGCGTGCTCGAGTTCTTCAATGACTAAAACACCGCCGCCACCGGAAATAACAAAACCATCACGTGTTTCGTCATAAGGACGCGACGCTGTTGTTGGCGTGTCATTATATTTTGAAGATAAAGCGCCCATAGCATCAAATAATAGCGACATTGTCCAATGGACTTCTTCACCGCCACCGGCAAACACGACATCTTGTTTACCCATTTGAATTAACTCCATCGCATGACCCACGCAATGCGCACTCGTTGCACAAGCTGAGCTAATTGAATAATTCACGCCTTTAATTTTGAACGGCGTCGCAAGACACGCTGTATTCGTACTCGACATCGTCCGCGGCACGCGATAAGGCCCTACTTGTTTAATGCCTTTTTCACGCAAAATATCAGCCGCTTCAACTAAGTTTGACGTTGACGGTCCACCTGACCCCATCACAAGACCTGTGCGGAAATTTGAAATTTCATCCTCACTTAAACCAGAATCATCAATAGCTTGTTGCATCGCAACATAATTAAACGCCGCGCCATCACCCATAAATCGACGCACTTTACGATCAATTAGGTCATCAAGTTCAATATGAATCGTGCCTTCAATATGGCTACGCAATCCCATTTCCTTATAGACTTCACTAAAACCAATTCCCGAACGTCCTTCTTTTAAAGAATCGACGACTTCTTGTTGATTATTACCTATGCTAGAAACAATACCCAACCCAGTCACTACCACGCGCTTCATGGTTTTCGCCCTTAAAAATTTTCTGTAGAAGTAAACAAGCCCACACGCAGATCGGTGGCTTCGTAAATAACTTTTCCATCCACTTCCATCGTGGCATCTGCAATACCCATCACCAATTTACGCATAATCACACGTTTTAAATTAACACGATAAGTGACTTTTTTGTTGTGCGGAAGCACTTGACCCGTAAATTTCACTTCACCAACGCCTAGAGCGCGACCTTTTCCTGGCCCACCCATCCAGCATAAATAAAAGCCAACCAACTGCCACATAGCGTCTAATCCAAGGCATCCAGGCATAACGGGGTCACCTTGAAAATGGCAGTCAAAAAACCACAAATCAGGCGTAATATCTAATTCTGCGATGATTTCCCCTTTTTCATAAGTGCCACCTTCATCTGAAATGTGCATGATGCGATCCATCATTAACATATTTGGAAGTGGAAGTTGCGCATTTTCTGCGCCATATAATTCACCGCGACCGGATTGCAATAATTCTTCGCGGGTAAAACTTGATTGTCTCGGCATGTGTCTTAAAACCTAATTGTAGTTATTCTTATAAGTTGCGCGTCATTATCTAACAGTCACTAAAAAAAATCAGCTCAAATTTTGCGACATACTAAGCAAATAAAATCACCATTGTATTTTATAAATGCTTATTTCATTTTTATATTTCTAAATTTACCACCGTAAATTTAATGTGCTAGCCTTTATTTTCACCAAAAATATTACAATCAACTACCCCACTGCACAATAAAAACGGCACAATGCATTCATGTAATATTAATATATAAAATGTATAAATTGCTAAAAATAATAAAACATCTTGTATTTTATCAGAAAACAAGACAAAAAGTAGGGCGTTTAAAGCGGAGAAACAACGAATAATGTGGAAATACGCCAAAGGCTGACGATTTTTTTGATGTTGAACAGTAGAAGATGTCATATACACCTTCTACTCTTAACTCAGTATTTTTTACTCTTTATCAACAAATTTTGCGGCGTAACTACTTTTGTGCGGAATATCAAAACGAATACCTTTCAGCATTAAATCCCAATACATCCAAGGGAATCCGATTTTTTTGCCTACCCACCAAATCCAACGCCCAACACGCGGATCTAGAAACGGGAACGATGGGGTAATGCGGCTGTCATAGCTAAACTCCGCCAAAATAACAGTATTAAGCGACGTGACGAGCGGGCATGAGCCATAACCATCGTATTTGCCTTCAACCGATTTCGCGTGAATTAAATTCAAAATATTATCCACAACAACGGGAACTTGTTTACGAACCGCGGCCGCTGTTTTTGCATTAGTGGTTGATGCGGCGTCGCCTAATCCGAAAATATTTGTATATTTATGGTGCTGAAGCGTATTTGGGTGAACATCAACGCGGCCATCGACATTAGCTAAAGGACTGTGTTTAATAAAATCCGGAGCACTTTGAGGCGGCGTTACATGAATCATGTCAAATTTTTCAACTGTGTGCTGATTATTTCCATCCGCATCGGTAAATTCAAACGTAGCGGTTTTCGCATCACCATCAATAGCAATTAAATTGTGTAGAAAATGGGTTTTAATACCATAACTTTCCACCACTTTTGCCAATGGTTTTGCAAAGAAGGGAATACCAAACATCGTCCCACCGACGTTGAAAAATTCCACGCTAATCTTATCTGCAAGGCCTTTTTTACGGAAACGATCCGCCGCCATATACATAATTTTTTGCGGCGCACCTGCACACTTAATGGGCATAGCGGGTTGCGTAAATAGTGCGCGACCTTCACCCAGATTTTTAATACATTCCCATGTATATTCAACTGTGTCAGGAGAATAATTACTGCACACGCCATTTTTACCCAGCGCCTCTTTTGCCCCTGCAATCTTATCCCAATCCAGCTGAAATCCGGGGCAAACCACTAAATATTCATAACTAAGCGATTCACCTGATTTAAGCGTCACGGTATTGTCTTCGGGCTCAAACGACTCGACATAATTTTTAACCCATTTTACACTCGGATGAATTAAATCAGCTTCATTGCGCGTTGCTTGCTTGAGTGTGTATTCACCCCCACCCACAATGGTAAATGCCGCTTGATAATAATGTTTTTCACTCGGCTCAATAATTGCAATATCAATCTCTTTGTTCATCCGGCGCATATTATTTGCAACCGAAACACCTGCCGCACCACCGCCAACAATCAGTAAAGTATGATGCTCTTTCATCTTATATCCTCTATTTTTATCATTATCTTAACTTACAGAAAAAGCGTGTCATTAACGATAAAGACACGCTCGACAATAATTAATTACTTCCAACCTTCAAAACCACCCGCTAACGACAGCACATTCGTATAACCTAACGTTTGCAGTGTTTGCGCAGCAAGCGCAGAGCGCCCTCCTGTGCGGCAATAAATCAGTACCGCTTTCGATTTATCTGCTAACTCAGGTAAGGTATTGATTTTAAATTCAATCGTGCCGCGTGGCAATAAAATCGCATTATCGAGATGGCCAGCACCAAATTCACTTTCTTCTCGGGTATCAATAAGCGTGATATTACCTTCAGATAATAATTGCCGCGCTGTATCGGCAGTCACCTCAGTAATGTGTTGTTTGGCGGCATTCACAAGGTCTTGGCCTGTTGTACCACTTTGCATCATACAAAAATGCTCAGGCTGTGTTTCACGTTGCGCAATAGCAATAGCCCGTTCATTCTCATCTAATCCACAATAACGATTGGCCGGTACCGCTTCATCAATTAAGCGTGGGCGTGGCAAATTCAAATTATTCATAATGTCGATGAATTGCTCGCGGGTTTTATTGGCTAGACGTGGATTGATAGTGCGCTCTTGCATAATGTTACTAATCCAACGCTGTTGGTAATCATGCCCAGGATACACAAGCGTATCACCGGGTAGCGTGAAAAGACGCTGCGTAATCGAATCATATAATGCGCCTGCATCACCCCTTTGAAAATCGGTACGACCACATCCGCCAATCAATAACGAATCACCACTAAACAAGCGATCACGCCATAAAAATGAAGTACATCCTGGTGTGTGACCTGGTGTTGGGATGGCCTTGATTTTCTCATCACCTAACATAAACACATCACCATCATTGATTTCAATATCCACTAATTTTGCCCCGCCAAATTTACTCACACACGTTTGCGCCCCTGTTTGCTGGCGAAGTAAACCACTGGCTGTAATGTGATCCGCATGCACATGCGTTTCAAAACTGTATTTAAGCGTTAAACCATGCTCTTTAAGTAAATCCAAATAGAGCTGTAAATGCGTATTAACGGGATCAATAAAAGCCGCTTCTTTGCTTTACTCGTCCGCAATTAAATACGTATATGTCCAGGTGGTCGGATCAAATAATTGTTTGAACATGGTAGTAACTCCTCAGTGTAAAGATAATTTTAATTTTGTTGTATATCTAACGCGGCTTTCTGCCACGCATTTATGCCACCGTCTAAATTATAAACAGCTGAAAATCCGGCATTTTTGAGTACTTCTGCCGCTTTTGCAGAGCGAGCTCCACTGCGACATTGTGTAATCACAGGACTGTCCTTGAATTTTTCAAGTTCTGCGACACGATTTTTCACGTCACTTAATGGAATGTGAATCGCACCCGCAATATGCCCGGCATTCCATTCATCTGTTTCACGCACATCAACAATAACGGCATGACGCTCATTTTGCATTTTTGCCGCTTCATTAGCTGAAACACTGTCAATAGAGGCGCTCATGGCGTTTTGACCACCGATTAGCGCGAGAATTGTGAATAATATTTTTTTCATAACAGCCATTCCTTATTACGATTAATAACAACATTGCAGACATTGTGCCAAAAGTTGGCAGCAGTTTAAAATCAAGGGATTCAGGATAACTTTTATCATTAAAAACCTTTTTTTATGTTTCACTTTATGTTTCAATGAAACATCAAATGTTTCACTAAGACATAAAACTGAAACGTAACACTAAACGGTAATTAATGCAAAATGCAAATAGATAATGCCCAAAACTTTCATGGCATATTAAGCCGCTCGCCTGCCATGTACGATGTTTTTCAAATTATTCAAACCGCAGCGCAAACCGAAGCGACGGTTTTAGTGCGCGGCGAAAGTGGTTCAGGAAAAGAATTAGTTGCTCGCGCCATTCATGAATTAAGTGCAAGACATGACGCGCCATTTTTAGCCGTCAACTGCGCGGCTTTGTCGAGTCATTTACTCGAAAGTGAATTATTTGGTCATGTGCGTGGTGCCTTTACCGGTGCCATCAAAGATCATCATGGTTTATTTCAACGTGCGCACGGAGGCACCTTATTTTTAGATGAAATTGCAGAATTACCCCTTGAGCTGCAAGCTAAACTTCTGCGTGTGATTCAAGAACGTAACTATGTGCCTGTTGGCGGCGTTATCTCAATGCCAGTCAATATTAGACTGGTTGCCGCTACGCACCGCTCCTTGCGTGAGGAAGTTAAACTTGGGCGTTTTCGAGAAGACTTAATGTATCGTTTACGGGTGGTTCCTATTTTTCTACCGCCGCTTCGTGAGCGACGCGAAGACATTAGTTTATTAATTTGGTATTTCATTAAGCAGCACAACTCAGCTAATGGCCGAAAAATTGAAAAAATTGATCCTGATGCCATGCGCTTGCTACTTGATTATTCCTGGCATGGCAATATTCGAGAATTGCATAATGTGGTGGAATATACCTTTGCGGTAGGTCGTGGCTCGGTGCTTAAAAGCACAGAACTTCCACCTGAATTTCGTGAAACACCCGTAGTTTCATCGGCCAAATTGCCACCTAATGAAGAAGACGAAAAAAGTGCTATTGAACGCGCACTCAATGAATCCAAAAATGTAAACGCTGCGGCTCAAATGCTCAATATGAGCCGCGCGACATTTTGGCGAAAACGCAAACAACACAACCTTTAATTTTTGCGCTGGGCATTCACAATAGCAGGTAATTGCTTTATTTTTTTAATGACCGTATTGAGCTGCTCCGTATTTTCAATTTGCAGGGTTAAATTTAGTACAGCTGAAAAATCCACATCCGCTTCAAGGGCAGCAGAAAAAATGTGAATTTTATTCTGTGCAAGCAATTGCGACACATCGGTTAATAAATTCTGTGCATTAAACGCCTGAATCACAATAGGCACGGCGTGACTGGCTTTGCTATTTTGCCAAGCCACAGCAATTCGTTGTGGTTGCTTGGCTAAACTGAGCTGCAACATATTTTTACAATCAGCCCTGTGAACAATAATGCCTTTGTAATGTGAAATATAGCCCGTAATCTCATCGCCAGCAACCGGACGACAACACTGCGCAAATGTCGTTTGCACATTGTTTAATCCCTCAACGCTCACCTCGCAAGCATGCAGACTTTTATTAGCTCGCACACTATTGATTAAAGGCGCATCTTTTGCCGTTTCAACAACCGGTGGCGAGTCAACTTTGGTGTCGGCTTGCGCCTTAGCATTTTCGAGTTCTTCTTGTTGGCGGAACCAATTTTTAACTTTTTGAATCGAGCGTTGCGATTTTAAATAGCCTAAATTAGGGTCAATCCAATTACGATTAGGGGCTGTTTCTTTAGTGGTTAAAATTTCAATTTGCTCACCGGATTTCAAAATATACGTTAACGGTACAATTCGACCATCCACTTTAGCACCACGACAACGATGCCCTATTTCCGTATGCACTGCATAAGCAAAATCCAGCGGGGTTGATCCTTTAATTAAATCGACAAGTCGCCCTGCAGGCGTCAGCACATAAACGCGGTCGTTAAATAATTCACTGCGAAACTCTTCGCGTGACGTGGGTTCAAGCGTTTTGTTTTCCAGTAATTTACGCAAAGTCGCTACACTTTTTTCCATCGTCGCAGATTGCTTGCCGCCTTCTTTATACGACCAATGCGCAGCCACGCCCAGTTCAGCATAATCGTGCATGGCTTGCGTGCGAATTTGGACTTCAATTCGGTTACCCTCTTGATCGACAATAACGGTGTGTAGAGATTGATAGCCGTTTTCTTTAGGATTGGCAATATAGTCATCAAATTCTTTTGGAATCGTCTGCCACAAACTGTGCACAATGCCAAGGACGGTATAGCAATGAATCAAACTATCAACAATCACGCGCACCGCTAGCAAATCATAAAGCTCATGAATATCTAAATTTTTACGCTGCATTTTTTTCCAAATGCTGTAAATATGTTTAGGTCGCCCGTAGCATTCACAGGTGATTTTCTCTTTCGCTAGCGTGTTTTGAAGTAAGGTAATAAATCCTTGAATACTACTCTCACGCGCCACGCGATTGGTGGCTAGGGATTTTGCAATATGACGATAAGCAACAGGATCAAGATAGCGAAACGCCATGTCCTCAAGTTCCCATTTAAACTGATGCACACCTAAACGATTCGCAATTGGCGCATAAATATCAAGTGTTTCATTACTAATAAAATGACGGATTTCTTGGGATTCTCTGGGTAAATTACGCAGACGCGCAATCCGATAAGCCAGTTTAATGAGTACCGCACGGACATCTTGAGTCATCGACAATAACATGCGACGCATGGTTTCCGCTTGATTGGGTTGACTCGCCATTTCAGGCGAATAAACGCGAATATTATTTAACCAATTCACGTCCTGGACTAAATCAAAAACCGTACTCCCAAATCGCGCCTCAATATCTAACGCATTCTGTCCATCAACTAACCGCGGATCACTTAAAATAGCCGCTAAAATGGTTTTAAAATCGACATGAAATCCCATCAAAATCGTCGCGACATCCACGCCTCGTGGACGAATATACTGTGCGTCCCCTGGAATCTTCGCAACAATTGCCAGCGCATTTTTTAGCTGCACTTGCTCTTCACTGCTATAGTGATGCAGCATTTCTTCAATTGGAATGATGATGGGTTTCATCTTTTAATCAATTAATCAATAAAACGTTTAGTTAAATCCGAAAAGGCATCAATACGGCGATCTCGCAAAAACGGCCAAATGCGCCGCACCGTTTCCGCGTGTGTTTTATCAATTTCAGCCAGTAAAATTTGGGTATCGGATGCATTCGCATGCGCTAAGAATTCACCTTGAGGACCGGCAATAAAGCTGTTTCCCCAAAACTCAATACCACTCTCAGAATCAGGCGCGGTTTCAAAGCCGATGCGATTACACGAAATCACCGGCAAACCATTCGCCACGGCATGACCGCGCTGCACGGTAATCCATGCCTCAAGCTGCTTAGCTTGCTCTGCGCAAGTATCATCTCTATCCCAGCCAATAGCCGTGGGATAAATCAACAAATCCGCGCCAGCAAGTGCCATTAAACGCGCGGCTTCCGGGTACCATTGATCCCAACAAATTAAGACGCCAAGTTTGCCAATCGAGGTTTCAATAGGGGTAAAGCCCAAATCGCCTGGCGTAAAATAATATTTTTCATAAAACGCAGGGTCATCGGGAATGTGCATTTTGCGGTATTTACCGGCAATACTGCCGTCTTTATCAAAGACGACAGCTGTATTATGATAAAGACCCGCCGCACGTCGCTCAAAAATCGTTGAAACAATGACAATGCTCAACTCTTTGGCTATCGCACTCAAAATAGCGGTCGTTTCGCCTGGAATGGCTTGCGCCAAATCGAACACACGATGATGCTCGGTTTGGCAAAAATATTTTCCTAAATGTAACTCGGGCAAAACAACTAAATCCGCATTTTGCGCTGCCGCTTCACGGATTTTTTGAATCGAATAATCTAAATTAACTTGCCGGCTATCATCGCCACACGGTTGCTGAACCGCACATACAAGTAATTTTTTCTTCATAAATCTCTAACCTCTCGCTTGCTCAGGAAATTGCATCGTCATGCAATGTAAACTGCCGTATTGATGGACTAGCGGACGGCATGGAATGGGTAAAATTTTGTGTTCAGGAAAAACTGCTGCTAAACGTGCTAGCGCCACTGCATCGTTTTTATCGCCGTACACCGGCACCATGACTGCATGATTGATAATCAAGAAATTGGCATAATTCGCAGGCAATGGCTCATCGTCTTCATCAAAAATAGGAGTAGGTAATGGCAAGGCAACGAGATTATACGGCTTATCATCAAATGTTCTAAACACCTCAAGTTGCAATTTCATCCGATACAAACTTTCATAATGGGGGTTGTCGATGTCCTCACAACTGGTGTAAGCAATGGTATTTGGCGTACAAAAACGCGCTAGCGTATCAATATGCGCATCCGTATCATCACCAGATAAATTTTCTTGATTCACCCATAAAATACGTTTTGCCCCTAAATGATTTTTTAATTGTTCTTCGATTTGTTCTTTATTTAGGGAACTGTTGCGATTGGGATTGAGTAAACAATGGGACGTGGTCAAAATTGTCCCTTCGCCATCACTTTCAATGCTCCCACCTTCTAAAATGAAGTCAATATCGTGATGTGATTTGCCTTTGAAATATTTCGTATTGGCTAATTTATGATTCAAGGCGTTATCATGGGCAAAATCGTATTTTTCACCCCAACCGTTAAATTGGAAATTCAAATAATGCAGTGTTTTGTCTTTTTCAATGGTTAAAAAAGTCGTATCGCGCACCCAAATATCATTTACAGGAGCATGAATGAAATCTATATCCTCGTGGCGCTGCACTAATTTTTGAATATGGCGTTGATGGTCTTCATCTCGGCAAACAATGAATAAACGTTGATATTCTGTAATCGTATCAGCAATGACGGCATAGGTGTCTTCAACGGACTCGAGACGATTACTAAAATCCCCTGTTGCGTGGGGCCATGCGATTAAAACAGCGGTTTGTTTTTCCCATTCTGCTGGAAATCTTATCATTATTGTTCCCTCTTAATATTATAAATAACTGCAAGCACCATTATACGCCATGCTTACAGCGTAGCGTAGCATGGCAAAACATGGCGCACTTAGCAACTAATTATTGGTGATTGAATTTGATGAAGATTAAGGCACTTACAAAACGCTTGAGTTGCAACAAAGTGTGTTGGATTTAACTCATGTTAAGCCATGATTTTTTGTAAAATATTATTCACTGACGGGTTAATTATCGTGACTAACTTGGTTTCCTGGAATTTAGAGTAGAGTCATTCTACGCACTCAAAAAATAGCATTTTCAAATCGCTTCGTTGGCTAGTCAGGTGACTAAAATCAGCATCTGATTTGCTGTACCACGCACACGTAGAGGCCCAATTATAAAAGAATGCGTTTTTTCATCCCCAAGGATACGTCCTCTCCCACGCCCAAGCATCCGCAATAATTGTCGATAACTCAGCACGTTTGGGTTGCCAATCGAGTTTCTCACGGACTTTGCTTGAATCCGCAATTAAACGTGCTGGATCGCCTTCGCGTCGAGGTTGATAATTCACTTGAATGCGTCTCCCCGTCACATGCCCAGCCGTTTCAATCACCTCATTGACCGAAAAACCCTGTCCATTTCCTAAATTAAACCGGTCACTTTCCCCACCTGCCATTAAATAATTCAACGCGAGCAAATGCGCCTCACATAAATCAGTCACATGAATATAATCACGAATACACGTACCATCCGGCGTGTCGTAATCGTTGCCAAACACGCAAATCGCTCCTCGCCGACCTGCCGCCGTCTGCAAGACCAACGGAATTAAATGCGTTTCTGGTTCATGACGCTCGCCTAATGCCCCGTCCGCATCTGCGCCTGCCGCGTTAAAATATCGTAAACACACCGATTTCAATCCATAAGCGTGATCGTAATCATCAAGCACCTGCTCAACCATCCATTTACTTTTTCCATACGGATTGATCGGCGATTTGGGATGATTCTCATCAATGCTCCAATGCACGGGATTACCGTAAACCGCTGCAGTTGACGAAAAAATAAATCGACACACCCCACTCTCACGCATTGCATTTAACAATATTAACGTCGACACCACATTATTTTTATAATATTTTTGAGGATGTGAAATGGATTCGCTCACTTGAATAAACGAGGCAAAGTGAATAACCGCATCAAATTGATAACGTGCAAACAGTGATTTCAAAAGTCCCACATCTGCAATCGATCCCACCACCAACTCAACCTCCGGCACCGCATCACGAAAACCATTCGATAAATCATCAAGCACCACAACATGGCAACCCGTTTTTTGTAACAGCTTGACCATGTGCGAACCTATGTAGCCTGCTCCGCCGATTATTAAAATATTCATAATCAACTAAATTATTTGGATATTTTTCGAAAAATAATAGAAAAATTCTCTGGCGCTTTTTGTGCAAAATGAGAAGTATCATGCTCATCAAAATGACCAAATGGCTCACCTGTTTTTTTGAATAATCTAACTTGCTGACTGTTAGGCAAAAACAAATCGTTAATAACTTCAAAATTAGCAATAAGTTTTGTATCAGATACCAAGTAATTAGAATTGTAGACGCATAAAATACCCTTATCAGATAAAAGTGATGTCAAATATTCAATTGTTTCTGAGAATTTTTCAAAGGAATATATCTCTTCACAGTTTTCTATTAGACGTGTTTCAGGCCAACGGCATAACACAGCCATGCAGGTGATAATGTCAAATGGTGAATTTTTCAATAACTCATCTTCATTCGATTCAATATAGCTGATACGCGATGGTAGTGGATTATGTTTTTTTGCTATGCGAAGAGCTTCTTTATCTATATCACAGCCAACTATTTGAGCCAAATGAAAATAATTACGTGCAAGGTCTAGTGTTTCATAGCCATCTGAACATCCATAAGAAAGTATTTTTAAAGACGAATTATCTAAAACTGAATTAGCTAGAGCGTTAAAAATCTTCGGATACCGGTTTTCATGAGAAGCCGTTGATACCTGATGAGTTGCGTTATCACTCGCTTTTTCAAAATATGCTGTCGATGATTTTCGGTTTTTTATAATTTCTTTAGGGGCATTGTAAACATCTAACTGATTTTTTCTGAAGAAATCAATAAAACGCTCTGCAAGCATAAACCGATTTTCATCAAATGCTCTCCAATTCCATTTCCCTAAAATTTCATTAATTTGCTCAATGCTAATACCATCAAGATAATCATCTGCTTTGACATATGGAATCATCATTGTTTGACACAATTCCAACGTTCGTGAGTCAATACATAAGCATACTGAAGGAACCCCAGCCTGAATACCTGCCATTACTCCGTGAATACGAGTTCCAACTACAACGTCAAAGCCTTGCATGATTGATAACCATTCTGGAACACTCGTAAAAGCGTGAGACCAGCGTCGAAACCATTGCATAAATTCATCATCTGTTAGAGACGGATGGATGTAATCTTTATACAAATTAAACAGTGGCTTAGAAATATTTGAGTATTCTTGTTTGTATAAATTTAATGTGACGAGTGGATGTTGACACACATACAAACCATCTGTTCGTTCAACGAGTTTAACTAAGGATTGCTCTACTGTTTTTAATTCAGGAAGATATGGACTACCTGAAAGAGCTACCACGCGACGAATACCATTCGCGCGTCGCCTATAAATTTCTCGTCCCAGCGTATTGGATGGATTTATAAAATTAGAGGGACATCCGGTTATTACGCATTTTTCAGCCAATCCTTGTGATGCAATTGCATCGTAAGTTGTTTGTCCTCGCAAAGAGAGATTTGGATAATCTGTTGCCGATTTACTGGTTACCAATTTCAGCCAATCCCAAGATCCTTGAGGAACCGAATCAATTTTAAAACCAGAAATTGTACCTTGAGTTCCGAGTCCGACACCAACGATTGGAACGCTAATCGTTTTGAACATGTCTACCATTTTGCTCAAATCAACATGGCTACCTAGAAAATTTGCCATGGGAATTACTATTCGATTATTTTTAGACGACAATTCACTTAAATTAGCACCCCATGGGATAGCGACAGGTGAAGCATTCAAAATACGCGAAAGGGCATGACAGAATAATAAATTACCCGTATTCAATCCACTTTGTGAAGCTAATTCATCTGCATTCAAAAACGGCGCATCAGGAATATAACTCGATATACCATAAAGCACAGGTTTTAATATCTCACTTGAAATTTGTTGTTGCTTAGAATTTACTTCATTTACTTCAGTTTGTATTGTATTAAAGTTAGTTACTCTATTCTCAATTAAAAATCTATCAACGACCTCCTCAATAATGATATCGGGCTTAAAAGATTCAACTATTGAATTATCAACATATCGCGCCCAGACAAAAAGACATTCTGAAAAATACTCAGTTAAAAATGGAATCATTTTATCAGCGAACGAATCCCGAATAATTATCGCTCTGGGAGAGTTTTTGATTTGCTCATTCTTGAACAATTGAGTAGGACGAGTTTTAGAAAGTGTTTTATAAGGATGCTCTAAAATCTCTATCGACTTCCCATCATATTGAAGCCCAACAGCACAACTAGCAAGGGATATATCATACGGCTTATTATTTTCAATATATTTTCCATCAATATAATCTAAACGTGTTTTTGTGTTTAAATCACAAATACCTTCATTTGCTTCGATTAAAGTAAAGAAAGCTTCATTAAACTCAGGTATTTCTGGAAAATAGTCACGCAAATCATCAATGATTTTTTTACTAGCAATCATTGCTCCTAAAAAGTTCCAATGTGAGTCATATTTATAATATAACTGCCCCCGCGACTTATTTGCTTGTAACACTGGCATTAAATCAAGAATAGCTATATCTAACTGTGAACTGATGGTTTTAATGAATTGTTCTTTTACCGTTACATCAGCTATGTTTATAACACTCTCAGGCAAAAATTCAGCATAAAGTGATTCCTTACCAGGCACAATCGTTAACATATAATGAATTTCTTGATTTCGATAATTTTCCTGAATGTTTCGATAGTGTTTAGTATAGTAATCCAATGTGTAATGCGTTAGCTTTACTTTCCCCGTGTATTGCCCAATCGCGTCATTAGAGTCATTACATAAAAATAACCAACCGTCCTTTCCAACTAAAGCTAAATCCAAACGAGGTTCTTTTGATTTATCCGTTAATATGGGGAAAGTGACACTAGTAGGCGAATTTCCTAATACATTTCCTGTTTCAGATTCAATTACTTTAATTTGATGTGTTTTACCATCCATAAAATAATTTTCTACTTTTACGTTGTAGGCGTGGCAAATACCTTTAAATTCAGGATTATCAAATAAATCTTTACGATATTTTTTTGCCACACATTGACACACTTCCTTACCATCAATTAAAATTTTTACTGATAAATGTTTTTCAATACATGAAAAATCAGCTACCCAACCTGAAACACGTTGATAATCACAATAATCCACATATCCTTTTATATTTTGATTTAATAAACTCGATTTTTCATCAATTAATTTATTCATTTTTATTAACCTCTTTTCATATTAGTGTGATATATATGAATATGCGTAGTCGCACACAGCTCGTTCGTCATTATTATTGGCAATTGATCATATAATTTTTCATAATCAACTTTACCATCAATTATCGTTTCAATGACATTTGTCAATGAAATTGAATCACGAGCTCGATAGTGAATGCCACTCACACCATTTTTCACCTTTTCTGCCATTCCACCAATATCAGGACAAATAACAGGCTTACCAAATTTATAAGCCTCTTGAATCACAAGTGGTGAGTTTTCCCACCAAATTGACCCCATGACAACCCAATCAACCGATTCCATCAATCGACCTAATTCATCCGGTTCATAAGAACCGTGATAACGAATCATGTTTTTATTTTCAGCTAACATCTGATTGATTTTGTCTTGGTAAGAGATTTCTTGCCATTGCAAGCCAGAACCATAAATATCAAGTGTCACTTGCTTTCGCTGTTTTTTAGATAGTTTCACAAAAGCATCTATCACAACATCAACTCCTTTGAATGGGTTGATTTGCCCGAAATACCCAAACTTGCCCCTGATTTCATTTTCTTTCAAAACCGCGGGTAAAAATTTCTCACCTTTAGGTAAACCGTTTTCAATCACATGTATATTTTCAGCAGCAATGCCCCAGTCGATGTAACGCTGACACAAAAACTCACTTGGCGAAATGAACTGATCGACCAAATTAAAATAGCTTTTGATATAACGCTCACGTAGGAAAAAATCTTCCGGCGTTTTATCAGGAAAACACAACGCGCATTCGCGCGGACTGTATTGATAACATAAGCGCCCGTCGGTTTTAATCATCTGACCAGAATTACTACAAATTGCAATATACTCATGCAACGTCAAGATAATTTTTGCGTCTGGACAAGTACGTTTAGCGGCACGAATCATTTCAATACCAAGCCAAACATAATGATGAAAGTGAATAACATCAGGATTGATATTTCTTAGCATGTCGGAAAAATCGCTACTATCTCCAAGTGCAATGCAGGCATTTAAATGAAAATGCTCAGCATTACCAGAAATCAAATATTCTCGTTCATTAATCGCGGCAACCGGCGTTCCAAGATGTAATAAATGATCAGGTGCTCTACCTATAAACCAAGCTTGATTATCGCTAGTTTGGTTTATACCGTTAAATAAATGATAAGCGGCTAACTCCCCACCACCTTTGCTAAAAGTTGGGTGTCCATGACTAAAGATTACAACGCGCATAATTAAACCTCGCTCAAATAAGGACTAGCAAGTTCGCCAGATAGAATTTTTTGGTGATATCGCCATCCGTTATATAAAGTAATCAAATGCCGATAGCCTGCTATTTTTTCTAAATTTTGAGATTGGCGCTCTAAATGCCAAAGTTTCGCCTCAGGCACTAACCACAAATTGCACCCCATTTTTCTCAACTTCAAACAAAAATCACTATCTTCGAAATCACCAATTAAATATCCCTCATCTAAACCATTTAAAGCAACATAATCAGATTTTCGCACCATTATACAAGCCGCTGTTATTAAAGGATGACGACTTGGCGTATCGTTTTTTAACCATGGCATTCCTTTTCCTGGATGAACATTTAATAAAAATTTTGGCAAAAAAGAATCATTTTTGGGCGCCATGCCCGCATGCTGAACTGAGTTATCTGCAAATAATAAAAGTGGGGCAACAATTCCAGCGTTAGGCAAATCATCTAATGCGTTGCTCAATGTAGTTAACCAACCCGATTTTTGAGGTATAACGTCAGAATTAAGCAGTAACAAAACCGCAGACCGAGCAACGCTGACACCTATATTATTTGCACCAGCAAAACCTAAATTTTGATCGTACCAAACGACTCTAAAAGGCTTTTGAAATAACTCAAAGTATGCCGTAGCCATTTCAAGTGCTGGAACGGTAATCGAAGGATCATCTACAACATAAATTAAATCTACACAATCAAAATCAGGGTCATCGACAAAATGTGCAAGTTGATGCCGCATAAAATCGTATCTACCGTAAAGAGGGACAATGACTGTTGCCGTTGGTTTATCAATAACGTGTCCAAACTGACGTTCTTCAACTGAAACGTTATGAGCAGATCTTTTTGAATTGATTACATTTATAGCCTTACCTAAATGCTGATCAAATAAATCATATAATCTCAGGCGAATCCTATCTGGAGCCGATACATAACTTAATAGTGTTTTAATTAACGGTAGGCCCTTTTGTTTATTATCCAAAACCCCTAATTTTATCCATTCACTACGCCCAGTATTAAAAGTTAATTCAATGTAATAGCTTTTCTCCACGCTCACATGAATCGGCACATAACAAATAAATCCGCCAAACTCTGTAATATCGGGAAAGATTCTTTGATTATGATCTGAAAGAAGATCTAAACGTGACGTTTTAAAAAGTGCTTTTCCAAAATCAAAAATAGTATCAACGCTATGTAAATGAATTGATTTAATCATATTAGGGAAGAAGTAAGACCAGCCATAAATCAACAAGCCTTCCGATTCAATGGGAATACAATGATCAACGGCAAATACGCCAAATTTTGGATTATGGAATATATTCTGAGCGGCAGATATTCCCTGTGATTGAGCCGAAAAATGAATATCAAATTGATACGGACTATCACTAAATGTAAACGCTAATTTTTTTTGATTAAACAAAATTGATAACTTTATTTTTCCAAAATAACGCGCTGGACTCTCTAGTGCCAACTTATTTAACGAATATGCGGATTCAGAAAAGGTATTCATCAGGCAATTTGAATTTTCAATAGTCACCCCCAGAAATAATTGTGTAAGAAATAAATAACTATTTGGCTCTCTAAACTCTACCTGATCACCTAATGTGATTTTACATTGCAAAAAAAATGTGCCATTAACCGGTGTAAAAATTGATTCAACTAAGGTGTAGTTTTCTAGTTTTTTACCACCTATAGATTGTGTTTTATACTCAATATTGATTAGTTTTTCATCAATCAAATTATGATTTTCATCATAACAACATATAGTGACTTCGCCTCCAGCACGATGCGTTGCAAAAAAACCTGAAAAACGATACAACGTATTGCTAACAATTTTAATTTTTTGATGAACCAAAAAAGGCCTGAGCGCACCGTTATCTGCCATCAAATATGCTGTATGTCCATCGGATAAATACCAATCTTCTGATAAATTTATTCCAACTGATGTAAATGACTCAGCATTAAACGTCCAGTGTTTGTCACCCTCTTGAAAATCACCATTTTCAAGTAAGTTATGCCCACTTAACATATCACTTAAAAAAGCATTGCGATTTTCTGTCCATTCAATCGATAGTGGCTTATCAAATCCATCAATGCTTAATGTTTGCTGATTTTCTGTAGGATTTTCATTCGCCAAAATCCATAGTGTATTGTCAATAACACCCAATCTAGGTTTATCGACTTTTTGAATCGGTTGAACTGTCGCTACCTTTTTTGTATTGCTTTGACGAGTCATTTTTTTTTGCATATCTTTATTGGTCATTTCGTTTAGTTAAAATTGATGTTTAAATAATTCGGGTGAATTTAATTGTAATTGCTAGATCATCTAACAAATTTATCGCATCATATTTTTCAAAAGTAGCTCTAAATTTCTCGGGAAAAGGATAGTTCGTCGGATTTAGAGTTAATAATTCACGTTTAATAAAAGGAAATCCGCTATCTAAAAGTGCGTCCCAATAAAAATGAGACGAATTCACCGGAAAATGATTGATTAACGTAGTAGCCATATTGAGAGTACTTGAATTAAGTTTATGCAGTTCCTCTTTCATTAGTGGTAGCCTGAAAAGAAATTGCCATTTTTCATAATACTTCTGTAAATCAATCATAAATTTCTCTTTTGTCACGAAAATCAATGTGTATTCAGGAAATAAAATATCGATATTTAACCCCTGCGCCTTAAAGAATGTGAAAGCCTCTAACTCGTAATGCTCAATCGCTTCTGCTTTATTTTTTGGCAACGCGTGTCGATAAAAGAAAAAAGCATCTATCACTGGAAAAAATTGATTAATTGGTTTCTTTATTCCCCAAAAATAGCTTTGAAAATGGTATGTAATTTCCTGTGAATCAGTAATTGCCCATAAGTCAGCTTTACTGGCTGTGATTTTTTCTAGCAAATTTTCAAGGGATCCAAGTGGACCGATCATTGAATCATTTGCCCAAATTACTTCTTTTGCGCCTAAAAATTCAGCTTGGCATAATTGATATACGGTTGCCCATGACCCAAAATCGTAACCTATGTTTTCACGCACAATGACTCTGTCTGCACTCTCAAACACCCCTGTCAATGTATTAGGTGTGTCCGATGCTAAAACATAAACAACATAAAAACCGGCTTGCTGAAACGCCCGCACAAAATGTTTCTGATAAGCTAACAACTTACGTTGATTTGTAAATCCTGCTAGAAACAAGACTTTTTGATGTTTTGAATACGGCGCATTGACATGATCAAACACCACATTTTCATCGAGAGAAACACTATTACGATGCTTAGTAATCTTTATTTCTTTAGCATAAATGACTGTATCACTGCCTTGTATTTTCAATGTCACGTTATGTATTTTGTCATCACAAAAAATTAAAGGAATCGGCTGAACAAATCCTGCAATACCTGATCTGATGGCTTCTGCTTTTAAATCTTCTCTATATAAAACAGCCTCGAAAATGCTGATAAATTGTCCATCTATCCATAAATTACAGTCATTTGAGTGACTAATATCTTGTGTCGTGACTGCCCATCCATGAATAAATCCATCTTTAAGGAAATCAATATTCCCGCTGATTTTATAGCTCATTACCATTTCCTATTTTTTACTTGAATAGTTATACATTTCATCCGCAGTCCTAGATGCCATAATCAACATTAATAAGTTTTTCACGCATTTTTGTTGATTAAGTTTTGATGTCATGCTTCTTCGAGCTGACGCTTTAATGGCTTTAGTTTTAAATGGCTTGGCTTTGATCTGAGTCATGATCATTTGTGACAATGTTTGTGTATCGAAAAAAGGCACAGTAAATCCATTTTTGCCATCAGAAATAACTTCTGTGACAGGACCTGTATCTGAACCAACAACAAGCGCGCCACACGCCATGGCATCCAGCATCGACCAACTCAGCAAAAAAGGATAGGTCAAATATACGTGCACCTTGGACACTTGAAGGACGGTGCGATAATGTTCTTTAGGCAAAAAACCCGTAAAATGCACACGCTGCGTATCTAAAAGAGGCCCCACTTCTGCAAGTAATTTATCTTGCCAGCTCTCAAAATCCTCTGGCGCAAGACCATAAGACGTTTTTTCACTTCCCATAATCACAACATGTGCATTGGGTCTTTCTTCGAGCACTTGAGGTAGAGAACGCATGAACTGATGAAACCCACGCACCGGCTCAAGTGAACGCGCCGCATAGGTAATGACTTCATCGCCTGCGCGAAGCGTGACATTCTTATTAGCTATATGAAAAATCGCGTTCACATTCGGCTTGAAATAATGGGTATCAATGCCCTCATGAATGATTTCGATACGCTCACGCAGATGCGCTGGAAACGTTTGGCGTTGCCACTGCGTGGGACTGTAGGCCATATCCGCATCCGCCAACGCACTGAGCATGACCGTATTTTTCATTTTCATGCGCTCAATGGTGCGATAACGTGAATCTTGAAATTCAGGATCAAAATTAAAATCTTGACCTTGCGCTTGGTAATAATATTCACAATAAACCACCAATTTCGCTGCAGGCCAAATATCTCGAATAAACAGCAACTCCCCCCATCCCGGATGCCCAACAATGACATCAGGATGCCAGCCTTTATTTTTTAAACGCAGCGCGGCTTCAGCGACTGCCTCACCTCGAAGCACTTTGGCTTCCATTTCATCGAGTAGCGGATGGACTTGCTCTAAAGGATTATTTAAAAAGCGATAAGGTATCACCACCACTTTTTCAAAATCCACCATAGGCGGTTGTTTGAGGGCAAACACTTCATAGCCGTCTTGATTCGATAAATGGGCTGCCAGTTGATTAAATTGCGCAGGAAAATTTTGATGTATAAAAAGGACTTTAATCATGCGCAACTATGGCGAGGAGGAAAAGACAGGCCTGTGTGGCTGTATCTATCAAGGTTTAAATTGGGATTGTAGTAAGGATCATTAGCAATTTTATTTGCCCAAGTGGTACGCATATAACGTTTTTCACGTTCGATTCGTGCTTGTTGTGCAGGCAACTGCTCTTTGCCTCGACTCGCAGATTCTAAATGGCGAAGTTGCGCATGGGGAGTCCAAACGATGCGTTTACCCAGTATTTTTTGCAGACGTAGGCAAAAATCAACATCATTAAAATTGACCATCAACTCAAATTCATTAAAACCGCCAAGCGCAAGATAATCTTCTCGACGGCAAACCAAACACGCCGCCGTCACCGCACTTACACCCCGTGTATGTTGATTGAGTCCAAAATACCCTAAATCATCGCGGTGCCATTCATTACCAATATGCCCAGCAAGACTATGTAAGCCAAGCAAGACACCAGCGTGTTGCACCATGTCATTGCCCCATAATAATTTCGCGCCAACCGCTCCTACATCGGGACGCAGCAATTCACTCACCATCACACTCAACCACTGTGAATCGAGCAATTCCACGTCATTATTCACCAGCGCCACCAGATCACCTGACGCAAAGGCCACCGCGCGATTATTCATGGCAGAAAAATTAAAACTGCCCGCATAAGGCAAAATCGTCATGCCTTCATGCGTTAATTGTTGCAAGTAATTGAGCGTCTTAGTTTCACGTGAATCATTGTCAATGACAATCCACTCAATTTCGGGATAATCGGTTTGTTTAAGCGTTGTAATACAACGCTCAAGCAGTTTTAAATGGTCACGCGTCGGAATAATAATACTCACGCGTGGTTTTTTTGAGGGCAGCGGCCATGAAATATGAGGTGTGTTAAATGGCGTGACTTGAATTTTCGCTGTTTTCGCATAGGTTGATAACCAAAATGAACTGCACGCGAGGGTATTTTCCAGCTTATAGGGGTTTGCGCAGTGATAAAGCACCCATGGCAAATGCACAATGCCTTCAGGCTTTTCACCTAACGCAGTGATAACGTGCGCCACCCACAAAGAGTACTGGGGATAATTCACTTTAGGCATGCTCATAAGATAACGACCTCGAAACACACATAAATCCTGTAACGCGGCGGTATTCAAAAACAAATCAATATCCCAATCAGGTTTAAACCACGGCATCACACCCAATGGCTTATCGGGAACATCACAATCACTGTAAACCAGGTTAACACTCTCTTGACTCATCGCCGCTAAAACCGTTGAAAGCGCTGCCACGGCAAGCCTATCCCCTGCCGCCATGTTGGTCACCAATTCATCGCGCTCAAAAAGTGCAGCTAACTCCGTTTCCCAATTTTCGACTAAAATGGAGCGAATACGCTCATCCGTGTGATAGAGCAATTCTGACCACCGCCCACAAATGAGAACTTGCCAGGATTGATGAACTTGCATGTAAAGGCTATTGAGCGTGACATCAAGCGATTCATTCCCATAAATAACAATATAAATCGTCGGCGCGTCATCACAGGTCAACACAGGGGGCGATCCAAATTCATCGCGCCACTTTCCATACATTGAAAAATCCAGCGAATGTCCAACATAGAACTGATAACGCTCCGCTAATTTATCGAGCAATACCGCTTCGTTAGGCTTAATGGCTAATTGATTCACCCAATGTTGATAGCCATGCTGGAGAACGAACACATGGAGCGATGATCCTGCTAAAACGCAACCAAGACTATCAAACACTTCAATTTCATGGACACGCCCATCGGCAAAGCACAGCGGCAACGTCCACTCAAAACCATGACGCCCGCTGTTGATACCCTGCTCAGCCAAGTCTTCACGATACAAATTCGCCTCAATACACGCGATCTCCTCACCTTGATAACTGATAATGACTTTTTGTGTCATTTCGGGCAATGCGGGATTCCAAAGCCAACCCCATATTTTCAACCCACCGTGATTTTCCACTTGCCCAAGTAAAAACGATGAGGGCTTTTCGTCAGTCGAGTACATCGCCCCTTGCAATTTTTGTCTTGTATTGGCAAGTCGCGCCTCAATGCAATCTGTTGGATTCAACAACAAAAGATAAACATGAAAACCACTGCGCCGCTGACAAGGTGTCAACTGGGTAAAAGTTTCACCCAAATCCTGATCGGCACGTGCAATGTCAACTACCGTATCGTTGACTAAAATTTCCACTAAACATACTGAATCTTTGTTTACCTCACCGCAAGACGCCCAGCCAATCAATGTGCCTTCAACAAACGCTAAAAGGGCGCCACCCATCGCACTCATCGCTTTGCCATCCTGCATTCATTCACTTTTTGGAACAATGGCTGTAGCGGCTGTTGATGCAGAAAACGATCATATTCCGCGCCATGACGGGGAAACCGTGCATGAATTTGCGCAACGTGATAACGCGCTAACGCTTGTTTTTCTTCACCAAAAGACACGCCACCTTTATGTGCGACAAACACATTGGTAGCAACAACATTTTTCCAGCCTTTCGCTGCGGCTTTTAAACAAAACTCGGTTTCTTCACCGTAGCCACGTTGAATCAATTTTTCATTCAAAAACGGTTGCTCTTGCAATAAAGCGCGACGAATATAAAAACAAAAACCGACACCGCTTGGAATCACTTGCGCTTCGCCTAAGCCTAATTGCGAAAAAAGCTGATCAAGTAATTTTGTCTCTTTTAAATCTGGCATCGGGTTTGGCATCATCGAATTTGGATAGCTTAGTAGCTCAGCGTTATTACTTATGGGCGTCACAGTTCCAATGTTTGGCTCACGTTGACTCAGGGTCTTTAGACGATCAAGCCAATTACTGACAACGATTGTATCGGCGTTGAGTAATACCACATCATGTTCACTTTTGCTGTGCGCAAGTCCCGTATTGATTGCGCCCACAAAACCCAAATTAAATGCCCGCTCAATCAGGGTAATTTTTCCTAAATACGATTCTTGTTTTAAATACTCACAAAGCATCACATTAGGAGAAGCATCGTTCACAATCAATAGGCGCATGGTCACATGATTTAGGGTGAGCGTTGCATAAACACTTTCAAGACACGCTTTCGTTTCTTCAAATCCGCTGTAAACGGGAATAATGACATCCACCGTTTTTGATTGATTAACTACATTAGACTGCCAAATAGTGGAAGGAAAATGAAATTCACCCGAACGAACTAAGGATACAGTCAAAAATAATATCCCGATTTAATGAGTTGAAATGAGATAATGGAAACCTAACTATTTCTCAGGGCAAGTTATCAAATGATCAGTTATGAAAAGCACATTGAAGTAA
>JBDLTP010000023.1:0-20988 GCA_039805765.1 Pseudomonadota bacterium
TCTATCTAACTCGTGATTTTTTAATTTATTTTTTTTCATTTTGTGATTGTCGTGAGGTTAAAAAAGTTACTTATCGCAGTCTACTATAATATTTTTTATAATCAGCCAAAAGCGCACTATAATAGGTCAATAAGTATTAAAGTTTTTGAATCGGATATTGTTTTGACGAGTCATCAACGCGTTTACGTAAATCAGTACCCGGCTTAAAATGTATTACGTACTTTTGCTCAACTGCGACTGCTACACCTGTTTTTGGATTTCGAGCAATTTTAGGTGCTCTATAACGCAGCGAAAATGAACCAAAGCCTCTAATTTCAACTCCCCCACCATTTGCTAATTCATCAGTCATATTTTTTAACATAACGTTTACAGTTGCTTCAACATCTTCGTGTGATAACTGAGTATACTTGCTTGCAATTGAATTGATTAGTTCAGACTTGGTCATTTTGAATATTATGAGTTTTTGTAAAAAAATATCATTATATCAAACACTAAGCACGTCGCTAACATCAAATCCATATTTTTAATTCAGATAGTACCTGCTTGACAGATAGAGATTAGGTGTTGCGCGTTAAACCCGATGTGCAATATATCCTAAGTTTTGACTTTGGCTATCTGCAATACTAACTGCTCTGCTCTGCTTTGCACTTAATCCATATTGCTTTAGATAAAAATTTCTGACTGAACAACTGACTTAAATGACGCAATTGCAAAACGAAACTGACTGGGCATATTGATTGAAAGGAACTGACTTGGCTTATTGAATTGCAATAGAAACTAAGTAATAAGCAGCAGCTACGCTGCATGCTACAAGCTAAGTTCATCACAACTCGCTTACGCTCATTGTTCTTCACTTACGCTTGCAATTTTCTAATTCAAAGCAATAACAGGAATTATTTTTACTATATGTGTGTGAGTTTTTTATCTAAGTGATTAATATTATTACTATATACCTGTGACTTTTTGAACAAGCAATAGTTCTTTATTATATATACGCGCGACTTTTTAACTGACAAACTTTTACATCTAACACATTGATTTATCGATAATTAAAAATTGCTATCGTTGGTCACCAATCATAAGCTTAATGGAATTTGGCTGCTTTGATGTAACGTCGTTTAATACGTCAAACACGTCGTTTGCTGCACGATCGGAAATGGAGCAAGAGCTGGGGATGCAGTAATTATCGATTTTTGCTATACGCAGCAACGCAAGCAACCCAGCTTTTTATGGTGTATAGGTGCAATTTCACCAGCCCAAAAGTTCAAGTACTCCATATTAAAAAATTGCGCAGCCAATTTTTCTGAGCTGTAGACCCATTTCGATCAAGTATTTACGTTAGCTATGCCTGTCTGTCTGACTCGCCATCTTTATTTTTAGCATCATCGTTTTTCGCATTAACAGTGTCAAAAGAAGGGTTTGGCACTTGGCTGTTATTGGCTGGAGCTGGATTACTATTTGGGCGAACCGGTGTTACTGGCTTAGGAGCTGTAGTAGTTGGTGCTTTTAAATTCGTTTTGATGTAATTCAAAAGTTGCTTGTGATCGAGTGTTTTTATATCAGATAACTGCTTTGGAGTTAGCTTTTTAACTGGCTTTTGTGCTGGCTGTTGGGTTGTTCTAATGCCTGCTGGTTTTGGTGCAATTGCTTGATTAGCTGTTGGTGTAGCAGCAACGCCCTGCTCTGCTTCATTATCGTCATATTCCCCATACAAACTTTCTGCGTCAAACGCTTGCCAAATTGCAGCGTCTATCATTCTCAGCAATTCCAATTTTTCAGTTGAGTTGGTAATTTCATTTATTCTCATAATGGTCTCCTTTTCTTTGTATTTAGTCCAAGTCACGCCATTTCCGGTTGTCCATTTTCTCGGTCTGAAACTAAAGTTATTTCACATTAACTTTAATTGGAGTACAAAAAATGACAGCACAATGGGTACAACAACTTTCACAATTTAGTGGTACTGAAAATTACTATCGCATCATGCCAAATGTCTTAATGACTGATGGGGCTAAATTTGTTGCAGATAATGGCGAGGCTTATTGGTTGATGACGACCATTGCGAGCTACCTGCCAGAATTTAATGAAAAAGAAACGTTTATCGTTGCAACGCTGCAAGTAACACGCACTGCTACTTCAAGTCATGCAATACTTAAATTAGATGATGGGAATGACAACATACTGGCACAACAATTTATCGAATACACCGATTTTGAATTGGACGAAATTAAACTCTACGCCTGCTACAACAGCGACATGTGGGTAATTATGATCCCGCGTGAATATTGAGTTAACTCAGATAAAAAAAGAGCTAACGCCTTAAAACGTTAGCTCTGCTTATTTCAATATAGATCAATCTAATTTCAATTCAACTGCCCTGCTTACTCTTTTTACTGCCTCATCCAATTCGCCAGCTTCAACTGCTTTTTTGATTAAATCCAATGTGGGCAGCACTGCAGCCAAATTATCAAGTTCAATACTATTCTTGCCTTTAGCCAATTCAATTACGCGTGCGCCATATCGAATTGATAAATTCAACTTACCTCCAGTTTCCCACCACCAAGCACGAATGCGTTTTGGCATTTGTTTATATTCCGTTATGCCCTCTGCGTTTACTACGTTTTTAAACTTAGTTGGGCTATACGTTTCACCATTTACTGCTGCATGGGCTAACAATATCTGCTCATCAATTTTTTTAATTAATTTCTGTCTGCGCTGCATTTCAGGTGATACTTTGTTGTCGCGCGTTGCTGCGACAAGCTTGAGCGTATTTAATAGTGACGTTGCCATGTTGTGTACTCCGATCTAAGTTAATGTGACATAACTTTAGTTTCAGAGACGTTGATTGGACAACCGGAAATGGCTCAATCTCAATCAAAATCATTCTATTTTTATTTGTTTTGGCTAAATAAAAGCATGAACCAATAACATTTGATTTTTCTTTCATTTGGATAAATAAAATAAAGAAACAGCACACATAAGATTGTGTGCTTCAACTACGAAGGTTACGTCCGCCAAAAGGAGACGAAAATACACTGTTGATTAACCGAGCTTGCGGAACTATTACAAGCGGTAAAACTTTACACAGCGGATGGAAAAGAACACCTATGCGTACAACAGCGCAGCACTCAGCGACTATCCTTAACAGGACGACGATCAGATACGCCTATTACACCCAAACTGGTTTCGCTGTTTTACAAGAATTATCAATAGGCTAATGAATGAGGCTCTGCAAGGAAAAGAGATGCACCCTCAGATAGTTATTCCTATGACCAACTTTGTATGAATAACTATACCGTTGTTATTGAAAGCATTGGCTTTTGATGGAAGAACGCAGCTAGTGGTACAGGACAACCGCCACAGTAATGCTGTAAAAGTTGGTGGTTGAGAAACTCACATAAAATCTTATACCATTTTTTACTTCTCCTTTGCGGACGGGGAAGTTGTGGCATCAAAATCTACATAAATTAATAAGTTACAATTGATTCAAAAATGAAATGTTAATTGCTTTTAAAAAAAAGGTGATGAGCGACAGCGAAGAACGAGTGAACTGTAAGTTCGCTCCTATCATATAGATTGGCACTGCAAAGCAATATGGGCTTAGATCATATCACTTGAGACTTAGCCAAATGGATTGAAAAGAAAGAAAAAAATGTGATGAGCGACAGCGAAGAACAAGCGAACTTTAGTTCGCTCATAAGTATAAAGAGATTTTGATTTTAAACATTTTACTTAAAAGAAGAGTGAACTACGTTCACTCATGCTTCGCTTGCGCTCGCATAGTTTTTCTTTTTTCTCTTATGGATAAAAGCAAAAGCAAAAGATTTTCTCCATATTGCTCTTCATTTGTTGCACTCGAAATTTGAAATTCAAACACAGCGTCTGCTTGTTGCCATATTGCTTTTCATTTGTTGTACTCGGAATTTGAAATTCAAACCCAGCGTCTGCTTGTTGCCATAATGCTCTTCATTTGTTGCACTCGAAATTTTGATTGCGCAGCAGGGAAATGGAAACAGATGAACTCCAATTAAAAATATCAAATGGTCTTCTGACTTGCTGCAATAACACAGAATCTCGCCTATATATAATAAGCGTCAATCCTAGCCCGAACTTCTTTTTTAACCAGACAGAACTTCATTCGCTAATGTAAATGTTGGCGGGTTTAGATTTAATGGCGTTGAATTGTATGCGCTCTTATCCATTCCGCAAATTCCGATTCTTGTATTTCTCCCTTTGCAACGCTCATCATAGTTAGTGTTGCATCGACCTGCGACGCAGTTAATTTATAACCGTTCAAGCCCAGAAATAAACCCAATGCTAAAAAGGCAACACGCTTATTCCCATCCACAAACGCATGATTACTTGATAAGCCAAACACATAAGCAGCCGCTAAATCGGCGTAATCAGGCTGTCCATACAGCGCGAGGTTCTTAGCTCGGTTCAGTGCAGAATCAAGCAGTCCTTCATCACGCACACCGGATGCTCCACCATGTAACACAAGGCTTTCATCATGCAAAATAACAAGGAGCTGTTTATCAATCCAACGCCATTGCTGCATAGTCATTTTGCCAACGCATTAAACGTATCTCGGTATTCACGCATAAACTCACGACCAATATCAAGTTGCTCTTCAAACGTAGGATCGTTTGGCGTAATAGTCAATGTACCAGCTGAATCGGTTAGGTAAACTAAGTCGCCTTTTTCCAAATGTAATTTAGCTAACACTTCTTTTGGCAGTATCAAGCCAACTGAGTTACCGATTTGAGTTAATTTGAGTTTGTGCATTTTTAGCCCTGCTAATCCAATGTTATAACAATAATTATAATATAGCACAAAGCTCAGAAGGCGTTAGCTTTATACGTCCTTATTCATTTGCTTTAGTACGAAATTCTCGCCTATATATAATAAGTGTAAATCCTAGCCTGAACTGCTGACAGGAATCCATCAGCTATCCGTTTCAGCTGCTTTGTTTGATAAATAAATAGAAAACAATTTATTTACGGAGCACTATGAAACACGTCAAATCAGCAAAAATATTAACCTGCGACGATCTCGCACAGGTACTTAACTTCATTTCAAAAATGATACACGCAGAGCGCAATCGTGCACTTTTTCTCATTACGGTACTAGGCGGGCTTTCCGTAAAAGAAACTGCTGCATTACTTGTTGGCGATGTACTTGATGAATTTGGGCAAGTGCGAGATGTAATCCATTTACGACCAGAGCAAACCAAAAACGGACGTGAACACAACGTGACAGTTTGCAAAGGACTCAAAGCTGAATTGCAACGCTACGTTGCCACGTTTAACGAAATTAATCCAACTGCGCCATTTTTCTATACCCAAAAGAATTTTTTACGCGGGTTCACTCAAAATACACTTACGCAACATTTCTTTTGGATGTATAAAAAATCGGGTATTGACGCAAGCAGCGAATCTGGTCGTAATACATACATACACACGCAAAACTCAAAAATCAGCTAAAAATCCCCTCAAAATGACGTACAAGAAAACCAAGAGAAATACTTAAATCTCTTGGTTCTGCGCTAACACTATGAAATGCAATAAGAAAGTAAAATCACCCATCTGCCACCATTTCCGGTCGTATTTCCCAAACAAATGAATTTACAATACAACAACGTTTTTTACTTGATTTGGAGAAAAAAGATGCCAAAAGCTAGAACATTAAGCAGTGATGAACTTCAAGTTGTTTTGGATTACATTGCAACGCAAAAACACGCAGCACGAAATCGCTGTGCCTTGCTTATGACACATTGGGCGGGAATGCGCGTTGGAGAGACTTCTGCACTCACCATTGCTGATGTACTCGATGCAACCGGAAAAGTTCGCAGTCAGATTTACTTAACACCTGATAAAACGAAAGGCAAACACGCTCGCACTGTTTTTATCAATTCACGCTTGCAAACTGAAATTGCTGAGTATTTAAAAACGCTAACCATTACCAGCAGAGACCATGCGCTGTTTTATACCCAAAAGTGCCCCAAACGCGGATTTACCTCAAATACAATGGCGAACCACTTTAAAGCAATTTACTTGAAAGCGGGAATTGATGGGTGCAGTAGCCATAGTGGTCGCCGCTCTTTTGCGACAACGATCTCTGCGCGTGGTGTAAGTGTAAGAGTTTTAATGCGTGCGCTCGGCCATCGTCAACTTTCGTCTACAATGGAATATGTCGATGCGTCCGACTTGATGTTGCAAAACGCTGTTGAGCTTGCTTGATTGGCTTGCCGTATTTAAATACAGAAAATCCATAACAAATTGATTTTATTATAAAAATTACCAACGTAATCCTAATAAAGTCACGCAGTACTACTTAGCATCAAGTTTTGTCGTTTAAAACGACAATTGTTCATCCGGTGTAATCCAAGTGCGACCCTGTTCTGTCAAAGTGACCATGTCACTTTAAAAATTCAAACTGGATGTGTCACTTTGCACGAACAAACTGGATGTGTCACTTTGTTCGATCAAACTCGATGTGTCACTTTGCTCAAACAAACTCGATGATCCACTTTGCTCAAACAAACTGGATGTGTCACTTTGAACGATCAAACTCTATGTGTCATTTTGCACGATCAAACTCGATGACCCACTTTGCTCAAACAAACTGGATGTGTCACTTTGCACGGATGGGTAAAATACAGAAATTACAAGGCTGGCATATAAACTCAACCAAACAGCGTGATATTACAACAAAAACTTATTTGATTATTTTTATAATGAATTGATTTAAATATAGAATTAGGAATTAATTTTTAGATGGCAAATCTAAAGTGCTTAATCTGATAAGCACTTTAGATTGATTGTGAAATGAATATAAGTAATTGATTATATTACCATTTATTAATTAAGTGGTGATTTATATTTTGCAAAATTGTGTATTCCAATGGCTGTAAAAAAGCGTCTAAATCTTTCTCCGCTTGAGGAATGTTAAGTCCAATATTTAAGTAATTAAAATAGTCGCTGATGTCGTCTTGTGATTCACAAAGCTCTTCCAATAAACGATTACATAAAATTAGATTTTCAAAATCAGCTTGGGTGAACTGAAGAATGCCAACAAAATAGTCTTCAAGAGCTATAAAATTATTGACATAGTCAACTTTAAAAATTCGGTATGCTTCAAAAGGTTTCTTTTTACTATTCATGTAGGCAACACAGATATTATAATGAATCACCTCATATAGTCCCATAGGAGACTTACTCATATTACAAATTATTTCCGTCATAGATTTAACTTGATAATTGGTCATCAAGAGCTGCAAATCTATAGTTGGATCGTCTTTGCAAATCAACAGTTTTTCAGAAATCGGATCCCAAATAAAATCAAAAAGATCGTTAGCGATATTGTTCATAGTATTAATCCTAATCAAAATGTAAAAATGAGTTTAAACTCTTCGAGTAAGGTTTCCGCTACTTATAGCAAAGTGTATGGTTCAATTTAATCCGCCGAGTTTGCGCTGTCCGATACTTAGATGCCTGCATTATCTCAAGCGCCCTTCGAGCAGGACACTTGAGATTCATCTGCGTTACATCAAACCAACTTTTTACTTTTTAGAGCTGGACTGTGTAAAAGGCACCACAGGAGCTGCTGTACTAATTGTGTTAATGGGACGTAATTTTGGTGCAGCAACAGTAATCGGTGCAACTGGCGAAAATGGAGATATGCCCGTAATCGAATTTACTTTCGATTTAGTTTTATATTGCCAAACTAGTGCTTCAATTTTATTCAATAATTGGCGATTACTGGAATCAATTGCTAACTGGGCAGTAATAACATTCATAACTGTCGAGTTGGAAATCGTTACATTTTCAGCTTGCAGAATTTGTTGAACACGCGGTAACCAGTCTTTTGGATCAGAAGGCTTTAATTCAATATCATCGCAGCGGTCACGTATTCCCTTATCTATTTTCATATAGGAGTTAGTCGTAAAAATAAACTGTACAACCTCTTCATATTCCTCTATATAATCACGAAATTTGAGCGCTACACGCTCTGTAAAATATACTTCATTTAGTACAAAATAATCACGATTACCTCCACTAAATGTAGATAAGCTGAAAGCATATTTATTTCCAAAAAAACTGATCACATCCTTTACAGTATCAAATGTATCTGTAGGACCATTAAGCGGATGTATTACTATGCCGCCTTCCATTGCTGACGGTAATAATTCAGCAATAGATGTTTTTCCCAATCCATTAGTGCCATGTAATATAAGTGGTGTTTGATTACCACCTCGCACATAGCTATCTAATTTTGATTTGACCGATTGTTCAAGCACCACGTCATTCAATGTTTTTGGTGCGTATTTTTTAACAAAACTCATAATTTTTACCCTCATTAAGTTAAGGTGGAGCGGAAGCTAACCTTAGCTTCCGCTGTAGTTAAAGAGACTAATTAAGCAGCAAGTGAATCTGGTGCGTCATTTGCCAATGCTTCATTAACAGCGTCGTTTTTAGCTTCATCAGCTTTTTTACGAAACGCTGCTTTATACTCTTGTTCTTGTTGCTTCAACTGAGCTTTAGCAATTTTTGAAATTGCTTTATCAATCATATCTTTAGTCGAATTTGGTACAACGCTGAGTACTTTTACTGCGCCACCACGTACCGTTTTTCCAATTAAAAGCGTGAATTCTCCAGTATCTGTGTCATCCTCAAATTCAGACTTTGGAAAAATGAATGGAGCTGGATCATTAAGCATGTCCGATAACTTCTCCTTCACTTCCTCCTTTTCTTCGTCCAAAGCTTCCTGTTTTTCCTCTGCTTCAGGATCAACACCTTTTTCTAAAACCACTTCCTCAATGCCACCAAAATCCGATACCCATTGTGCAAACGTGTTTTTTGTCACATTGGATTTAAGAGCAATGGTTAGTGCACGGTGATAAGAATCAATACGTTTACTCGTTTTAATTCCAAACACGTAACGAACGATTAGACATAAAACCGTTGTGTGTGACTGAATTTTCAGACCTTTAGCTACAAGAACCGCTTTAATCGAAGCTAAAACTGCTCTTTCTGAAGGTTTCGCTTTGATTGAATCGTAAGTCTCAATACATTCCGCTAATAAGCCATAAAGATCTTGATTAGACGCATCGTAGTTAACTTCCCATGATTCGCGTTTTGCAGCGAGTGCATCTAATTTAGAAAGTGTTGCATTGATTTCTACGCTGTGGTTTGCTTTTTTACTGCTCATAAATGTTCTCCTAAATAATAAGAATAAAACTGCCACAAGAACGCGACAGAAATGGATAAAACTCTTTTACAACACGAGCAACAATTAAGCTGAAAATACGTGCTGTGATAACTGCATGCTAGGTTGTTAAAGAGCTTGTGGTTAGCGTTGTTACTGCTGACCACGTGAAAAATTATACGGATTTGGCCAATTTTAAACAAACAACAGATAACGGTATTATTTTTATTTGTGTATATATATTTCCAATGAAAAATAATAATATTTTCTATCTAGCTGAATATATGAATGTTAAAATATGAAAGAATATTTTCAACTTAAACACTATTTAAAATCAAAATACGGTATAAATATGGCAGAAATGTGGGAAATTGAGGGTTTTGAGTTCTTAAAAGGGTCTTTTCACTATGAAAAAAGCCAGCCCTATAGGCTCTGGTACGAGTATTTACGGCTAAGTACCATATATTTTCAGGCTCATAAAGAACGAACATCTAAAGGAGGTCTTACCGAGCAAGAAATAAAAGATTTACCAGATGATTTTGATCAAGTCAGAAAAACGTATGATGCGTTTGGTGATGTTTACAAATATCCGTTTAGATCTTGGTGGACTGGGTGGGTAGGAAAAGCAAGATTATTTGGGCATACCCGCTCAAAATTACAAGCAACGACTTTGGCGTATGTAGCGCAAGGACATGTCACTAACAGAGAGGCTTGCAAGAAAGCACTAGATAGTTATTTGGATGGTTCTCATAATTATTATGAAGGAAACCCAGCGTACTTGCTCCTAGCAGTTCCTTTAAATAGCAGCCGAGCTGATATATTACGTGCGGTAAACGAACAGATTGAGGATGAATATCTTCAATTATTACCTGCCGAATATAGTTTACATGGTGAACGAATTCATATTGAAACGCTAACTACCACTCTACGCTTATTACTCATGCGAGCGCGTGAACCAAAATCACCATTATGGAAACTTGGCGTTAAGGCAAGGGTAAGTGAAAAATATGCTAATTTCGATATAAACATTGAAACTGTGCCATCTCACCTAATTGACACTGTTCAAATAATAGAAAACATAACCAGTCGTACACTGAGAAATGCACTTAATATTATAGATAATGCTGCACGCGGAAAATTCCCTTGCAAAGACAAAATAGAAAACTCCAAATCCAAATCCGAGCCTAAACTTAAGGAACCTAAGTCAAAATTCGAACCTAAATCCAAAACAAAGCCTAAAGCTGAACTAAATGCTGAACAGAAAAAATATCGTTATATGTGGCAATGTATGCGCAGAAGACGTGAAGCGAATGAACGGCATTCAAAACTGATAATGGACTACAACGCAAACAAAAGCATCGGAGGACAATCTCTTTCAGATTGGCGTGATAATCTAATAGCCGTTCAGCCTGAACTTGCCGAAAAGATAGAGGCAATGGAATTAGAGGCGAAAAAGAAGTTTATTGAAAAACAACTTGAGATTCATGAACGTGGCGAGCCAACAAAACGAATCGAAGTATTTAGCATTTAACTAAAATATACCATTGCAGAACTTGTTCTTAATTATTTAATCTCCCCTGCACTGCTGCTAATGAAATATAAGCGCTTGGATTTTCTATAAACTTGTTAATATCTTTTGGTATGGCGTAGCGAAAGCGCTTTGTTTTTTCTGGTCTATCTTCAAATCTCAATATATTGTCATTAGCAACGACAATTTCACGTGGAAAGTAAATTATTACGTTACCATTGTTTTGCTGCAATGGCATTCTCGCAATCCATTTTTTATTTATTGCGTTATATGTATTTTCTTCTAATGGTGCAAAAAGAACGAGATTCTTACGATTACAACCAGCTGGTTGATCTCCGTATCCATCAATATATTTTCTTCGTACAACAGAAAGTGGATTTAAAAACTCTACTATCGTATAAAAAACAGAATCAAACACCTCGTTATTAATATAGTTTCTTATATTATTATCCATAAGTATCTGATTTTCATATATTTCAGAGATTACTAAATGATTTAAAAGCTCATTTATATTCATGTCAGTATTGCTATATTTTAGATTAAAATCGATATAAAATTGTTAAAAATCGCAACATTATCATAAAAATGAGATAAGCGAGATATAAATTAGCTTTCATCGTTCAAAGTGACACATCCACTTTCATCGTTCAAAGTGACATCGCAAATTTGACCATGCTGCTCAAATTTGCTACGCATTTACTAAAAAGCAAATGCAATTTACTTTATTATTATAATATTTTCAGTAACTTAGGGAAAATAAAGTACTGAGCCGGAGTATTACAAAATTGATTTACTACACTAAAAAAGCAAAGCAATCCCCACAATTTCTCAGCACTATAGGTGCAAAATCTCCACCGAAAGTAGAAAAGTACTCTATATAAAAATTCCGCAGCACTATTTTTTTAAAGCTGCAGACCCAATTTCCAAGTAAATTCAATTAGTTGAAATTTTATGCGTAATTAGCTCAACATGCTTGATCTGCCCTCGCCCAGCTGCTCTGCTATTGCTGGCTGGACTTGAATGCTTTAAACGGTGCTTAACGTTTGGATAAGATGGTGGGATTAGTTTGGTGGTTGATTGTTGATTCGTTTTTAGCGTAATACGTTACCTAAATTGAACTGCGACTATGGCAACAGCAACTTTCAGTGCAAAAACCAATATTTCCGATCTCACTAGCTCTGATATAGACAAACTTACCACCAATAATTTATAGAGCCACTAAACAAAATCTACCTTGCTAACAGCCAATCAATTATCTTATTCGACTGCCATTAACTTAACGCAAATGATGTACCTTAACAATGAATCTCCATACAGTGAAGTCATTAGCGTCTTAAGCCCTCATTAATTGTTGATGGCGCGAAAACATATTGCAATTTATTTGATTCCAAAGATTGTTTTCATTTCGTCTCGTGCGGAGGCAAGTATTTTTTCAGCAAAAGAGAGACACAATAACGTATATCCCTCTTCATATTCGCTATGAACACCACGCCCACTATTTTGTTCTTTCATACGATAAAAGGACATTGGGAGACAGTGGGCATGACTCGAAAATAATTTATACAGCAATCGAAATTCTTGTAAATGAACACCGAAACGTTCTGCAATTTCTTCCATTGGATAAATGTATGCAGTTTTTCCATTTAGCAAACTATTTCGTTTGTCACTTTTTATATCTAAATTTTTAAAGAATTCATTAGTTGAAATCCTATCTCTCAATTCTTTAGCTTGTTCCGCAAAACCTTTCAAATCTCGGTCATTGTCTGGTATATTTTTAAACAAATGCATTCTACTTTCGCAATCGTGAAGGTTAAAGAAATTCCATCGACATTCCCACTCTTCAAGTGAACATTGTTCAGTACATAAATAAAAAAACGCTATTCTTGTTTCTAAAATAGATCTTACAATTCCTGCCATTGTTGAAAAATCCCATTGTTCACATGGTAAAGAACCAGTTTTCTTTTTTGCCCAAGAACTATGGGGGGCTAATATCATCATACTGACACTCCGATTACATATCTGAGTGAATAGCAGGGAAGCGTAATAATGCTTTGACGTTTCTGATTTAATACCAGCACAAATATTTGATGTAACCATACAATCTCGAACGACTAAATTTAGAGATTTTATTGTTTTCTTATAGTCTTTTGATGGGCTAATTTTCATTTTTTTATCCCAATTTTAACTCATTTCATTAAACTTAAATTATTTATATTGGCATCATTTACTGATTACGCTTCCATTTCTGTCAATCCCCAGCTAGATATACTCAATACAAATCATTTCTGTAACATCATTCTTTGTTTTAAAATATTTACCAGCACGGGGGTATAAGCATCTAAAAGATGATCATCATCTGTTTTTTGAAGATATTCACTAACGAAAATATCAATCGTTTCATTATCCCATAAGAGCACACTTTCAATACTATCAGGCGGAATAATTAATACTCTTATTTGTTTTTTACGTTTTTCGATCAAAAGTCTATTATTCAAATTTAGAACATTAATAGTTTCTTTAGCTCTATTAGTTAATCCTTTAACTTCACCAGAAAAATTAAATTTAAATTCCTTCTCGCAGTCATCCATTAAAGGCGTTAATGGTAAATATTGAGATCCATGTGCTGCGTCACACTGATTTAAAGTCTTACAAGATGCTACAATATTACTAAAATCAAGAGTTCGATTTGGGGCTAATTTCTGGGCTTCAACATGTTCATTTATACTATTATTTTGATCAATTTTTTTACAACAATATGCGCACAACCCAAACTGTTCTTTTCGAGTTGATTTATTTATAGCTGCCCGCTCAATATGTGATAAATACTCATAACGACTATGTGGATTTTTTCGCTTCCAACTTATTAATTCAATTGGTTCACTACCTTTAGTTATTTTTCGCAAGTTGAAACTCCAAACGTTTAATCAATAACTGCATTCTATTGAGTTCTGAATTATCAATTGCAATTTTTTTCCCTAATTCAATACAACGTAATTTTGCGTTTTCTATCTCACCTTCTTGTAATGAATTAAGCACAAAATCCAAATCACTTTGTATTTCTTCATTACGAATCACAGTATGCATTTCTGATAGTAGAACATCATTTACATCCATTCCGTAAAGATTATTTGATTTAGAAATTACACCATCATCTAATGCATATACTAGTAGATTAGGCATTTCACTTATTACAATTGGAGAATGTGTAGTTAAAATAAATTGACAGTTAGGAAAAGTTTTATTGAGGTTTGCAATAACAGAACGTTGCCAAGTCGGATGAAGGTGCATATCGACTTCATCAATCAACACAATTCCTTCGCCATCTAATGGATTGTCTAATGCTGGATTCATCATAGCCAAGCGTCGAGCAATATCACCTACTAAAGACATTAATGATTTTTCACCTTGTGAGAGTTGTCCTACATCTAATTTATGTCCATTTTTATTAACAACCATTCTCAAGCGTGGTTTTCGTTCTACACGCAAATTATCAAATTCTGTAATTAACAATTTGATTGCATTTCGAACAGCATTAAGTTGTCTATCTTTTGTAATTGAGGCTGTTCGTTTGATTTCATCCCAATCAGGTATTAACTTATTTTCAGTAATTTCTATAAAAATCTGCTCATATTGATCAGTTATCAATTCATTTTCTATATCTTCACGATAACGAAACCATTCAAAAAAACGACGAAAATCTGCTCCTTGTTGTAGTGCATTATCGTAACCATCGATTTGTTCAAAATTATGTCTGGTTCTTATTTTTAGCGGAACATCTACCACAACACGATTAACTGGATAGTATACAATTAATGGCAATGAAGCGTTTGCGCTATCCTCAGTTAATTTTTGCCTAAAAATTTCAGCTAATTTAGATACCTCTGTTGATTGATTTTCTATTTTTTGTCTTGAGTGTCCTTTTCTAGTGCTGGTTACACATAGATGAAAAGTAGACTCATTATAATTCAAGCATAAATCGACTATCGAAGAAGATGTTCCGTTCAAAATATCTGAATCATCAATATTTTTTCCTTTTCCTTTTTCACGACCTATTCGTGCGATTAACCAGCTTAAATTTAATACTAATGCATCTAAAATAGCTGTTTTTCCCGCTCCATTATTCCCAATAAAAACTGTCGTATTTTTGTCATCTTGAAAGTCAACAATAGAATCCTCAAAGCGCCGAAAATTCTTTAATACTAATTTAGCTACTTTCACTTAAACTCCTCCAACTTCGGCAACCCCTTAACAATCTCAACACTTCCCACGCTAACCGCCACAATCCGTTTCACCAAATCCAAAATATAACGGGGTTCATCACTCCAATCATTCGGATTATTTTTGATGCCGCTGTCTTTATCAACCGTTACCGCGTAACGCTCCATAATCCATTCAATCGCCGATTTCCCATTCACAACGTACTCGTAAGCTTCAAGCGGAACACCAGACAACGTAACGGTGCCGTTATAAATAATCTTGCTCTTATCGGCTTTGCTTGGGAATTTCATTTTCTCAACTGTGAAATTCACTGAACCACTGATTTCTTCCGTCAATGGATATGGCTCAATCGTTTCATAACCTAAATGCAATGTTGCTAAATTACGCCCCGCTTTGCTAAACGCCCAAAAATCCTTCGCATACGGAATGCGCGGCAACATCTTTTTCAAATCAGAGGCAAAGCGCGTTTTATATTCGGGCGAATGCAACACGCCATAAACGTAATAAAAAATGTCTTCTTTGCTGATTTTTACGTCGGCGTACTGGGTTCTAAATTCACTCAACATCGCATCGGTGATATTTTCCTTTTTTCGATAACCGCTCTCGGCTGGCGTATCAAACAACCCGCTTTCTTCAATCTCTATTTTTTCGTAGGTATAAAGTGGGAAACCTTGACCGCCTGAATGTTGCATATTCAAATCAGGTAACGTATCAACCATTAAAGCAGATGGTTCTTTACCGCCAGCCCCACCAATACCACTCGTATAAATAACTAAATTTTCAATTGTATCGATTGGAAAGATTTTAGGCATTTGCAAAAGTCTTTCGTTAAATTCTCTATCAAAATATAACCATTGCAGACAATAAGGTCTGTAGACGTTACGAACAATATGCTCTGCTCGAAATGTCCCTTTTTTATTTCTCAATAAATTATTTTTTGTTGACCTTGACCAACTAAATTTTTGGGAATTGGTGTCAATAAAATTTTCAACATCTGGGCGGTTATAACTTGGTAACTCGTGATAAGCCGTTACCTGTGAGTTATAAAAATCAATCATACGATTTACAGTTGTATTTAGATTTTCTTTAGAAAAGTTATGAACCCAAGCATCACGATTTGTTAAAACACCATTTGAATAAATATCAAAAATAGTTTTTTCTGAACTGCTATCGCCTTCTTTATTGCCAATAGCGACAAAATTTTCAAATTCGGCATTACGTTGGTTAATCCAATCATAGCTAGAATTAGGAATAATTTTTTGCCATGAAACACCGTTAATACTTTTGAAATTACTAATAATTTCTAGTTTTTCATTTCGGTCTAAGTAATCGCCAATGTCATGATAAAACAATTTACACTCACCTTTATATTCGGGATTTCTTACTAACAAAGTAATTGCAACTGGAGTACGAGTTCCTTCACCAAAAACATTTCCCTTTTCCATTCTACGACGCTCGCCTGATGTAAGAGCATTTCCGCGTAAATTGAAACAATAAATACTACTAAATTCTTCTGCTAAAGATTTTCGTAAGCCATCCATAGCGTTACCGTCCAGCAAAGAACCGTTAGTGACATAACACACCATGCCTTTATCCTTGATTCGGTCTGAAGCCCAACGAATTGCGCGAATGTAAGAATCATACATATATTTTTTCAATGCACTTGTGCAGTGTTTTGCGTATGTTTCTGTAATTCTATTATCTAACTGCTCGTATTTTAAATTTTGATTTCCATCATTCGCGCTGGTTTGCCCTGCTGAATACGGCGGATTGCCAATAATGACGCGAATATCATTGAGTTTTTGCCGCTTGGCACGCTCGCTGTTTTCTGCTGACATTGAATTTTGAAGGACATTACCTTCGGCTAATTGGAAGGTATCGGTTAAAACAATGCCTTGAAACGGCTCATAATCGCGTTTGCTCAAATCGTGATAGGTTTCTTCAATGTTAATCGCGGCGATGTAATAGGCGAGCAAAATAATTTCGTTGGCGTGTAATTCTTTTTGATATTTTCGCGCTAAATCTTCGGCTTGAATCAAGCCACTTTGCAACAGCCGCACCATAAACGTTCCCGTGCCTGTGAACGGGTCGAGAATATGCACGCCTTCATCGGTCAACCCCACGCCAAATTCTTGTTTGAGCGCGTCATCGGCACTGTGAATAATGAAATCGACGACTTCAACGGGCGTATAAACAATGCCCAATCTTTCTGCCATGCGAGGAAACGCGGTTTTGAAGAATTTGTCGTAAAGTTCGGTAATGATTTTTTGTTTGCCTGACGCATTGTTGATGCCTTTAACCCGTTCTTTTACGCTGTCATAAAAGAGCTGCAATGTATCGGCTTCTTTGTTGAGATGATGACTTTGCAAAACTTCCAATACAGATTGCATAGCAAGTGAAACGGGATTATGTTCAGTGAACGCATAGCCTTCAAATAGCGAATCAAACACGGGTTTTGTGATGAGATGCTGGGCTAACATTTCTATTGCATCATCTTGTCCGATGCTTGGGTTAAGATGCGCTCGCAGACCGGTTAAGAAGTTTTCAAAAGCGGTAATTTCAACGGTATTTTGGGGATTCTCTAAAATAGTTCGGATTCGCGTAATGTGTGTTTGTGCAATCTTGGCAATGTCTTTTGCCCAGTCTTCCCAATGACTACGATTGCCGCATTTTTTAACAACCTTCGCATAAATCGCCCGTTCAATCGTCCCGATTTCAAACTGCACTTCAATTTGTTCTGGTGGTTTTTCTGGAGGATTTTCACCTATATTAAAACCACCTTTACCCGCACCGGTATTAAGCTTGCCTGTTGATGGCGTTTTGGGTTTATGGTTGACATTATCAGTAATGGCAATGACTTCCATTTTTGATACATCTTTGCCGATGTAATCGAGTTTGTTAATCATGGCGTCAAAACGGTCATCATGTGAACGTAACGCCTGTAAAACTTGCCACACGACTTTATAGGTCTTGTTATCGTCGAGTGCTTTGTCGGGTTCAACGCCAGCGGGAATCACAACAGGGAGAATCACATAACCGCGTTTTTTCCCTTCCGATTTACGCATGACACGTCCAACCGACTGCACCACATCAACTTGTGAATTTCGTGGCGTTAAAAATAACACAGCATCTAATGCAGGAACGTCAACGCCTTCGGATAAACAACGAACATTGCTCAAAATGCGACAAGTGTATTCGTCAGGCTCCGCTTTGAGCCAATTCAATTTTTCTTCTTTTTGGCTGGCATTCATACTGCCATCAATATGTTCAGCTTCACAACCAAGATAAACAGCGATATCCTCAACGTCAGGATTTTCAATGATTTCCTGCTCTTGATAATTCTCAACCACTGTTTTAAACATATTAGCGATATTTTTTGAACTCACTTTGTGCGTTTTGGCGGCTGTACTGGGTTCAATAACCTGACAAAATGCCACCGCACGGCGCATATAAGAAGCATCATCAATAAAATCGGTAGTTGCGCCTTGTTTGGATAACGCTTTCCAGCAGCCAATTATTTTTGCTGCGTCATCTACTTTAAGCGAGTTATCTTCACTGGATAATAGTTTTTGTAATCGTCCACTAATATGGGCTTCATCAATAGCCAATACGATTACTTTATAATCCACCAACAAATCACGTTTAACCGCTTCCGAAAAGTTAATAACATAGAGTTCTTTTCCAAATAACGATTCATCGTCCATTGAACATAAGGCGAGGCTTTCTTTATCAGCAGTTGCCTTTGCTAATTCACCATAAATACGAGGCGTAGCGGTCATGTAAAGACGCTTTTTTGCTTGTATATTGTCGTTGCTGTGAACTTTAACAAAACTGGATTCGTCATCATCACCAAAAGTTGCGCCGGTAGTACGGTGTGCTTCATCACAGATAATTAAATCAAACTCTGGTAAATCAAATTCCTTTTGAGCTATGCCAATCACATCAATTGAGTGATAAGTTGAGAAGACAACGGTCATGTGTTCTTTATCATGACGTTTTGCCATGGCATTGGCTAGACCTTTGGAATTCGTAGTAGCAGGGTAACTCAGCTCATGTGTAAAAGTCTGAACAATGTCATCGTCTTTTTTACGTTTTTTACCCACATCACTATCGGAACAAACGGCAAAGCTACGTAGAGGGGTTTTGGTTTCTTGCGTCCATTCAGAAAGGGTTTGCGACAATAAAGATAAGCTAGGAACTAAAAACAAGACGCGCTTATTTGCACCGGCTAATTTTTCAGCGATTTTCAATCCTGTAAATGTCTTACCTGTACCGCAAGCCATAATGAGCTTGCCTCTATCCGCTATTTTAAGCCCAGCCTCTACACCATCTAGTGCATTCACTTGATGTTCGCGTAGTGTTTTTTTAGGCTTAAATACGATTTCTTTTTCTGGTTGATACTTTGCCCAATCAATTTTGCTATTTTCTAAATCGTTTAAATCGATTTTAGTGACAGGCGGGTTTTGGTCTTGAATAGCGGCTTCAGCGTGGTCATTCCAATTATTGGTTGTTGAAACAATAATTCGATGGCTGAAAATCTTTTTACCTGAAGCAGTAAAAAAACTATCAATATCCTCTTTTCTTAAACGATAGTTTTCAGCGTAGAGTTTGCATTGAATAGCGTGATATTCATTCGTTCCTTGTGTTTTAGCCACTAGGTCAATACCCGTATCACGAGCATCCAAATCATTTTCACGCGCCCAGTCTGAATACAACCAAACTTTCTCATACAAATCCTGATAAGTAGGCTCATTGCGTAGATAGGTGCAAATCAGTTCTTCAAAATAAGAGCCTTTTTCACGTTCTGTTTGAGCGGCTTCACGATAAGTATTAAGTAATTGGGTTAATGTTGTCATAGGTTATTTAGTAATAGAGAATATTGCTATATAGCGACCGCTAACAGCATCAATTTGAATTTTTATAAAAACAACGCGACCTTTATTGTAATCGTGGACGCTAAAATTACTAAATATTATTGATGAAAAAGGTGATCACAAAGCATGGAAACATGAGATTATTGATGAAAAGTAACGTGTTAGCATAAAACTAAAGTATCTCAAAACGTCAATTCATTTGACGTTGTAAACTAAAAAAAATTTACAACTGACTTAAACCTTGAAAAATCCTCATTATATCTACTTCACAGCAACCAACTAAACTAAAAAAAACATTTTTATTAATTTTTTAACGGTGTAATCTGAAATATAAAATGTCGTTTAAGCGACATTTTTAACCACCATGTAAGCGCTGCAACCCGCATCCCAGCTACTCATACCAGCCAATTCAAGCTAAAACGCAATATTGATACCCTAGCAGTCAAATTACCAGCCAACACTATAAACGCCCTAACCCACAAAACAAAAAAATTAAAACACATGAGCCTTAATTGCGCTCAATGTGCAAAAAAATACACACGCAATTGAGGCGCGTTAAATCAAGTCAATCCAACCCACAAAACCACCCGCACAGTGTGTAACCAGCCTCAAGCTAACCTGTTGAAAAATAATTCCAAAGCTAAAATAGCCAAAAACACTAATCGCCACAATAGTTTACACATCTGATACACACTAAAAATCCCACCTTGTAACCAGCCATTCTTCAAGTGAGATTTTTCAGAGTGACTGCGGAGTGGGAATAACAGGTTTTTATAAAAACTAAACTTTTCAAGCACTTGCTTTTCACCACTCAAATCATCTGGTAAATGCAAGTGCTTGATTTTGTTAAACCCCATTCGCCCAAGTTACACAAAAACTTACACAAACGTGCACCTACTCAAAATCGTAAGTCACATTGCCAAAAAAGATGACAAACTGTCCAACTTGACTATAAGCTAAAGCCCCGTATTATCTGCTCTAAACCCAATTTAATAAAGCCCATTGTCCTTGTTTCACGTTGACTTTACAGTTGCACAGTGTGTAACTAAGGATACAGTCAAAAATAATATCCCGATTTAATGAGTTGAAATGAGATAATGGAAACCTAACTATTTCTCAGGGCAAGTTATCAAATGATCAGTTATGAAAAGCACATTGAAGTAA
>JBDLTP010000024.1:0-8826 GCA_039805765.1 Pseudomonadota bacterium
CTAACAAAATTTTTTTGTGTGTTGGGACTGGACATCTTGTTCAAAATCGTTTCTAGTAAGGTCATGGAAATCTTTGTCAGTTTGATGTTTGTTTGGTAGCTACATTTTCGCTGATTTTAAGATTTCCTTCCTCTTTTTAAAACTGTCCGAACTGTTGCTCCTAGGTTTACATTTTTATTATTTTTACATGCTAATGTAAACCTTTTTAGTATTTTTAACCAGTGATAAAAATGCCGATTTATGTAGGTTTAGCATTCAAATGAAATCAATCCTTTAATTTTTCATTAGCGAGAGTGTTGTGCTGTAAAATGGGCTGGCATAACTTGTGAGAAATGGAGTCAATATGAAGTTTTTAGACGGACTGGATAATGATCTACGAAAAGCGCTACTTGCTCAACTGCGTGATTTATGGACGCATAGTAGTACAGCGCTCGAAGGCAATACGTTAACACTTGGTGAAACGGCTTTTATCTTGTCAGAAGGGCTTACTGTTTCAGGTAGATCACTGAGGGAGCATCAAGAGATTTCAGGGCACGCATTGGCTATCGAGTTGCTCTATGGACTACTTAAACGCGAGACCCCTGTAACGCAGTCCGATTTATTTGAGCTACATCGCGCTGTACAGACATCTGTAGTCGTGGATATGTATCAGCCTATTGGTGCTTGGAAGCGCGAACCTAATGGCACGAATGCGTTAACTATGGATGGCAAGCCTACATTCATTGATTATGCTTCTCCCACCCAAGTACCGGCATTGATGAATGAATGGTTAGCTTTACTCAATCGCTCATTAGAAACGCAGCCACTCGATGAAAGTGACGCCTTACTCGCTTACAGTGAGTTGCATTTGTCTTTTGTGCGTATTCATCCTTTTGCTGATGGGAATGGACGTATGGCTCGTCTTATTGCTAATCTGCCCGTTTTAAATGCTGGATTTCCACCGATATTGATTGATAAAAACAGAAGAAGAGATTACCTCATGACGCTCTCAGCGTATGATCTTGAAGCGGGTTGTGCAAAAGTGGGTGAAACATTACTCCCAGCGTCTACGTTGAAAGAAGACTTCCAAGCATTTTGTGGGACATGTTGGCAAACATCGCTTGATGTCGTTACTGAGATTCGTGACAAGCAGAACGTAAGGAATGCCAATAAAGCGTAGTTAACAAACATATACCGAAAATTTTCCTAATGATGTGGAAAGGGTTTAATCCTTTCAAAACCATATCGCTCTAAGTCGCAAAGCATAAAAGCGAAGAGAGCTTAATCAAAATTAAGTAGGTAAATTCAAATGTACACTCAATCAAATCAGAACAATAACGATAACCCACCCATGAAAGGTGACAAATTCGCTCACTTAAAAGCGATCGCAGCGGGTGAAATACAAGCCCCTGCATTATCCAACGATGTCAGATTTTGGTCGCATGAACCCAATAACCCGTTAATTGGCACAATTCTGGGCTTCGACGAATTCGACCATCAACAGTACGGCAAGCAACAAACCGTCATAGTCGAGCGTGAAAATGGTGAGGTCGTTTCTGCTATTCTTACAAGTTATTTGCAAAACGGGATGTCCATGCAAAACGGTGAGATTGGAGACCTGGTTCTCATCGAAAAGCTAGGACAAGAACGCAGTAAATTCGGCAAAGTGTTTAATAAGTTCCGAATGGTAGTGGACAAAGTGTAAAATAAAAACAGCGCACTGGCTTATTTTCTGGTGCGCTGTTTATGCGTTTTTGTTCCCTATTTTTTTTGGGGTAGCATCCTTCTGTGGCTGTAATATGCATTGAATTTATGCTACATTGGCGCCAATATAATTTTTACTATGAAATACTAGAAAACAAGCAGTGGTTTTACCGAAGCGATTATTTAAACAATTAAAAAAAGCGTAAAAAAGGTCACGTGACCTTTTTTGAGGACAATCAAAATGAAAAATACAAACATAAAAAATTTTGAAAGTGAAATTGATGAACTAGTAGACAAATTTCAATCCACAGAAATTGAATACGATGAAGTTTCTATCACCGCTGAAACTTCTTTATTTGAGATTGCAAAAGTTTTGGCTAGGATAAAAGCAGTATTAGGTAATGATGGCGAAAAAGATTTTAAATCACTCAAAAAACATACATCTAAAAAGTTAGGTTCTAATCGTGTTAGAAATTTCAATAAAGCGTTTAAAGTAGCAATTAGTGAACGAATTGAAAAAAATAAAGATCGACTTCCCCAGCGCTTTAGCGTGGTCTATCCATTAACATCCGTGAGTGATGAAATTTTTGCTTCGTTACTTGAAGATAAAACATTGACACCCAATACCACACGCGATGAGCTTGCTAAAAAAATTAAAGACTTAAAAAAAGCATCCCAATCAAAAGCTGAACCGAAATCGAAAAGTATTGAGGTTCCCGTTGGTTATTTGATGATCAAATCAGAAGTCGATTTCAATGTAGGCGATGAATCATTAATGAATGAATTAAAAGCTAAATTAGAAGAATTAGGCTGGTCGATTTGTGAATCCCCTGTCACGCTGGGCACTGCAAAAAACGAAGAAAAAGCAGATGATGAAGAGGATTTCATCGCAGATAATAGGGGTAGCTCAAGCGAGATATAGCGAGGCCTTAGGGCGTGTTTACCCAATTATCGTAGGTAATTGAGTGACAAACACTCCTCTCTGTCTTTTAAAAACAACAAAAAGAAATAAATGGCTATTATTTTATTTAAATGCCATATAAAACAATATCCTAAAATGTATATATATTACAACAATTTACATTATGCAGTTAAGAATGTAATGATTATCTTTACAGAGCAGTAAATTCGCTTCTACTAACTGGTCGAGCGCTTGTTGCACTCTTAATGACTTTCTGTTGTAGCTAGTAAAAGGCTTGACTTTAGTACGACTTTTTTTGATTTCTTGTGCTGTAGGTTTGAAGCTCTCGGGTTTGCCAACAAAGAAATCGAGAATGGCTTTGAATTCGGCATGTGTACCTATCATGTCCTTTTTAACGCAGACATTGTATAAGCTTTGGATTAACTGACGCGTGATGTCTATAGCGGTTTGGATATGTTTTGAATCAATAGTGGTGTTTTTCCCTTCATCTTCAAGTAGATGTAGGTTGGCTGCAATGCCCATGACCTGCATGCTGACTTTATTGACAGCACCCCGAATGACACCATGTGACAAATGTTGCCCATCCATTAAGTAGGGTTCAATCTCGTTTTTAAATATATTGATGCTATACCAGTCACTTTCGGTGATTTTAAGCTTAATTAGATCATCATAACGTGCCTGATCATCAAGAATATCCTTGATAAATAAGCATTTTTTTTCATATTCTCTAAATAGTTCGGGCTGATGAGGAATTGATTTGGTGTGATTTCGTTGGCCTAGTTGGTGAGGTTCGGCTATCATCAAAAACCGCTCACTCACCCCCGTGCCATTGCTTGCACTTATGACTTTTTCAATACTCCCTTCTTGAGCAAAACAGATAATGTTTCCGACGACATGACCCGCGTAACAGTCTCTTCCCATTCTGCGTACATTAATAAATCCTCCATCCCGACCATTGAGCAATATATCGTTATTGTTATACTTCCCTCCACCAAAATTTAAGCCAAGTAAGGTATTGAACAATCCTTGTTCACTCGATACAGCACTGAAAAAACCATTAGAGTCAATGAGACTCTTTTCTAATCCGGCAGGGGTGGTATTAGTGGTTGGCATTAAGCTATTCGCATAATCTATCATCAATGTGATAAGTTCTTTTTTCTTCTCTTTTTCTTTTTCTTTTTCAATTAAATCTTCTACAGTAAAAAGATTCTCATTATAAAGCTCTATAATCGCATGAATAATATTCGTAAAAGCACGTTGAAAAGAGGTTAATGCCCTCGTTTTGGATGTACCGCTGGGTTGCTCCGCTACTACATATAAACACGTAGGCAGTGTCCCTCCATCGGGATATTCAACCACCCATTTACGACAGCTCATACCACTAAACACCGCTAAGCCAATCAAAAAAACAGTGCTGACTGGTAAATCGCAGGTTTGTGCGATATGTTCTGCTAAGCGACGCATAATATGATTTGGTGAGACTTGTCTGAGTAAATCAACAGAATAATAGTAAGGTTCGTCATTTAAAAAATGATCTACTCTTATTAATTCTTTGTTAAGCGTCGTTTGTTTGGGTAGGGTTTGAACAGATTGATCACAAACAATAAGACGATATTTATAAGCCAGATCTTGAATTTTAAACTTATCTTTTTCTCTAATAAATTCAAGATTATTATTGATATCAGTTCTCCATTGATCTATTGCCTTTCCAATATCGCCATCACATTCAAGACGACAATAGAATTCAAAAGCATTTTGAGGCATATAGTTATTTTGTAACGGTTCGGTGCCATACACATCAAAAACATACTCATCTGTATTGATTTGTTTTATATTTAGAGTAATTGACTGGTTTCCGAGCATGGGAATTGAAGTGTATTCTGTAAAAATATTATGTGGAGTTACATAGCTACTTAAAACTGGGGTATATCCATTTCTAGTTAAAACGTCATGTATGGAAAACATAGCATTAAAGGCATTACAATTTTCGATAAAATCTGTTTCATTATAATTTTTAGTATACGTAATAGAAAAATCTTTTGCTAATTCTTCATGCATTTTTTTGATAAAATCATTATATGAAAAATTATTATTATTAATATAAGATTTTTTAATTAACTCATTTAATAATCTTTTTTCATTGTATTTTATAAATTCTAAACTATTTCTGTTATGAAACTCCCAGTCTAGTGCAAGATAAAAATCATCTCGACATTCAATCAGTTGATAGCAATCAAAAGCACTAAAACAATCTTTTTTTAATCCTTCAACTTTTGTTTTATTTTCACTTACGCGTATAGTGATTAATTTACATATACCATTATTTTTATTATATGTAGAGTATATATAATGTTTATAAGGCACTTGTTCATTAGTTGTTTTTTCTCCATGAGAAAACCAGCCATTTCTAATTAAAATATCATGAATTTTAAATAAATGATTAAAATTATTTATTTTACTATTTTGATAATTAATATCATTTTTTAATTCTTTATCTTTATTGTAATAAAGATCTTCATTTTTTAACGAGTCAAATAATTGCTCATCATCAATTTCAAAATTACCCATAAATAATTCCTTAACTTTTTTGTAAACGTTTTATTAAATTACTCACACTTTTAGGATGCCATATTCCACCACGAGGTGTTGGAATGGATAGCTTATTGAGCTCAACTGATATTTCAGACAAAGTAAACCCGCGTGCTTTATAGTTCAATATTAGATCACTCAGATTTTCAGCAAATTTATCAGCATTATTTTTTATGATGATAAGTCCTTTTGCATTAGCTTCTTTTGGATTTTTACGATTACCCAATTTTAACTCTATGCCCTCTTTAATAGCTTTTTCTTTTTTAGCTTGTAGTGCAGCTTTAGTTCGTTGAGAGATCCAGTCGCGTTCTTTTTGAGCAAGAGAGGCAAAAAGATGGATTTGGAAATTATCTGCTTCGAGTCCAAGTTGGACGACGATGAATCGGATGCTACGGTCATTGACAAGATTGGCAATGGATTCGACGTCGCGGCTCAATCGGTCAAGTTTTGAGACAATCAGAGAGCACTTTTCTTTTTTGCATTTGGAAATGAGTGTATAGAGCGTTGGTCGATTACGGTAATCGCCTTTAGCACTTGTCACTTCTTGAACGATGTCGAGTAGATCAATTCCATTTTTTTCGCAGAAAAGTTGAATATCTGCTTTTTGGGCTTCGATGCCCAGACCACTTTTACCTTGTTCACTGGTGCTGACTCGGGTATAACCGATGGCTTTCACAACATTTCCTTGATGAAAAGGAAATATTATAAAACACAAATGTCCGTTTGTATTTTATAATTTATAGCTAATAGCTAAAAACCGACCTCATTTTTGATATTTAGGTTCTACCCACTCTATGAAATGATAAGTGTTATATTGATTAAAGTGATATTGATAACGATAATATTGATAATTACAAGATGAATACGCTAACCCCTTAGCCCATGCTGACATTAGTTTCTTACATGCAAGCCCATGACCCCGATCAAAATTTGCATCGATTTTATCGTATTGAATATGGCCAAGACTTGTTTGGGCAATGGATTGTTGAAATTAACTATGGACGAGTTGGATGTAAAGGGCGGAGTATAGTTACACTTTATCACTCACAAAAAGAGGCGCTGAGTTACGTCAAGCAGGCACTCAAACGACGGCAATCATCTCCTAAACGCATTGGGGTGAGTTATGAATCTGGATTGTCGCTTGAGTGAATGAAACCGGTTGGCATGTTTAACTTACTTCTAATGATTGTTGGAAATTGTCGTTTTTTAAAATTTAGATTTATTTGAAGGAACGTACAGGCTATAAGGCCTGTACGTTCCTTATGCTATTATTTTTTTTAACCGCTTTTATCAAAGTTTTCATACTCGTAGCGTGGTTAGCAAAGTAACAAGTTCGTGCATATTGGTAAAAGGTTTAGAACCATTGTGGGCGTTGAATTTTTCAGACAAAGCATGTGCTCGATGAGTCGCAATTTCAAGTTTATCGTTAGTGATTGCAAATACATTACCAGAGCTTTTTTCGTATTTAGGAATATGCTGTTTCAAACGCTCTATCACTTTATCGCGGTGGATGGGAGCTTGAATATCTTCGTAGTGCAGCAGTAGCCATAACTCAAAACAAGGAATGGAGACAATAGCTCTAAAGCGAACCTGATGCTTATCGTCATTGCGTAATTTACCATCGAATGATTTAGCTTTAGTGAGAGCATCGAAATAACTATCATGATCATCACGGTCAAACACAGCATAAATTTGATCGAAACTCTTAGGTCGAATACCTTTATGCAAATCGCCTTTCTCAAAAAGTTGCCGAGCATACGTTACCACTTGGATGGGCGCCGTCCCCAATTTACTTGGCTGAACTTCAATATTGGCTGAATGAAGTTTGTATGAGGCACAAATATCTTCCAAATATAACGGTTCTGTTTTGCTCCCTTCAGTGATGATTAATATGCGAGCGTAACTAGAACGGGTTTCCTCTTTGGTGGACTTACGGCGCAACTGTCGATCTTTAGCTTGGTTGTCCCGCCCCATTAGTGGTTTACTCCCAAATCTTGAGTGCGTAAAAATGGCAGTGCACCATAACGACCTTGCAGATAACCACGCTCTAATGCTTCATTCTTGCGTGGACTAAAATCGAGTAATGGATATAGCGATGAACTTTGATCTATGTGCTTTTCGATAAACCAGATTTGATCTCGTCGAAATAAACCATACGCATCAAGTAGTGATGTGTCATGCGTACTGAAAATTATTTGTGCACCATTTCTAGATTTGTAAAATAAGCGTACTAATTCCTGAACCAAAAGTGTGTGTAAGCTGGTATCTAGTTCATCAACAACTAACGTAATTCCGTTGTTAAGGATGTCCAAAATAGGTCCGATTAGAAATAATAAATTGCGCGTACCGCTGGATTCATCCATCAAATCAAAAATAGCCTTGCCATACTTTGTATTGTGATAAAACTTTACTTCATCCACATCCATAGCCTGCTCTCCAGCGATTTCTTCGCGTTTACCTGTGGTAAGGTCGAAGTGGACGGTGTGAATCATCGCTTGTCTTGTAGCCACTTCAATATTTTCAATACTGATGTCAGCTGCTTTCAGAAAATCACAAATAACCTTGCGCTGTTCTTCTTGTTTAAGCAACTGTATCGAAAATTGTGGAGATAATGGTGAGTGTTCGTTGAATATCACAAGTTGGTTAGCGAACCAGTCAAACACGGGTCTTAATGCCTCACTATTTAGTTGTGCAGCCACTGATAAAAATAATGCGTTAGATCGCGTCGCACCCTCCCACAGGTTTTTGGTTCCTTTTAAGCTAGGACCAAACTCATACACACTCTTGCAGCTTTCAATATTAAAACGACGCTCGAACCAACGTTGTGGCTTGAACGCTTTATAGACCAGTAAGTGTTCACTGATGATTTTTTGCGCAGTCATGGCAAAACCATACTGATAGCGTACACCGTCAATGATAAAGGTGACTTCAAATTCAGTGGGTAAATCACTCGATGTAGCATCTAGCTTAAATGGTTGTAGCAACTCAGAGGTTTGTCTAGGTTGTAGTGCAGCCGATTCTAATACCACAGCACGCATATATTGCAACGCCTTGATGAGGTTAGACTTTCCACTTGCATTAGCACCATACACGACTGCGCTTTTAAGTAAATGTGGTATAGCTTTCAGATCTGTATTAAAAGCATGGGTATCTAACAAAGTCTTATCAGTTGATGCCATAAGACTAAGTACCTGCTCGTCACGTAGACTGCGAAAATTCTTGACGCGAAACTCGACCAACATTGCGGTCACCTAATTAAATTAAAATATATTTAAATTATGCAATATTTTAGCGAAATATGGAATTATTTTACATTCAAAGATTTTTGTCTATAGTGGTATATGTAACAAAACTACTTCTTAATGATTTACTCAATTAGTTAACCACTGACATCGTAAAGCACGTTGCCATTTTGAGCAACTCATCCCTACACAGAAACTGGTAACGAGGCACTTTTTAAAACCTCTGTAGCCCATTGATTTAAACTCTTGCCGTGCATTTCAGCGGCGATAATAGCAGCGCGGTGGATTTCGGGATCTACTCGCAAAAGTATCTTGCCATTGCTTGGCTTATCTGGTTTTTGCCCTAATTGTTCGCAGGCGTCTAAATAATCATCAACCGCTTCTTCAAAA
>JBDLTP010000025.1:0-31609 GCA_039805765.1 Pseudomonadota bacterium
TCTATCTAACTCGTGATTTTTTAATTTATTTTTTTTCATTTTGTGATTGTCGTGAGGTTAAAAAAGTTACTTATCGCAGTCTACTATAATATTTTTTATAATCAGCCAAAAGCGCACTATAGATCATAATCATGCAAATACAAACAAGCCCTTATAATCTTGTCAATTTCTTCCAAAGCGATAGTGACATTACTCTTTATCTTTCTGATGCTTTTATGAATGATAATCCAAACAGTTTTATTGTTGCACTTGGTCATGTCTAAAGCAAAGGGTATTGCTAAATTGGTACGTGATACCGGACTAAATAGAGAAAGTCTATACAAAGCACTATCGAGTAAAACTCTGCCTAGATGGGATACCGTTCAACGTATAATCAAAGCACTCAATATGAATGTGAAATTAACTGCTTAACTGATTTATCTTTTTTGTGTTAGATTGAATGATCTAAGTTCCTTTGAGAACTGAAAATCAATAAGTTACGATATTATTAAAAAAGATCAAAACCTATGTTTTTTTACACTTTCCAAAAATAGACCGCATCACTTAAATGAATACTACTGGGGACATTAATGAATGAAAAAAAATTAATAAAAGCTAAGCCTGACTTAAAATTGAATTCAATGAATGCAAAAACAGAGTCTCTCTCCAACAGTGATTTATCTTTCGTTAACAATGGTGATATACCCAGTGAAGCTGTACGTTTAAAAAACTTTGCTGATGTAACTGAAAATGCAGCTGGTCGCACTATCAACATAGGTAAAATTATTTTTTGCCAAGTCGTTGGTTTTGTAAAAATACATCCAAACTTAGCCATCGGTATTGCAGTAGGCACAGTTATCAGTACATTGGTAAGTTTAATTCCTTTTTTAGGAGTTTATTTAGCACCCGTTGTAGCATTCATATCTACAACAATTGGTGCAATTGCAGGACATAGATTCGATAAGATTAAACAGGGACAAGCCGTTAACACCAGCACCGGTATTATGGCTATCAATCAAGATGCTATTGACATCGCGAAAGAATTTTTTAAATTGCTTGCTGAAATTTTCAATGCTGTATTTAAGGAGCGAGTTTTTTCTTTTAAAACTGATATTGTACAGCCTATTTCTGAGAAACCCAGTAAGTAAGAATTTTAATTTTTTTGTTAATATCTTCACTTTTAACTCTTTTTGTTCTATGTTCAATTAAGTATAGAGCAGTAGCTATGCTGGTGCTTGCAAGCTCAATTCATCCCAATACTCGCACAGCTCGCATTGCTCCGAACTTCACTTGCCATTTTTTCATTCAAAGCAATAAGTGAAATTATTTTTATTATATGTCCGTGACTTTTTGAAAGCGGCTCTTGAGCGATGTCGTTATTTCACATCTTAATTTAGCACAGTGTTTAATGATCGACGCTTGGATAATAACTTTTAGCTCACTTCTATATGTCTCAAGCCCTTTAATTACATGGGCTGACTCAGTTAACTTTATCAAAGCACTGCGTTTAAAACGCGCTTTCTTGCACAGGCAACGAAAATGTTTATTGATAAACAATGAGTTGGATAATAGTTGGCATATTAAAATTGATCCGACTATATTTTTTTAGATCATTTTTACATGCCTCAAGCCCGCTAAGTACATAGGCTGGCGCAGTTAACCTCATCGAGAAAGCGCGTTTAAAACGCATGTTTTCACACCCCTAACTAATATATTTAACTATAAAACAATTGCTTAGGAAAAATTTCAACTGTAAAAAACGATCGATTTTTAACGAAATGTCTGCCAAATTATTAAGATTGAAAATGAATCTCAAATGACGCAATTGCAAAAGAAACTGACAGCAGCAATTGATTGGACTGATTGAAAGGAAATGACTTGGCATATTGAATTGCAATAGAAACTAAGTAACAAGCAGCAGCTACGCTGCATGCTACAAGCTAAGTTCATCACAACTCGCTTACGCTCATTGCTCTTCACTTACGCTTGCAATTTTCTAATTCAAAGCAATAACAGGAACTACTTTACTATATGTATGTTACTTTTTAAATGGGATAACTGATTGATATTTTTACTATATGTGTGTGAGTTTTTATCTAAGTGATTAATATTATTACTATATAGCTGTGACTTTTTGAACAAGCAATAGTTCTTTATTATATATACGCGCGACTTTTTGAGGGTTGGGTTTGAATTTGGCTGTTTGGGTTTAACATCGTTTAATACGTCAAACAAGTCGTTTGCTGCACGACCATAAATGGAGCAAGAGCTGGGATGCTGTAATGATTGATTTTTGCTATACGCAGCAACGCAAGCAACCCAGCTTTTTATGGTGTATAGGTAGGATTTCACCAGCCCAAAAGTTCAAGTACTCCATATTTTAAATCCGCAGAGCTAATTTTTTTGAGCTGTAGACCAATTTCGAATTGTATTCTTCGCTACTATGCCTGTCTGTCTGACTCGCCATCTTTATATTTCGCATCATCATTTTTGGCATTAACAGTGTCAAAAGAAGGGTTTGGCACTTGGCTATTATTAGTGGCTGGAGCTGGATTGCTATTTGGGCGAACCGGTGTTGCTGGCTTAGGTGCTGTAGTAGTTGGTGCTTTTAAATTCGTTTTGATGTAATTCAAAAGTTGCTTGTGATCGAGTGTTTTTATATCGGACAACTGCTTTGGAGTAAGCTTTTTAACTGGCTTTTGTGTCGGCTGTTGGGGTGTTCTAATGCCTGCTGGTTTTGGTGCAATAGCTTGATTAGCTGTTGGTGTAACTGCAACGCCCTGCTCTGCTTCAGTATCGTCATATTCCGCATACGCGCTTTCTGCATCAAAACTTTGCCAAATTGCAGCGTCAATCATTCTCAGCAATTCCAATTTTTCAGTTGAATTAGTAATTTCGTTTATTCTCATAATGATCTCCTTTTCTTTGTATTTAGTCCAAGTCACGCCATTTCCGGTTGTCCATTTTCTCGGTCTGAAATTAAAGTTATTTCACATTAACTTTAATTGGAGTACAAAAAATGACAACAGAATGGGCAAAACAACTTTCACAATTTAGCGGTACTGAAAATTACTATCGCATCATGCCCAACGTATTAATGACGGATGGAGCTAAGTTCGTTGCTGATAACGGCGAGGCTTATTGGTTGATGACGACCATTGCAAGCTACCTGCCGGAGTTTACTGAAAAAGAAACGTTTATCGTTGCAACGCTACAAGTAACACGCACTGCTACTTCAAGTCATGCAATACTTAAATTAAATGATGGGAACGACAACATCCTTGCTGAGCAATTTATTGAATACACCGATTTTGAATTGGACGAAATTAAACTCTACGCCTGCTACAATGGTGACATGTGGGTGATTATGATCCCGCGTGAATATTGAGTTAACGCATACAAAAAAAGAGCTAACGCTTTAAAACGTTAGCTCTGCTTATTGCAATATAGATCAATCTAATTTCAATTCAATTACCTTACTTACTCTTTTTACTGCCTCATCCAGTTCGCCAGCTTCAACTGCTTTTTTAATTAAATCCAATGTGGGCAGCACTGCAGCCAAATTATCAAGTTCAATACTATTCTTGCCTTTAGCCAATTCAATTACGCGTGCGCCATAGCGAATTGATAAATTCAACTTACCTCCAGTTTCCCACCACCAAGCACGAATGCGTTTTGGCATTTGCTTATATTCCGTTACGCCCTCCGCGTTTACTACGTTTTTAAACTTAGTTGGGCTATACGTTTCGCCATTAAGCGCTGCATGGGCTAACAATATCTGCTCATCAATTTTTTTGATTAATTTCTGTCTGCGTTGCATTTCAGGTGAAACTTTGTTGTCGCGCGTTGCTGCGACAAGCTTGAGCGTATTTAATAATGATGTTGCCATGTTGTGTACTCCGATCTAAGTTAATGTGACATAACTTTAGTTTCAGAGGCGTTGGTTGGACAACCGGAAATGGCTGATCGTCTACTAATGAAACCAAAACTGCTCAATATTTATTTGGTTTAGATAAATAAGTACATGAGCAATAAACCCTTACAACACGCTTACCGGCAGCTACTTGCACGCTATGAAAATCACTTTGAATTCGCTGTCACGCTGACACTTAAGCAGTCCATTACGATTCAAAATGAACATACTGGCAGTATGGGCACAATAATACGTTTAACCGATAGCACGTTAAACAGCACAATCGTTCGGTTTACAACGTTTCTCACGCGTTATCTGTATGGCAATGCCGCTAAACGAAAAGCTACGCAGGACACAGCAAAGCCTTTGCTGATTATTATACGCGAGGGCGTAAACAACGATAAACGCGAGCATCTGCATATTGCACTAGGCAATGTACCCGATCATAAAAAGGCTGATATTGAGCAATTGATTAAAGAAGCATGGTCACAATGTGATTTTGCTCATCAGCAAATAAACGTTCAACCCATACATGACACAACAGGCTGGACACACTACATCACTAAGGAAATTGGGCACGGCAACAATGACGCATTAGACCTTGTTGCAAGTACAATCCCACAAATTCACTAATAAACATCTGTTACGGAATGTCGTTTGTTGATTAGGTAATTTGACAATTTGAATTTTGAAGCTGAATGCTTTAATTGTAGAGAAATGACTAAATTATCAACATCCAAAACCACTTAGAACCAAACAGCCCACGTAGAACCAAACAGCCCACATAGCCCACATAGAAATCCTAAAAGCTCCGAATATAAAATTAACTAGAAAACACAATGGCTCAAAGCAAATCACATAGCCCACAATGAAACCCTAAAGCCTAAAAGCTTCACACTTAAAAGCAAACCGAAACACTTAAACAGCAGCATCACGCATTACAAGAAACTCACTGCTGAGTTTGCTATACAAGGGATTGATAAACTGCTTACTCACTATGCTGCTCTATATAACTCACATGATCATTTTGTATCACGCACACAGCAAATATCAACAATACGCAATTATCGAAGCTTTTATCAAAAAAACGAATTAACACTTAAAACGAATGATGGGCTTATATATAAAGTATGGGCGAGCTGCGAGTTTACTTGTTTACGCAGATAATTAGGAATTCCTTGCTGATAAATACACGCAGGACTTCATCAGCTATAGCGTGAATTCTCGCCTATATAATAAGTATGATCTAGTCCGAACTTCCTTCTTGTACATACAGGAATTCAGTTAGCTGCTTTATTTGATAAATAAATAGAAAAACGATCTATTTACTTAACGGAGCACTCAACTATGAAACAATTGAAAACAGCAAAAATATTAACCTGCGACGATCTAAAACGGATACTTGATAGCATTGCAGTAACTAAACACGCAGAGCGTAATCGGGCGATGATTTTAATTATGGTACTTGCTGGGCTTTGCGTAAAAGAAACAGCTAATTTACTTGTGGGCGATGTGGTGGATGAATGTGGGCAGGTGCGAGATGAAATCCATTTACGACCAGAGCAAACCAAAAATCAGCAAGCCCACAGCGTTTTGATATGCAATGGACTAAAAGCTGAACTGCAACGCTACATTGCAACACTTAACGACCTTAATCCAGCAGCGCCACTGTTCTATACCCAAAAACGCAAGGGGTTCACAGCGAATACGCTCACTCAGCATTTTTTTTGGTTGTACAAGAATGCTGGCGTTTATGGAGCAAGTAGCGAATCGGGCAGGAATACCTACTTACACGCGCAAGACGCAGATAGCTCAACATCGGCTTATTCTTTGCTGCCATTAAAAATGATCAAAACCAAATAGAATCTACATTCTATTATCTTATGGAGAAAGGCTTAATGTTTTCAAGTGGTTGTTTATTATGTTTTTTTGGTTGTAATTTCAGAAGATATGAAAATATACTTTACGCAACTTATTATTATCTTTTGGAGCAAAACACCATGTCACAAGCCAAAACACTTACCCAACCAGAAATTAAACAAGTGCTCGCAATGATCGCTTTAGACAAACACGCAAAACGCAATCGGGCAATGTTCTTACTTACAACGCTAGGCGGATTACGTGTAGGTGAAGTGGCTCAGCTGCGATATTGCGATGTAATTGACGAAAATGGCATTGTTAGAAATGAAATACGTTTACTGGCTACGCAAACGAAAGGCGGGCATGAACGCACGGTCTTTCTAAATGAACGCTTGCAAAAAGAATTGCAGAGCTATGCAAAGGAGCTAACACGCGTTAATGCAACCGACCCATTTTTCACTACGCAAAAACGCAGAGGCTTTACTGCGAATACACTTGCGCAATATTTTTTCTGGCTCTACAAACGCGCGGGGCTAAATGGGGCCTCGTCACATAGTGGTCGTCGCACATTTATTACCACGTTAGCCGCAAAAGGAGTAAGTGTTCGCGTACTTGCTTCCCTTGCCGGCCACTCATCAATTTCTACCACACAGAGATATATTGATGTAAATGACGACATGAAACGTCAAGCAGTGGCATTGATTTAATCCATTTTAAACTTTTCACCATACAAGCGTTACCGCAGTAACGCTTGAGCTGACTAAAATGATCTAATCGATTTTTAATTTTAAAAAATTAGTGTGAATGGATGTTTGAGAAATAACATCACGCATGCCATATTTACTTAAGAAATAATCATCCATTACTTTCATTGCTTTTTTCAAACGCCCCTCTTCTGTCAACGCATACTGAATTAGCTGCACAATGTATTGATATTCAATTGATTCAACATCTTTTTTTTCATCCATCAAATCACTTATCGACTGCAGCACATACTGAGCACTTTGAAATTCAATTTGATCATCGTTCAAATATTGCTCACTTGTGCTTTCTGCCACACAAATAAACTCAGCTAAATTAAAGCAAGCATCGAAAACTCTATTGTATTGTGCTGCTTCGATAGTTGGCAAATAACTAATCATCAGCGTTTTCAATAAATCCTCATGCTGCTGCTTAACCGAATCAAGCAAATGCCATTCAACGCACATAACAATCTCCATAAAAAATATTATCGGTAGACTACCAGAACTTAAACAAACAAGCTAAATCCAGTAATTAAAATATAATTGGGGCATACAAGCGTTACCGCGGTAACGCTTGTAATGCGTTATCGAGTGATTAAACGCAAAAAAGCCGCTCACTAAAAAATAATGAGTGGCTTTCTATATTGGGTTTGCGAAACTTTAAAATAAAACAGACGACCTATCGTCTATAGATAAATTTAATAACTACTTTTAAAAATATATTTTGGTAACACTTATAAAATTTCAATTTTGTACTTATAAAAAACTGCTTGTTTCCAAGCAGTTTTCACTAAAAACCTAACCTAACCCATTTACTTTACTTCATACCCGTACTTATCCAACAAATTTCGTCCATCCCTTGCTCGTACCTCATTGTATCTGTCAATATTTTCCTTAATACGTCGTGTAAACTCGTTATTTGCCTCATCATCTCCATTTTCCCTAGCGTACTCTTTTTGTTTGTATACAAAGTAATTCTCAATAATTACCTCCTCCCAATCCTTATTAATACATGTCGCCACATCAATAATTGCATATTTATTACTCTCCTCATCATCAAGTCGTTTACAAATCATGTACATAAACTCACATCCACGTGTCATATCGTGTAATTCCAGTTCACGTTCATCATCCACTTCAAACGTTGCAATTGCATTGTTCTCTGCTAAGTCGTTTAACCAGTCCTTTGTGTAAAACTGTACTCCATATTTTTCTTTTTTCACTTTTTCTGCTGCTGCAGTGTCTACGTTTTTTTCACGTATTTTATTAATGCCACCATTGTCATCAATAAACATAGCCAACTCAGCACTTGTTATACCTGCGTCAAATGCTGCTTTTAACGTGCGTCCGTAAACATGTGCATTTTTTCTATTAGTACGTGTCACATAGCGCACAATAACTGCAATATCATTGCTGTTTTTTTGCACTTTAATATCGTAGCTGTCTTTAAGCTTAGTACGTATAGCTTTAATTACTGCTTCAACATCAGTACTTGCAAATACTGTTTCAGCAAATTCCATAATTTCAGTCAACAATACTTTCAAAGCGTCATTGCCTTTAGTTATGTAAGTTTCAAAATAGTCATCGTGCTTAATTGCTAAAGCATTGCCAGTTGCTAATACATTAGCAATAGTAGCTTGCAAGTTAATTTTAGCTTGTTTTTTAGTAACTTTTACCGATTTAGTTGCAGTGTTAGCTGCAGGTGATTGAACAACTGGTGCAATTACAACATTGGCTGCTGGTGCTGTTTGGTCAGCTGCATTAGCAGTGTTAGCTGCATTAGCAGTGTTAGCTGCATTAGCAGTGTTAGCTTTAGCTACTTTTAACATATTTAGTACTCCGATAAAAAAAACATAAAAATAGTGTTGCAGCACATTTGCTACAAGACTGATTAAGTGTAAATGCAGTGAGCTGATTGCTTACTGCATGCTTAATATTATAGGGAATATTTCAAAGTTGTCAGTTAAGCAGCAAGGTACTAATACTTAATTAATAATATATTTTTGATTAAAAGCATTATTAATATTGATCAAACATATAATATACTTAGCATACAGATCGTGTAATTATTTTTATGCTGGAATATATATATGAACCAAAGTGACATAGAAGACTGGGAATTTGAGGGTTTTGAGTTCAAAAAAGGCAGTTTTCACTACGAAACAAGCAAGCCATATAGGCTCTGGTACGAGTATCTACGCCTAAGTCCTATATATTTACTGGCACACAAACAAAGAACGACTAAAGGCGGCTTAACAGAGGAACAAAAAAAATTAGTGCCAGAGGATTTTGATGAAGTGCTAAAAACGTATGACGCATTTGGCGATATTTATAAGTATCCGTTTAGATCGTGGTGGGTTTGGCACGGTGTTAAGTTGTTTGGTATGCCTCAATCAAAACCTGTTGTAAAGCCATTAGCCTTCGTCGCTAATGGACACGAAACGAATATTGAAGCTTGCATGCAATCATTAAGCACCTATATAAAAGGTGTAAATAATCCAATTGGCAAATCCTTACAACCAAGCTATATGTTAATGGCTGTGCCCTTAACTGGTTCACGCGAGGATATTTTAAAAGCCGTTAGCAATGTTATTGATCAAAGCTGCCTCAATGCAGTAACGTCGCCCTATAGTTTAAATGGTGAGAGATTTCATATTGATACGTTAACAAAAGGTTTGAGATTGCTATATATACGAGCAGAAGATCCAAAAATAAGACTTTGGAGCTTAGGAGCAATGGCTAAAATTAGTAAAACGTATGAGGATTTAGAAGGTGACGAAAAAGTTAACTATAAAAATGCAGAAAGAACTGAAAAATTAGCAATTCTAACCAGCGCTATGTTTAGAAATTCCGTGTCAATTATGGAAAATGCTGCACGAGGAAAGTTTCCCTGTAATAATGAGAGAAAATTGAAAATAAATTATCGGTATATGTGGCAGTGCATTCGCAGACGACAAGAAGCAAATTTACGTTACTTAAATTGGGTAGTTGAAGCTATACGAAGTAAAGGCATTGCCCCAATTGGCATTTATGGTGATTGGCAAGATGATCTAAAGTATTTCAACATTGAATACAAACCACCTACACCTGCACCCAATCGGAACTATAAACCATATACCTTAAAAAACTATATTGATGAACAACTCACTATTCACCCACGCAAAAACTAAGATGCATGACATCCCAAGCGTTACCGCGGTAACGCTTGCATCGAAATAACGTGCAATTAAACCGACAAGTTACTCCTTATTATATAGGTGACTCAAACTAGCACAATCAAACTCAAACGCTATTTTGATAGCCTAACGTTCAAATTACACACCACAAGCGTTACCGCGGTAACGCTTACAAAAGCAATGTGATCGCCACAAGACACGTATTATCTACGTTCACGTAAAATTAAAGCGTTAAGACAGCGTGCTAAATGGTGATTGAAGCTGGTGTTGCGCGTTGAAACAGCATGATGTTACAACACGACGTTGTGACAACGACCTGTTTGGTTATTTTGATTGCGCGTTAAAACTGATTGGGAATTTCAACACTTAATACAGGTAAACCGTATTAACTTTTATAGCTGAAAGTATTGATATCCATAGCATACGGCAATTTTTACAGCCAAAAACAAGTGGCAATTAGTAAGCGCTTGTAGGCTTAGAAAATGGCTGTTTCAATCAGTTTGAGATAATTCCATATTTTGATGCGTAAATTAGAATTTCACTTGCGGGCAGTTTTCAGTTAAAGTTGCGAGTACCTGTTTACTTGAGCTAATTGAGAATTTAATGCGCTATTATTTGACGATATTTTTATTTATTTGTTGGAATGCTTCATTTGCAGCAACTTTTGAAGAAGGTTTAAAGGCAACAGAAAATGGAAATTATTCTCAAGCATATTCCATATGGCTAAAACTTGCAGAACAAGGAGATGCTGATGCACAAAGTAACATTGGCAAAATGTATATTAAAGGGCAAGGAGTTAAGCAAAATATTAAAGAAGGAATAAAATGGCTTAGTTTAGCGTCAAAACAAGGCAATTTTGGGGCTTCATCAATATTAGGCTCAATGTATGAAAATGGTGAGAATGTCACTCAAGATTATAAAGAAGCATTTAAATGGTATAAAACTGCTGCAGAAAATGGAGATGCACTTTCTCAAACAAAAATAGGTATGATTTATATTGAAGGAAAATATACAGATCAAAATTACATAGAAGCAATTAAATGGATAAAATTAGCAGCTGAACAAGGTTTTGTAGAAGCACAGGGATTGTTAGGGATTATTTACAAAGAAGGTAAATTAGTCACTCAAAATTATAATGAAGCTGAAAAATGGCTTAAATTAGCTGCTAATCAAGGTCATACTTTGGCACAGCTAAACCTAGGTTCGATGTTTATTGATGGAAAAGGAGTAGTTAGCGACTATAAGGAGGCAGAAAAATGGTTAAGACTTGCTGCGGAGCAAGGCAACACAGCTGCACAAATAAATCTAGGCTTTCTTTATGATTCGGGAAAATTACAAGGTACATCAAACTTTAAAGAAGCATTTAAATGGTTTAAATTAGCAGCCGAAAATGGTGATATATATGCACAATATTTGACAGGATTAATGTTTAAAGCTGGAGAAGGCGTTGAGCAAGATTATAACGAAGCAATTAAATGGTTTAAATTAGCTGGTAAACAAGGACTTGCGCAAGCACAATACAATCTCGCTATAATGTACAAAGAAGGAATTGGCGTTAAACAAGATTACAAAGAAGCGATAAAATTATTACAGTCTGCATCAAACCAAAATTATGCTGAAGCGGAAGTTATGCTTGGTTCAATGTACTACATTGGAAAAGGCATATCCAAAAATGACAACGAAGCATTTAAATGGTTAAGTTTAGCGGCTAAACATGGACTACCGAAAACTCAGTTTCTAATTGGGTCAATGTATAATGAGGGTATAGGTGTTACACAAAACTATATTTCAGCTTATATGTGGTTCAATATTAGCGTAGCTAATGGTTATAAAGACGGTATTCAAAATCGTGATTGGATAACAACAAAGATGAATAAGCAACAAATTGAAAAAAGCCAAGAAATGGCGATTCGTTGCCTAAACTCAAACTATAACGATTGTGAGTAAACAAATATACATAACCAATTGAATTACATAATCTAATTGAAATCCAATAAGAAAATTACTCACGTTTAAGCAACGCAGCAGCCAATCCAGCTACTCACACCAACCCAATCAAACTCAAACGCTATTTTGATAGCCTAACGTTCAAATTACACACCACAAGCGTTACCGCGGTAACGCTTGCAAAAGCAATGTGATCGCCACAAGCCATGTATTCTCTGCGTTCACGTAAAAATAAAGCGTTAAGACAGCGTGCCGAATGGTGATTGAAGCTGGTGTTGCGCGTTGAATTAATATATAAAATTAGCCTGCAATGCCAAAATATTTTACGTTGGCTACCTAAAACTATTAGTGGATTACGCCTGATTGATCTGTAAATCTAAACACACGAGTAATTAATAATACATCTAACTCTTTAAGTAATTCTGTTGGCAACGCATCAAAAGGCGCACTCAAACGTACAATATTCTTTGCTTCTTCGTCTAAAGCTGTATTACCAGATGATTTATTAATCCGCATACTATAAAGACTACCATCCGCATTTATCCCTACATCCATTATCAGTGTACCCGTAAAACCTTTTTGCTTGGCAATTTCCGGGTAATTCATATTTCCCATACTCTCAATTTTCTTTTCAAAATATTTCAAATATTGCGCAGCAATGTATTTATTTGAGCTGACTGAATCAATAAATTTCACACGCTGCAGCGATGAAGGTTGTATGTTTTGCTGACTTAATTGGCTAAGATATTGTTGCAACAATTCAGGTGATAAACGTGGTTTTTCATTATTATCTTTAACTATTTGAGATGGTTCTTTAGCAATGCCAGATTGATTTATAAGTTGCAAGTCACGTGTAATAACTAACACATCAAGTTCTTTAAGAAATTCTTTAGGCAAAGCAGGAAAAGGTGCACTCATTTGTACAATTTTTATTGCTGTTTCATCTAAAGCGACATTACCTGATGATTTATTAATGCGAATACTGTGAATACTTCCATCTGATTTAATCCCAATATCCAATATCAAATTGCACGTACAATCTATTTTGGAAAAATGATTCTCAAAATCTTGTAAATACCCTTTAACAATATTACTTGTGATACTTACCTTATCAATAGATTTTATTCGCTGCGGTTCAAATTGTTTAATTTGCTGACGATTATCGCTTCCTATTTGACCAATTTGCGGCTGGAATAAATCAGATGATAAACCTGTGTTTTCATTTTTATGATTATCAACACAACCATATAATATTAGAATGAATAATAGTGGAAGCAATTTGTTGTAGTAATTCATAATTTAGAAATATCAAGTTATTTTTAATAAATCTAATTGTTCCTTAAACCAAATAAATAATCAAATAATAGTCGTCCAAAAAATTACTCGTGTTTTTCAAATAACGCCCCTACCCTATAACCAGCCCACCTAAAACCCACCAAAACCACCCGCACAGTGTGTAACCAGCCTCAAGCTAACCTATTGAAAAATAATTCCAAAGCTAAAATCACAAAAAACACCAATCCCACCAATAGCTTACACATCTGATACACACTCAAAATCCCACCTTGTAACCAGCCATTCTTTAAGTGAGATTTTTCAGAGTGACTACGGAGTGGGAATAACAGGTTTTTATAATTCCTAAACTTTTAAGCACTTGCTTTTCACCACTCTCATCATCTGGTAAATGCAAGTGCTTGATTTTATTAAACCCCACTCGCCCAATTTACACAAAAACTTACACAAACGTGCACCTACTCAAAATCGTAAGTCACATTGCCAAAAAAGATGACAAACTGCCCAACTTGACTGTAAGCTAAAGCCCCGCATTCTCTGCTCTACACCCAATTTAATAAATCCCATTGTCCTTGTTTCACGTTGACTTTACAGTTGCACAGTGTGTAACTAAATGGGAAACATCCATGCTTAAACCAAAACAACATAACTTTGCAGATGACGAACTGCGCATTTACGATGACGCTATCGTTTATAAACGTGGTGACTACTTCCAAATGCGAATGTGGCTGCACAATGAAAAACGCTATGCTCGCTTTAGCCTACGTACTGTCAACGTTGCAACCGCTGTTGATCGTGCCAAAGTGCATTATCATCAACTCATGTCTCAGCAATTAGCTGGTAAAACCTACTTCTCTAAAACAACTAAAACGGGCGTGGATGATTATTTGAAACAACGCGCTATTGATGTACAAGCTGGCTTGATTGTGAAAGGACGACTTTCAACCATTAAGACTCACTTGACACACTTTTTGGATTTTATTGGACGTGATACGAAGTTGAAAGAACTGGAACGCACAGATTGTGAAAATTACTTCTTCACGCGTACCAAAACCAAAAAGAAAATCGCTGTCTCACAGTCTACTGTTGAAAATGAACAAAGCACGATCAATGCTTTACTCAGTTGGTTGTATAAACGCAATGAAACTTTAATTGACGGCTTTGACTTTAAAACGTTAAAACGTTTAGACAAAGGCTTGAATGAAAACAGACGCGATACGTTTACAGATGCTGAGATTGTGAATATCACCAATGTTATATCTGATTACATTTTAGCAGCTCAAGCAGCGATCAACGTTGAAGGCAATCTGGTAAAAGCACTGGTCGGGTATTACTTGGGCATTTGCATTTTGACTGGTGCACGTAGAGGTGAATTGCAGCAGCTACGATGGAGTGATATTGAGGCACTGGATAACAAGTTGGTAAAAATTACCATACGTGGTGAGACAAGCAAGGTGCGACGAACACGGCAATTTGTGGTGCACGATACACAGCAGTATTTCAAACGCTTAAAAAAATTACATCCATCTAAAGCGTTAATATTCAGTCTAACTGGTAAAGTGCCAATTACACCACGTGTGATTAGTTATCATTTTGACAAGTTAATGCTATTGGCTGGGATTGAGAACTTTGCTGAACGTGACTTAGTGCCGTATAGCTTCAGACATTATTTTATAACGAGCAAAGTGAATAGCAACGTGCCGATTATTAATATTGCTGAAATGTGTGGGACAAGTGCGGCGCAGATTGAGAAGACTTATTATCACACTTCGGAAATGAAGATGATTAGTAATGCAATGGCGGATTATAGCGTTAAGGATGGCGTGATGGTGGTTGATTGAGTTTTAATCATACGCAAGCGTTACCGCGCGGTAACGCTTGTAATCAATATTAGAAAGCAGCAGCTCTGCTGCGTGCTGCATTGCACCTTTTATCACAACACTTGCGTGTTGCTCTAAAACGCGCATGCCTATTTTCAATTTCAAGTTCCAAATGGCATTACGTCGTATTTTGGTTCAAACACGTCGTTTGCTGCACGGTCGAAAATGAAGCAATAGCTTGAGCACGGGACTTTTGGATTATTGCATTACAGCGCAATTTTTACATAGACCGTTACCGCGCGGTAACGCTTGCGCTGTTATTAAATCGCCCGACACTGCATTTTACTTGTGTTCAATCCATAGTTAGCTGCAAGGAACTTTTACGCATAAGCGTTGCACCGGAGTGTAAAACTACCCCACAACGTCAAAACTTTTGACGTTAAGTACTTGCAATACTAAGCAGCTAAAGCAATAGGAGCTTGAACATTGGTAACAGCAAGACGCTGACGTGCTTTTTCTACATCCTGCATCGCTGTATTATAAAGTGCAGGATTTTCTTCCATTATTGCATCCAAATATTCAGCAATCGCTTCTTCGCTGTCTAAATAATCTGCAGCATCAAATTGTTTTATTTCAATTTTATCAGTCATCATTTTTCAGCAATCACTTTTTAATGCCTAATTGGATTAGGATCGCATTATCAAGTTGCTGCATTTCCTGTTCAGAAATACTGCCAATGTAACCACTAAATCGTTGTTTATCTGCTGTAGTAAGTTGATCCGCCATTGCTTTGCCTTTTTTATTTGCAACCGTAACATACGCCTCACTTGGATAAAGCCTATCAATATTACTTGTTACAGGAACAACTTGCACACGGCTCATCATCGTATTTGCAACATCGTTACTTACAATAACTGCCGGACGTTTCTTACGAATCTCACTGCCTAATGCTGGCTCAAAGTTTACCCACCAAACTTCACCACGCTTCATCAGCAACATCCCCAATCAACGCGTTCGTCCATTCGTCTGCGTCCTTTTCACGCGCTACATCAGTTGCCATTGCTTTATAGCCTTCAGTTAAACTATCCTTAATGACGTAAGGACGCGCAATGTTTTCAATAAACCCACTTACTTTATCGCTACCAATTACATTCATCAGCCCATCATAAACAGTTTCGTCTAACGTAATTGTCATTGTTTTCTGCATATCAAAATTCCTAATCAGTAAAACTTAGTTACGTAAATCATACTCCAGTCTGCGCACGCTTGCTATGATCTGTAATTCCAATTGGCAAACTACCACGTAATTATTTAAAGTGTCCGACCCTGCATTTCGTCAATGAACTGCTTACTGTCAATTTAACGCGCAACCCCGTAAACCTCTCATCCATACAAGCAGCGCTTAAACCCATCAACAACCAATACGATCTAATTAAACAAAATATTGCTTTAGATAAAAACTTCTGACTGGACAACTGACGTAAATGACGCAATTGCAAACGAAACTGACAGCAGCAATTGATTAGACTGATTGACTGGAACTGACTTTGAATATTGAATTGCAATAGAAACTAAGTAATAAGCAGCAGCTACGCTGCATGCTACAAGCTAAGTTCATCACATCTCGCTTACGCTCATTGCTCTTCACTTACGCTTGCAGTTTTCTAATTCAAAGCAATAACAGGAACTACTTTACTATATGTATGTTACTTTTTTAAATGGGATAACTGATTGATATTTTTACTATATGTGTGTGAGTTTTTTATCTAAGTGATTAATATTTTAACTATATAGCTGTGACTTTTTGAACAAGCAATAGTTCTTTATTATATATACGCGCGACTTTTTATGAGTACACTTTTACATCTAACGGATTGATTTATCTATAATTAAAAATTGCTAACGTTGGTGACCAATCATAAGCTTAATGGAATTTGGCTGTTTTGGTTTAACGTCGTTTTTTGGATCAAACACGTCGTTTGCTGCACGACCATAAATGGAGCAAGAGCCAAGTAGCTATAATTGCTGATATTTAATACAAGCATTGCAAGCAAGCCCTTAATTTTCACCAGTATAGGTGCAATTTCACCAGCCCATTTCTGAAAGTAATTGGTACTAAAAAATTGCGCAGCTAATTTTATTTGAGCTGTAGACCCATTTCGCTCAAGCATCCATTGTAGCTATGCCTGTCTGTCTGACTCACCATTTTTATATTTTGCAGCATCATCTTTAGCGTTTACAGTATCAAAACTGCTGTTTGATTGGTTATTTGGATTTGGATTGATATTGGCTACCGGCTTTGGCGTTACTTTAGTTGGCGTTGCAGGTGCTTTGAGATTGGTTTTGATGTAACTTAATAATTCTTTTGGACCTAATGTTTTGACGTGTGCTTGCTGCTGTTGGGTGAGCTTTTTAACTGGCGTAGTTGGTTTTTGCATAGCTGCTGGTTTTGGTGCAATTGCTTGATTCGCTGTTGGTGTAGCTGCAACGCCCTGCTCTGCTTCAGTTTCGTCATTATCTGCATAGAATCTTTCTGCATCAAAAGCATGCCAAATCGCAACGTCTATCATTTGCAGCAGTTCCAATTTCTCGCTTACGGTTATCTCTAATCTCGATTACGTCGTTTACGCTCATATTCGTAAAATTCGCTTTCCATTTTGTCTATCATCAACCAAAAATCCTCTGCATGAATACCCGTGAATATTTTTATCCAAGTGAGTTCTTTGCGTAACATTGGTTCGTGAAACATGGCGCACACCTTGAATTTATTACAAAGTGGCTACGATATTCTCAATCACCCTAATTGTGAATAAACTCTAGTGTATTGCCTATGGCGAATTCGCCTAAAGCTTAATATGCTCAATTTCCGCTAATATTTTATCGACTTCTTTTCTAGGCAGATAATCCAAATCCCAGTGGCTTGTGTAGATTTCCTTCAAGCGTCTTTTGCCTTGGTGAAGTTGCTCGGGTTCTTCATTTACAACAAAAGCGGCTGTGCTGATAGGCTTTTCAGCAAGGTCGATCGTATTTTCTGCGTATCGATCACTCTTAAACAAACTAAGCATTTTTGCAACTAGAATATTCATAATTTATCTCCAAGTCCGAGCTATTTTGTTTATTAAGTTTAATGGTCTCTGACTATGCCCCCAGACCGGGATAGGTAAAACGTTCAATTAGCAACGTTTAGGCAACTGTTTGGTTTTGTTGACTTCAAGTTTAAAAAAATACAATTCAATAAATAATGTCATTAAAACAATAAAAACTCATACATCTACAGAACAATTTTCCATTATAAAACTTCTGTTTATTTGTGGTTTAAACCTGCTTAAATGTATATGATGCAATAACTGGAATGCGCACAATGGAAATTTTTAATGCTTGAGGGAAGTCACAACAAAAAAAGCACCCCAGCCCTTAGCATTACAAATAAAACACTATCAACTCTGATTTTCTACTATACCATTAACGCGTAACTATAGAGTTTTTAAAAGATAGAAAACCATTAAATAAAAACGTATGTTTTAGTTTAGGGTGACAGAAGCACTAGTTTAATATTAAAAGATGGTTTAAGCACATATAAAACATACCAAATAATTCAACTATGTTTTGTTTATGCTATTACAATTTTTGATGCAGTAACACTTATATAAATAGTGAATAGCGCCCAAACATCTCATTTATCTGTGTTCTGTATTTTGGTTCAAACCCGTCATAGTGCGCACCTATATTTTAAGTTTATACTGCAAAATGAAATCCAGTTAGTAATCTTCTGTTCAAACAATATTTTAAAAACAGCGTTTCATCTTAACCTTTAAAAAAAACATAAAATAAGATTTTTTTATGGAAGGTTTATACTATTTGAGAAGAGTGTACAATTAAATTAATGAATCGTAAACAGAAAATAGAAAACAGGAAAAACATAAAATTTTTATAATTAATAAAAATAAAAGTAACAGCAGTCAATAACGATTCTTAATAGCTTAATAAAAAATAAATCCTTAAAAACCTCAATTAAATATGTAGTTTAACCAATTCGATATGAATTATTTTCCAGGCAAAAATGTTGCCATATAAATTTTAAAATAAACCAGTATGACATTGATAAATAAAAAATTAATCGAAATATCAGCTATATACAGTCAATGAGCATTGTAATAATAAACAATTGATTAAAAATTAAACTTTGAGAATAATAAATAATATGAAGTAGTGACAAGAAAATAATAATAATAAATTAATTTTGAATAGTGACTGATATAAAAAATAAAAACCTGCAAAAAACAAAACAATTGTATTTAAAAATTTAGTGGCGTATATTTTTTTTGAACTTCATTATAAAAAAGGTAAATAGTCATGCGCCAATTGCGACCTTTTAGAAACTATATTTCACGAGTGTCTCATAAATTCAGAAGACTTATTCTTAGACGACGTCTTTTAAGATGGCCGATAATACGTTGGACGATTATAAGGTTAAGGATGGCGTTTACGTAAAAATTAATTTGACTTTTTTAATGGCAAGTTAGGCTGATTGCTTTATTAAAAGAGCTATTAAATAGTAGCATCTCGGATGCGTGCTGCATTGCACTTTTTATCACAACACATAGGTGTTGCTCTCCTGTTTCAATTCCATGTTCCAAATGGCTTTGCGTCGTTTAGTGTGGTTCAAACACGTCGTTTGCTGCACGATCAGAAATGGAGTAAGAGCTTGGCAGCTGGGCGTTTGGATTAAGTGTTAGCGGAGCTTTTATGCTTATGCAATTGCACCGGAATGTCAAACTTCCCCACAACGTCTGCTCTAATGGGAAAACGCCGAAATCAACCGCCCACGCATCACATCCATTTTCCAAACAGGTGCATTGTCAGCAGGTAGCATTCCTTTCGACCAATGCCAGTCTTTTATTGACGCAATGACGCTTTCATCGCGACTAATCAAATGCACTAGTACATCATGGCTTTGAGATTCTTGTGTTACAAATGGTGCGGGTTGATGATCCCCGAGCACTAAAACCACTAAATTATCATCGCCATAATGTAAAATATAAGACACCACTGTTGATATGGCATACTCAATAGATTTGCGATATTGTTCACGAATGCGCCCTGTATCTTGCCAAACCACCTCTGGCAACTCGCTTTCTTCAACTTGCGAGTTAAAAATGTTACCGTCACCCACTTGATTCCAATCGACTAAATGCGGAATAGGAACCCAAGGTGCATGAGACGAAATTAATACAATTTCAGCCATTACGGGTTTGCGTGAAGCAGGCTGATGTTCTCGTTTTTGAAAAGCCGATAACGTATATTGATCTGGCATGGTTATCCAATTAAATGGCTTGCCTTGGTAGCCTAAATCGTTTGCCGCATATATTTTATCGTAACCAAAATACTCGCCCTGTGGCCACGCCATCGTATGTGCAGGTTGGAGTGTCACCGTTCGCCAACCTGCTTGTTTAAATAAACGATTTAGTGAGGCATGCTTGCTCATCACAAGCTGGTCATAGCGGAGCTGACTATTGACCCAAAGACCCGAAAGCAATGTACCGTGTGCAAGCCAACTAATTCCACCATAAGTAGGTGACGTTAAATATGCACTGCGTGAAAAGAAACCTTTCTCAGTCAAATTTGCACTGCTTTTGTCTAATATCGCGCGAACATAAGGGGAAAAAGTTGGATTTTCAATTGCGGTGCGTCCGTAAGATTCTACAAAAATGACAAGTACATCTTTTCCTTTGAGTTTAGAAAAAAGTGTGTCACGAGATACGTTAGCGTCCGCATCTTGCTCAAGGTTGTTTTTAAAATTTTTCAACTCATTAATGCTTTCAATTGTCTCAGAAACATGCATTTCAATAAGCTGATAGAATGAATTGGAAGCAAAAGGCGTATGATAAAAGTCCATTATCAACCAAATACCCAATGCACCAATTAATCCTAATCCATACTTTTTTGTTGCGTGTTGCAATGTATGTTGAAAAATACCCAGCACAACATACGAAAATAAAACAATACCTGCTATTAATGCAGCAATCAACACCAAGACAATCAACGCACCAATGTGCCCTATGGTCCCGTTTAAAAGATTGACCCCATCAGCAATGAGGTTCGCTTCTAAAACAGGATTAAAGGGTCGGCCAAATATTTGATAGGTACACAAATCCGTTATTTTTAAAATTAGGCCAACAACCAGTAAAAGTGTCGCACTACCTCGAATAAAGATAGCAGGAACGCCTTTTATAAGAAAAATAAGCCCCACTAAAATCAATTCTAATGGCAAATTCACAAAGGACAATGGTGTTATTGCACTTTGACGATTAGGAATAACTAAGACAATAAAAAGAAAAACGAGAGTGGCAATATTGAAAAATTTTTTCATGCGTGAAAAGTATTAGAAGCAACCTGAATATTTGCGTCCATCATAGCATGGAACCTTTTTTGATTCGCTACAGAAAGGCACTCAAAATCCATGTAAAATGCCAAAAACAAACAGCCTTATTTATTCTTCAATATGAAACAAGAACTCCAAAAAATCGCTATTTTAGGTAGTGTAATCTTACTAAGTATTTTTATTGAATTAACACGCAAACAGAATGTCCTCATCGCATTACAGTGGTTTTTACAAGCCGGATTAATATGGGGGTTTGTCTGTCAATTTACATGGTGGCAATTATCCCTCAACCGCGCTAATGAACACGCCCCACTTTATCACGCCTTGGGATTGGGAAATAGGCTCACGATTTTACGTGGTGGGTTAATTGCGGTTACCGGTGGATTTTTATTTTTGCCTCATGAAGTATGGTTCGCGGCTCTGCCTTATTCGCTTTCAGTCATACTTGATCGCGTAGATGGCTTTGTTGCGCGACGCTACAAACAAACGAGCCTATTAGGAACACAACTCGACATCACCTTTGACGCATTAGGATTGATGATTGCGCCATTAATGGCAATATCATCTGGACAGATTCACTGGTCTTATTTTTTATTAAGCATTGCCTACTATATTTATCAAGCAGGACTTCACTATCGTAAAAAACAGGCGTTGCCTATTTATTCATCCCCTGAAAACTCACTGCGTCGAACACTTGCCGGCTTTCAAATGGGTTTGATTACATTGGTACTTTGGTCTATTTTCACTCCCAGTTTCACCATTATTGCAAGCATTGCTTTTATGTTGCCCGTATTGTTTGGTTTTGGTGTGGATTGGTTTATTAATACCGGCAAAGTAAATGCTCAAATCATCATGACGTTAGCCCATATCAGTGACCAGATTTTTCAACCTATATTGAGGGTGATAGTTGTATTGAGCTTATTTTTATTCTTGAAAACAAACTTGACCCCTCATTTTATTTGGCTAGGATTAATGTTGAGTATGATGACAATTTTGCTTGGTGTTGCTGGGCGAGTGGGGGCTTTGTTTATTCTCATCACGCTGGGGCTTATTGACATACAAATCAATGCGTTAACTAGTACAATTATTATCAGTGCAAGTTGGATTCTGATGCTTGGTACAGGACAGTTAAGTCTTTGGAAATTCGGTGATGAGTGGGTGAAACGTTATGACGGTGCGTAAAATAGTACCTACGTTACTTTGGATGATCGCCTTCACATTAGTAGGATGGGTTCTTGCAAAATTACCCTTATCAACCATTGCCAGCGAAATACTAAACTTATCATTCATGGAATGGCTTGCTTGGATTAGCATCAATATGTGTATTATTTTTTTAGCCACATATCGCTGGTTGATACTGACACGTTCACTGACTTTACCGGTAAATTTTTTTGCCCTTTTGCTCATTCGCCAAGCAGGTCAAGGCGTGAGTTTTATTACGCCAGGTCCTCAATTTGGAGGAGAACCTCTGCAAGTGTATTGGCTTTGTAACCGAAAAATAGCCGTTCACCGCGCGTTACTTGCCGTTGGTTTAGATCGTTTTTTTGAATTAGGGGTAAATATTGGCGTATTACTCATTAGTGTATGTTTGCTCGCCTTATCTGATGCGATAAAAATTAATTTGTCGAAAATAGTGATATTTTTACTTGTGATCGGTATATTGATAGCGCTATGCGGGACATTTATATTAGCTCATCCAGCATACGTATTGAATTGGTTAAACCGCATTGCAAACTATTGGCAACATCATCCGCGTTTACTGGAAATGAAAACACACTGGATGCACTTGAATGACGAATTAGTCTCTGTTTTCTGTCATCAAAAAATAGCACTCATTAACGCGTTTATTTTCTCGCTACTGGGCTGGTGTGGCTTGATTGGCGAATTGTGGTTGCTACTTAGTTTTTTTCACTTAAACATCGACATGAACGCCTTTGTTGTGATTTTTGTCGCCATGCGATTGGCCTTTTTATTTCCACTCCCTGGCGGCATTGGCACACTAGAAACTGCGATGTTTTGGGCATTTTCATATCTCCATTTCCCCGAATCTTCTGCACTTAGCGTCATTGCACTCATGCGTTTGCGCGATGCAGTCGTTTTGATTAGTGGGTTTGCGTGCTTAAAAGGTTTGAATGGGCGTGAATAAATTTCCGAATAATCTCACAACTGTCCGTCCATCGAGGCTGATGTGCATAGGAAATCAAAGCATTTTGACTAAGTGTTGATAATAATTCACGGTCTTTTTGCAATGTCTTAAGCAACACCGCTAGCGAGTGAGGATTTTCAGGTGGTATTAAATATCCATTATCTCCATGCTGAATAATTTCCTTTGCCGCCCCAGAACTCGTACCAATGACAGGCAAACCAAACTGCAAAGCTTCAACATACACAATACCATAGCTTTCATAAGCAGAAGGCAATACCATCAAATGATTTTCTTGATATGCCGTGGCGAGCGCATCACCTTGCATTACCCCTTTAAAGGTCACCTGCCCTTGCAACTGAAAACGAATAACCAGTTGTTTCATTTTTGCCACATAGCGTGGCTCCATATCTAAACGCCCCACAACCGTGACCTGAATACAGTCATCTGCTAATTCGCGCAAGGCATGAATTAAAATATGCAATCCTTTGCGGCGAATGACATTTCCCACAACCAGAATGTCCAACACTTGTTTATCAAAACATTTTCGTTGATGTGATTGAGAGTCATTGTTTATATTTGAAAAATTATCACCGGCTGGCACAGCAACGCAATAAGGCGCGATAGGAGTAGGTATTAATTCCTTTATTTGTGCGAGCGTTGTTTGACTATTAATAATCATGCCCGTAACAGAATTAAAATACCCTTGCTCTATCAAACGATAATACCAACGACGATAAAAAGGATGGTAATCAAACGTTGTCAGTAAATGCACTAAGGCGATTACAGGTATCATGATGCGTTTTCGTAAACGATAATTGAGCAAAAATACAGATGGATGCACCATCGCATCTTGAATTAATACATCAACTTTAGCACCCAAAATGCGTGATAACAGCCTATCATTGAAATTATCAAATACATTGTGCCAATAACCACGCATCGGCAACTCGATAATTTGCACATCGTAACCTTGATTTTTTAAATTGGACACTAATTTTCGATTATATAAATAACCGCCACTAATCGATTCGATATCGCCATAAATCAATAAGCCAATACGCATGTTATAGACTGTCTAAAATGATTGCTCAAATGCCGCGTAACATGTGTCATTTTCCCACAGTTTCACACGCAGTGATCCAGCGCCAATTGGCGTTACTTGTGAAATAATCTGCTCACAAATAATACGGCTAAAATGCTCAATACTGGGATTAAGTCCAGAAAACTCAGGTTTATCGTTAAGCATCGTGTCACGAAAGTACATTAGTACATTATCAAGCGCGGCTTCGATCGCCACAATATCAACTAAATAGCCATGCTCATCAAGTTGCGATCCTTTAATGCGTACCTCGGCAACATAATGATGTGCATGCGGAGAATTTTCACTTCCCCAATCACCCCCAATTAAATAATGATTCGCAATAAAATCGCGAGTAACAGCAACGCTATACATATTTTTCCTCTGATTGGCTTAATAAATAAAAATGGCTTGCAGAACGTCTTCGGGTGCTTGATCGAGTAAGGCGTAAATCGTTCCTGCCTGCTCGATAGGGATTTTATGTGTAATCAAAGACTGTGGGCGAACATGCCCAATCATTTGCCACGCCACCTCAAAACGTCGAGTTTTATCCCATCGCCCCACTAATTCAGGTGCAATTGTGCTGACTTGGCTACTCATAAAGGTAATACGATTGCGATGGGCAACGCCGCCAAGTTGAACAAGAGTGGACTTACTACCATACCAACTCCCCAAAACAATGCGCCCCGAAAAACAGCATAATTCAATAGCTAAATCCAGCGCCTGCGTCGCGCCACTGACCTCGTAAATTAAATCCGCTCCCGCGTTTTTTGCTGTTGCGTCTAATTGCACAGGCAAATGCAGTGCTTCTTTCAATGCTGCAATCTGCGATACGCAATTTGGGCTAAACACATAGTTCACACCCTGTTGCAATGCACACTGCCGTCTTTTCTCAATAGCATCGATAGCGTATAACTGGGACAAGGGAAATTTTGCCAGTAAACTTGACAACAATAACCCTACAATTCCTTGGCCTAACACCACCACTTTCTCACCTAGAATCGGCTTACCATCCAAAACCAAATTCACCGCCGTTTCCATATTGGCTAAAAAAACTGCCGCTTCAAATTCAATTCCATTAGGTAAAATGATGACGTTTTCGGGGGTTGAGACAAAATGACTCGCGTGGGGCTGAAAAGCAAAAACGCGCTTGCCTAGCCATGTTTCGCAAATATTACCGCCTACTTCTTCAATTTCTCCAACGCAAGCATACCCGTATTGAAGTGGATAGGATTGCGTTTGTTGCAATGCGCCAATGGTGGCGTCTAAGGCGATATCATAGGGAAGTTGTCCACGATAGACCAGCATTTCAGTACCAGTACTAATGGCTGAGCAATGCGTTTTTACTAGAAGTTGATCTGATTCCAGTGCTGGTAGTACGTGTTCTTGAACTTCTATTTTATAAGCATCGGTAAACCAAAGTTGGCGAGCTTTCATAATGAAAACTTATCCGTCATATTGTAAATCTCCCCACATAATCAGTTCATCGCCTAGCATTTGCGTCTGAATAGGGTTTATGCGTGGTAAGGGTATTTTGTTTGTCAATGCCAAATCGCCAATGGCTTTGTATCCGCCAACTAAATTCGGTGCAACAGTCAAAACAATAGCATCAACTAACTTGGCTTTTAAAAAAGCAGTAATCACTTGCCCTCCTCCTTCAACCATTAACGACTGAATCCCTTTTTGACGCAAACTATTGAGTGCGTTAGATAAATTCACACGCCCAATTGAATCAGCCGCAAAGGTGAGAATATCAACATTATCGCCAAATCGCCCATCATTTTGCTGATGCGTTAAAATCCAGCAATTTTTAGCTAGTTTAGCATCATGAGGAAAACGTAAATGCGTATCTAATACAATAGGCTGAGGATTTGGACCCGACCAATGGCGCACTGTCAACTGGGGATCGTCTGCTAAAACGGTTCCAATGCCGACTAAAATTCCATCATGCAAACTACGGAGTTGATGTGTCAATTCACCCGATTTTTCAGTACTTAAAGTCAATTTATCGCCCGCGCGAATCGTAATACTCCCATCCCAACTCTGGGCATAACAAAGTGTCACAAAAGGACGCTCTGGAGAATTGAAAACCTTTTTGTGCGCCGTTAACCAATCTTCAATTTGCGAGTTGATAGCAATCATAAATTATTTTTTCAAAGAATTATTTTATTGAGTCTTTTTATGGTGGCTTATGGTCGCAGGCTATTGATTGTGTAAACGAGATAAACATTGGCATAATGAATGTAAGCCCATTAATTGAATGAGTGTTTGCATAAACTGGTACAATTCATCAAAGCATTTGGAATCGAAACACCTCGTTCCTCAAATTGTCGCTGCTCTACAATTATAAAACCAAACTTTTTGAAAAACGCTTAAGCCTTAATACTCATATTCGACGTTAACTCAGATATTCCCAATTAACGCCGCCTCTTCCATAATGTATTTCATAAGAAAGGAGCCAATTCCTCTGCGAGTGTAATAACTAGACACATAAAAATGATTCATGTAACCGTTTAGTTGGAAATCGGCATAGCCAACAATCGTCCCATTCAGCTCAACCACAAATGGATTGATACCTCAGATTCGTGTTTTCCATAGCGTAGCATCAAAATCTATAAGCGCCTAGCATTGATCTGTTTTCGGAGAAATAATCACGACTAGCCACAACATGAACAGCGGCGTAGTAAATATCGAAAAGCGCTACCTCTTCACCGAATCTGTAGCAGTGTAGCTAGACGTGCGCCATGTAAACCAGCAATTTTATCAACATCAAGTTTTAAGCCTTCGCCATAATATTGGGCATGATGCGCAAGCGTTTCATGAACCAAATGATTAGCCCCTCGACGTAATGTGCCATACACGAAAATAAATTCTGACATTGATAAACCCAAACATGACAGCGCGTTTAAAACGCGCATTCTTACATAGCCCTCAGAAAATTAAAAATTATCATGCAAAGAAAGGGAAATCAGATCGCAACGTCAATTCATTTGACGTTCTGCCATGAAAACACCTAACGTAAATGATTTTTAAGTGATGCGAGGGAATTGAAAAAAACGCAAGTGACACAGGCATTGAGATCAAGTGGCAACTGGGCTGGGGCTATATTGAACTTGCATTGAAATTAAGTAAAGAGCAGCAGCTACGCCGCATGCTAGCAAGCTTGTTTCATCACAACACTTTCGTGTTGCTCTGAAACGGTAGTTGCCTTTTTTTAGCAATTCATTGGTAATTTATTACTATATGTGTATGACTTTTTTCCAAATGAAATATTTTATTATTATATGTGTAGCACTTTTTTATACATGTTTGGCATTCTCTAGCTACCCAATAAGCGTTACCATGGTAACGCTTGAGTAATTTAAAAGTCTCGTCTCCCAACTATAAAGGATTGAAATGCCACCACCAAGTTCACCTAAAAAACGCCATCAATATCTTTATCTACAAGTTCTTACCGCCATTATTTTAGGTATTTTGCTAGGCAATTTTTATCCAGAAATAGCTGTTTCGATGAAGCCATTAGGCGATGGTTTTATCAAACTCATTAAAATGTTGATTACTCCCATTATTTTTTGCACCATCGTGTCAGGAATTGCAGGCATGCAAAATATGGAAAAAGTGGGGCGTGTCGGTTTAAAAACGCTGCTCTATTTTGAAGTAGCAAGTACGATAGCGTTAATTTTAGGTTTGCTTGTTGTACACATATTAAAGCCTGGCGTTGGAATGAATATTGACATTCACACGCTAGATGCACAAAGTTTAAATATTTATACAGAGGCAGCTAAAACGCATAGTATTGTGGATTTCTTACTTAATATTATTCCTAGTAGCGTTGTAGATGCCTTTGCTAAAGGGGATATCTTGCAGGTATTATTGTTTTCACTTTTATTTGGCTTTTCGCTTGCAGCCATGAAAGATACTGGAGCAGACGTTATGGTGGTTATTCATAAAATATCCCAAATATTATTTGGCATTGTGGATACTATTATGAAACTCGCACCGATTGGCGCGTTTGGAGCAATGGCATTTACTATTGGTAAATATGGCATTAGTTCATTAATTCCCCTTTTCAGTCTTATGGGCAGTTTTTACTTAACGTGTATTTTATTTATCATTGGTGCATTGGGGCTAGTAACAAAAATTATTGGGTTTAGTATTTTTAAATTTATTCGCTACTTTAAAGAGGAATTACTTATTGTTTTAGGGACATCTTCTTCAGAGTCCGTGTTGCCATCGACTATGACAAAGCTAGAAAAATTGGGATGCTCTAAATCTATAGTGGGCTTGGTCATTCCTACAGGATATTCGTTTAATTTGGACGGTACATCAATTTATTTAACAATGGCCGCTCTCTTTATAGCTCAAGCAACCAATACCCAACTAACATGGACGCAAGAAATTACACTACTGGGAGTTTTATTATTGACCTCAAAAGGTGCTGCAGGTGTTACAGGTAGTGGGTTTATTACGCTAGCGGCAACGTTGTCCACCGTTCCTAGCATTCCCGTTGAAGGCTTAGCGTTAATTTTAGGGATTGATCGTTTTATGTCCGAAGCACGCGCATTAACGAATTTAATTGGAAATGGCGTTGCCACTATCGTTGCTGCAAAATGGGAAAATGAACTGAACGAAAATAAAATGCACCAGATATTAAATCAACAAGATTAACTCTCTGTTAGAAAATACGCTCAACCACTTGTGACAAAGGCTGAGATTTAATTATTGATTTTTACTGCGTGCTACTTATAAAGCAAGCCTGCTGTTTTGAGGTGTATCGGTAGGAAATCACCAGTGAAAATCGCTAAGCAATTGACACAAAAATTCCGTAGCACTATTTTTTTATGGCTTAAAACCCACTTCAGACAAGCATTTATGTTAGCTATGCCTGTCTTGGGTCATCTTGCAAATTATCTGTAGCGCTAGTGTTCTGTGTTTTTGACTTGCGTGTTGCTCTAAAACGCGCATGCCTATTTTCAATTTCATGTTCCAAATGGCATTGCGTCATTTAGTGGTTCAAATACGTCATTTGCTGCACGGTCGGAAATGGAGTAAGTGCTTGAGCACGGGAATTTTTGATGATGCGTTAGAGTAACTTTTACGCTTTAGCATTACACTGGAGTGTAAAACTACCCCACAACGTCAAAACTTTTGACGTTAGCTATTTGCAATAGACAATTTGATTATGCGAATGATGGCTCAGGTACACTAAAACCGTTTGCTTCAAGTGTTTTAATTGTTGCTAACAATGCTTCACGTCCATTACTGATTGCCTCAGTCACTGTCTCACCATCTGCAATGCACTCTGAAAAATCGGGATATGAAATTAAAAAACCACCACCGTTTTCTTTTGAAAGACGATGAATCTCAAATGGATAATCTTCTATATCAAACATCTTGACCTTCCTTCACTAATGCTACGAATTTTTTAACGTATATTGGCTTTATGGGACGATGCGCTGGAACAGGTAAGGTCTGTCCTTTTGCTGTAATAAACACACAATGACTGCCGCCATCATGTCGCCAACTTATACCATATTGTTTTGCTACAGTTTGCAGTTGAGCAATTTGCCAATCGATTGGGTTATTACTCATCGCATTAAGCAGTTTTATTGATGTATTCACAAATCAATTATAAATTCTACAAAATAAAAATCATAACACATCCAACTGTTTTTTCTTTTAGTATTAGCTGCACGGAACTTTTACGCTTATGACCTGCAGGTAATATCAATGTTTCTCAAATCCAAAACTATCCCAAATACCACATGTTAATATGGCACGAATCACCTGTGCTGCAAAGTTACCGCGCGGTAACGCTTCCCATTCACCCACCACTAATCACTCATTTGAGTGATTACATACAACAAATTCTAATATTAAAATGCACCTAAATTAGAACAGGGGAGTGGTATTCAAATGGGTTACGAAATTAAGAAACAAGATTGGCAAGCTTTAACAGAAGATGCTCAACGTGAGATTTATAATTATTTTCTATTCATAAAACAACGCTATGAAATTCAAGCCCATACTGCAAGCAATGACAGCTACGAATTTACGCTTGCCAACGATATCACAAATAACGTTAATAATGAATTACCTGATGATGATGTAGATAAAATATGGACGATAAGTAAATAACCTAATTAGGAATATATACTTATATTGAGTTTATTATAAAATGTTGGGATATTTGCTGATACTCATATGATTTACTTGTCGGAAATAAGTTTACCTTTAACTTCATTTCCCTCTTTCCATATTTTATATTTTTTTGCTACATAAACAGATAAATGATTATCCAATTGCATTTCTTCAAGCTGTTTTAACGCCTCCTCAATATCATCCCAAACTAAATTCAGTTCAGTTAAATTATATTGCCACCAGGCTATTTTATTAAGTCGTGCAATAATTTTGGGTGAGAAACGCATCTTAATGACTTTTGCTGGGATGCCGCCAACTACAGAATAAGGTGCAACATTTTTAGTTATTACTGAGCCAGCACCAATAACTGCTCCATCACCAATTGTCAGGCCAGTTTTTATTTTTACACCTGAACCGATCCAAACATCATTGCCAATAGTCGTTGTTTGTATAACTGGATACTCAGCTTTTTTACCCACTTGGGCTAATTCATCAAAAATATTACCGTAAATAATTGGGCTTGTAGTGAGCATTTTGATTGGCTGCTGTGAAAGGATATGAAATCCATCTCCTATTGAGCAATAACGTCCAACCTCTACACTCATTAACCAAGCGTTACTTGCAACATGAGTAAAAGCTCCTACAAAAGCATTAAGCAATTCACAGTTATCATATAACCGGACGTTTTCTTCAATTACCACGTTACCTTGTATTCCGGTGTTAAGTGGTATAAGAATTTTAGGTTTAGTCATTTATAATTTTCTTAATTGATACATTTTTTATTGCAGGAAAAATTCCCACATATAATTCATATAATATCAAAATTAAATACTTAAATATAAGTATTTCTATAAAAACGATATATAAATCAATCACACCGTTACCGAGCGGTAACGCTTCGCTATTATTAAATCGCCCAAACCTGCACTTTAACTGAGTTCAATCTATATTAGTCGCACGGAACGTTTGATCCCGCTACACCAAATAGGATACAAATTTTGTCAAATTGTCTAAGGATCCAGTCAAAAATAACATCCCGAATTAGCAATGATTTAAAACGACACGATAATTCCATTTTGGAAGATGAGCATCAAAAGCAATGTCCGAGTTTTTAATGAAATCAATAGTACA
>JBDLTP010000026.1:0-43723 GCA_039805765.1 Pseudomonadota bacterium
CTTCAAGGCTCGGATGACCTCAACGTAGCCGAAAAAATATTTTTTGCAAATCAGGCCAAGATTTATTTAAAAATGGTGCGAATCACACTGCAAAATAGCGAAGTACTCCTAGAACCGAGTGCCCTTTATTTTATGAAGGGGCAATTGCAACTGGAATCCACCACTGGCGGTGGTATTGCAAAAGGCTTGATGCGTAAGTTTTTAAGCGGTGAAACGCTTTTTCAATCGCGTATCAAAGGCAGTGGTGAAATTTTTTTAGAACCCAGTTTTGGTCATTATTTGCTCTTTAATATTGAAAATGATGGACTCATTTTCGATAAACGTGTTTTTTATTGCGCGTCAGGTGGCATTGAAGTCAGTGCAAAACTGCAACAAAATATTTCAAGCGCCTTATTTGGCGGCGAAGGTTTTTTTCAAACCCAAGCAAAAGGCACGGGTATCGTGGTTTTAATTTCACCTGTTCCGGTCACTGAATTGCTTGTTTATGAATTGGCTGCCGGTGAAATTTTATCTGTAGACGGCAATTTTGCTTTTGTACGCACCGCTAACGTGAATTTTCATGCACAAATGTCTAGCAAATCTGTTTTCAGTACAGTGATGAGTGGCGAATTGCTGCTACAAACATTCACCGGACCGGGTACCGTTTGGCTTGCCCCCACACAAGGCGTTTATGACAAAATGAAATTACCTTATGGCGTTTCACAATTAAGTCATAATTTCGGCTCAACTGGGACAGACACACGATAAACACACTCATCCTTTTTCTTAGCGTCTGCTTTTTTTGACCTTTCTACTTGTCTTTATTCAATGCGCCTAAAAATCATTTTTCGTCTTGTTCACATTCATTGGGTTCTACTTCGTCACGGTTTAGATGAATTAGCACTGCAAACGCCGCTCTTTAAGCCTGTTCGCTATTTTGCTATTTTTTCACCGTACGCGCGTTTAAAACGTGACGCCGATACGCGCGGCGTTCGTATTCGTCGAGCACTCGAAGATTTGGGGCCCATTTATGTCAAATTTGGTCAAGCCCTCTCAACGCGTAAGGATTTATTACCTGACGATATTGCGGATGAATTAGTCAAACTACAAGATAAAGTCCCCCCCTTTGCCAGCGCGGATGCGGTAAAAATTATTGAAAAAGCATTAGGCACCTCTGTACAAAATGCCTTCGCTACATTTGATATAGAGCCGCTTGCCTCTGCATCAGTGGCTCAGGTACACACGGCAACGCTACATTCGGGTGAGAAAGTGATTGTCAAAGTCGTGCGCCCTGATATCGCACCGCGAATTGCTTCAGATATTGCCCTGCTTTATGAATTAGCCACTATTGCTGAGCGTTTTTGGGCCGATGCTAAACGTCTACGCGCGAAAGAAGTTGTGGCTGAATTTGAGCGCACAACCTTAGATGAACTCGATTTAATGCGCGAAGCGGCAAATGCAGCAAAATTACGACGTAATTTTGAAAACTCCGATAGCCTTTATATTCCTGAAATCTATTGGGAGTTTACACGCAAAAATATGCTTGTCATGGAACGCGTTTACGGAATTCCTGTAGGTGAAATTGCGCAACTGAACGCTAGCGGAGCCAATTTTAAAGTATTAGCAGAACGTGGCGTTGAAATCTTTTTCACACAAGTTTTTCGTGATAACTTTTTTCATGCCGATATGCACCCCGGTAATATTTTCGTAGAACTGCCTGATAAATATATTGCGGTGGATTTTGGTATTGTTGGTACCTTATCCAGCTCAGATCAGCGCTATTTAGCTGAAAATTTCTTAGCCTTTTTCAATCGAGATTACCGTCGCGTAGCTGAAATGCACGTTGAATCGGGTTGGGTGCCTGCGGGCACGCGCATTGAAGAATTCGAAGCCGCTATTCGCAGTGTGTGCGAGCCGATTTTTGAAAAACCGCTCAAAGATATTTCGTTTGGGCAACTGCTGCTGCGTCTATTTCAAACCGCACGACGCTTTGATATGCACGTTCAGCCCCAGTTAGTGCTACTGCAAAAAACATTGCTCAATATTGAAGGATTAGGCCGTCAACTGTACCCCGAACTTGATTTATGGCAAACCGCTAAACCGTTTTTAGAAGACTGGTTTCAGGAACGGTTAAGTCCAAAAGCGAAAATCAGTAAATTAATTAAACAAATTCCCGAATTTGCAGATCAGTTTCCCGAAATCCCCTCATTGCTTTATAAAGCGCTTGATAATGCCGCTCATGCACAGCAACGTGCTGAACTTCAGCAACGCGAATATGCCTTATTACGCCGTGAAATAGCCAGCCAAAAGCACAGTCAACTCTGGGCTATTTTAACGGCCGCCATAATGATTTGCGCAGCCATTTGGTTTAAATAACCCCCATACTGACATCAAACCATTCGTTTTATCTTTTGGAGATTTATTTATGATTTCAATGTACGAAGCTTCTGTTCCACCCATGATTCGCAGTTTATCGAATTTACGCGCCATTCTTGAAACAGCCACGGCTTATGCGCAAACTAAAAATATTGATCCTACTGTGCTTTTCAATGCGCGGCTTTATCCCGATATGTATCCGCTGGTGAAACAAGTACAAATAGCAACGGATGTGGCGAAAGGAGCGGTTTCACGTCTAGCGGGTATCGAACCACCTAAGTTTGAGGATAATGAATCAACTTTTGCTGAATTGATCTCACGTATTGATAAAACCCTTAATTTACTGCACGCAAGCACAGCAGCACAAATTGACGGCTCAGAAGAAAATCCCATTGTCTTTCTTATCCGCGATAAAACGGTAACTTTCCAAGGATTGCCTTATTTACGCGACTTTGTTTTGCCTAATGTCTATTTTCATGTGACGACGGTTTACGCCATTTTGCGACACAATGGCGTGGAAATTGGCAAACGTGATTTCCTTGGAAACGTGTATTAAATTCACTTGCCTCTATAACGCCTGATTCGGCATAATTTTAATGACTTTAAATGACCAACAACAAGGTGCTATCGATGCGATGCTCGATTTTGTCAAAACGCGCCGCGAAGATATATTTTGTTTAATCGGCCCCGCAGGATCCGGTAAAAGCTTTACGATTCAGCATTTAATTGAGCAACTCCCTAAAAATCTGAAAGTCTGTTTTACCGCGCCAACCAATAAAGCGGTGCGCGTTTTAAAAACGATGTCAGAGCGTCAAGGATTAGCGGTTAAATGTGTCACCATTCATTCGCTACTAGGTTTAAAAATTGAAACGCGAGGAGGCAAAGAAATCCTCACCAGTAGCGGCAAAAGTAGCATTGATAATTATGATTTAGTGGTCATTGATGAAATTTCGATGATTGATGAAGAGTTGCTCAATTACCTTCACAGTGCTATCGATATGGACGGCGTTCAACTGATTATGATGGGAGATGATGCGCAACTACCTCCCATTGGCGAGAAAAAATCACTGACATTTACCTTCAAAAATAGTCATTATTTAACGAAAATCATGCGCCAACGCAGTGAAAATCCAATTTTAGGTTTGTGTAGTGATATTCGCGAAGCCATTGAAAATGGGGCGATGACGCTCCCCACCATGCAATCGCAAACTAATGAAGCCGGTAATATTGGCGTGCATGTCATGCCAGGGCGACACTTTACTCACTGGATGCCGTCTGCTTTTAGCAATGAGAAATTTGATCGCGATTTTGATAAATACCGCGTCGTCGCATGGCGAAATAAAACCGTGGATTTTTATAATCGAAAAATTCAAAAATTACGTTACGCGGACTTAGATCAACCTTTTGCCATCGGTGAACCCATCGTTTTCTCAAATCCACTTCATGCAATCAGCACCGAGATAGATTTTAAGTTAGATAAAAAGCTTGAGAAAGAGTGGGATAAAATTCTCATCGGCACCGAATCGGAGGGCAAAATCGAAAAAATCAAAAAACTGGATTCTTATACGTTTTCGCCCACGCGCAAGCACATTACTAACGGTTTTCACTTTAACACCATTATGCTTGCACGTTACATGGTCACGTGTAGCATTGTAGGCCAAAAAGAGCGTATCAGTTTCATTGTCACCGACAATAAACAAGCACTGGATAGATTACTGGAATTTATGGCGAAAAATGTATCCGCGAAACATTTTGATTGGATTGATTATTGGAAAATTAAGCGCATTTTCACGGATATTCGACCCGCTTACGCCATGACGGTGCATAAATCACAAGGCTCAACCTTTGAGAATGTTTTTGTCGACGCGCAGGATATTCTTTCTAACCCCAATCGAGAAGAAGCGCTACGTTGTCTCTACGTTGCGATTAGTAGAGCGAGCAATAACGTTATTGTAAATATTTAAAGCCACTGATGAGCGTCAGCCTAAATTTTGACTACAGACACTTTTCACGAAATTTACTGGCTTTTATGTAGTTATTTATCGCCTTAAGTCTTTGAAAGCGTTTTTATCATAACAGGTCTATCTCCGTATCGAGTTTGACTTACCCCTTACACAATTGAAAGGATTTGTTTTGATTGACAGGTATTTGCACTGAATGATAACCTACTTTTGCAGTAGGTTAATTTGCACTTAGAATTAAAATTATAATCATTTTCATGCGCAGCGGCGGCGATTCAACTAGTTTTTTAAGTTAATCAATCACACAGCATATTGCTTTAACTTAATGCTTTTGGCCATGAGTTGCGATGAAGACAATCAACTATTACCTTTAAATAAAAGGAATGCGATATGTCAAACACTAAATTACCGAGTATTCTTCTGTTAACACTGGCTTTTTCTCAAGTGGGATACGCATCAGAAACCGCTACACCTCCCCAAAATGCCGTTGATTTAAAAAATGTATCAAATCAATTCTGGTGGCCTGAAAAACTTGATTTAAGCCCTCTGCGTCAACACGCAACTGAATCGAGTCCAATGGATAAAGATTTCAACTATGCTAAAGAATTTAATAAACTCGATATCGACGCTTTAAAAAAAGATATTGAATTGTTGATGAAAACTTCTCAAGATTGGTGGCCTTCGGACTATGGTCATTATGGACCCTTTTTTATACGAATGGCTTGGCACAGTGCGGGCACGTATCGAACCTATGATGGCCGTGGTGGAGGTGATGGTGGTCAACAACGTTTTGAACCGTTGAACAGTTGGCCCGATAATACCAATTTAGATAAAGCACGTCGCCTGCTGTGGCCAATTAAAAGTAAGTATGGGGATAAAATTTCATGGGCAGACCTCATGGTACTCAGCGGAAATGTAGCGTTAGAGTCGATGGGATTCAAAACAATCGGTTTTGCAGGTGGTCGAGTAGATGATTGGGAAGCCGATTTAGTTTATTGGGGGCCTGAGAAAAAATTTCTTGCGGATGAGCGCTACAAGGAAGGCAGAAAACTAGACCATCCGCTAGGCGCTGTCCAAATGGGCTTAATTTATGTCAACCCAGAAGGGCCTAATGGCAATCCCGATCCGCTTGCCGCAGCCAAAGATATAAGAGAAACGTTCGGGCGCATGGCCATGAACGATGAAGAAACACTTGCGTTAATTGCCGGTGGACATACGTTTGGTAAAGCGCATGGTAAAGCTGATCCCTCAAAATGCGTAGGCGCTGAACCCGCCGCCGCCGAAATTGAAGAACAAGGATTTGGATGGAAAAATAAATGTGGAAAAGGCAACGGTGGCGATACGATTACTAGTGGACTTGAAGGTGCTTGGAGTGCAAGTCCAACACAGTGGACAACGCAGTATTTAACCAATCTGTTTGCGTATGAATGGGTACAGACAAAAAGCTCTGCCGGTGCAACACAGTGGATTCCCAAAGATGATGCGGCGGCTAATTTAGTGCCTGATGCGCATAACCCTGCAGAACGTCACGCCCCCATCATGTTTACCACAGATATTGCGCTTAAAGAAGATCCAAGTTATCAAATAATAGCCAAACGATTCTTAGACGATCCTAAAGAATTCGAACTCGCTTTCGCTAAAGCATGGTTCAAACTGACGCACAGAGATATGGGGCCTCGAACACGCTATATTGGCAAAGATGTTCCCAAAGAACTGTTTATTTGGCAAGACCCTATTCCTCAAGTTGACCACAAACTGATTACCGCTCAAGACGCTGAAAACCTTAAACATCAGATTCTTAAATCAGGATTGAGTGTGCCCGACCTAGTGAAAACAGCCTGGGCATCAGCCGCATCTTTTCGTAGCACTGACCTGCGAGGTGGCGCTAATGGAGCACGTATTCGTCTTGCTCCTCAAAAAGAGTGGCTTGTGAATGATCCCGCTATGCTAGATAAAACACTAGTACAGTTAGAAAATATTCAAACCCACTTTAACCAAACACAGTCGAAAGGAAAAAAAGTATCGCTAGCTGATGTAATTGTCTTAGCTGGAAATGCCGGCATTGAAGAGGCTGCTAAATTATCGGGCGTCACTATTAAGGTACCTTTTACACCTGGACGCATGGATGCTTCGCAAGAGCAAACCGATGTCAATACCTTTGCCGTTCTTGAACCCAAAGCCGATGCATTCCGCAATTACTATAGTACAGATAGTCTAATGTCACCAACTCAGATGCTCGTAGATAAAGCGAACACCTTGAATTTGACCGTACCTGAAATGACCGCTTTAGTGGGTGGTATGCGGGTATTAAATACCAATACAGGAAACACAACGCAAGGTGTTTTAACCAGCACGCCTGGCACATTGAGTAATGACTTCTTTGTTAATTTGCTTGATATGTCAACGAAGTGGCAAAAATCCTCCACTTCCGACTCTATTTATGAGGGAGTTGACCGAAATACAGGGGCTCTAAAATGGACAGCTACGCCCGTTGATCTCATTTTTGGATCCCACTCTGAGCTTCGTGCCATAGCTGAAATTTACGCATCCGCAGATGGAAATCAAAAATTTATTAACGAGTTTGTCCATGCATGGAACAAAGTCATGATGCTTGATAGATTTGATTTAAAACATTAAATCCTATTATATTGATATAGAGCCTTGTAACGACTCATTACAAGGCTTTTTTAATACCTAACGATATTTAGGAACCAGCTCAACCCAATTTAAACGCTAATCCAAATAGTTAACATTCAAATTAATCACCAAGCATCACCGCGCAAACGTTTTTTGCATGAGACAATGTTTAATTGACGAACAGGGTCTACCGCGTTTATTGATTGGAAAACTATGGATTTTTAAGCTGCCTAAACTAACGGAAATAATAATCGGAACGTTGTACCATGACTTGGCGTTTCTGTTATTGATTCAATAATTATGTGTCCATGTGCTTCATGCACCATTCCACTAACAGTGGAAAGCCCAAGCCCCGTTCCCTCACCTACCGGTTTAGTGGTAAAGAATGGATCAAAAATATGCGTAATAACTTCTTGCTCAATACCTGTGCCATTATCTGCTACACTCAACTCAATAAAATCACCTTCAAGCGCATTTGCACACGCATTACAAATAACGTCATTTGCCGTCACCTGCGTTAAAGCAACAATAATACGTCCACCTTGCAACATTGCATCACGCGCGTTCACAATTAAATTAGTGAGAATCTGATGCAACTCAGTTGAATCAATTTGAATAGTGAGTGCGCTATCTACTTGAGCGTTAAGCTGAAACTTACTGGTTAATGCTGGGCGCATTAAAACTAACACCTCGTCAATCACTTCATGTGTTGGCTTAACTTCGATGTTTTTACTTGTTGGATTTTGACGTGAATACGCCATCATTTTTTTAATCAAATTGACTGCGCGCTCGCTCGCCATGTGCACTTGCTCAGTGTTAAATAGTATTTCTTCTTTCAATTTTTCATCTGTGGAATCCTCACCAGCAAAGTTATTTAACTGGTTATAGCCGATAATGGCGCTCAATATATTATTAAAATCATGTGCTATACCTGATGTTAAGCGACTGAGACTTTCTACTTTCTGCATTTGATTGACTTGCTTTGTCAATTCCAATTGACGTTGCTCGGCTTTTTTGCGATCGGTAATATCAAACCGGATCGTGATATATTTTTTCGGTTTGGTATCATCATTATCTAAAATCGGAACAATGACAGAACTAACCCAGTATAGCGTTCCATTCTTATGTCGATTGCAAAGCTCATCACGCCAGACATGACCACTTGTAATGGTTTCCCAAAGTTTTTCATGAAACTCGGGCGGGTGTACATCCGATTTTATTAAACTATATGTAGAACCGATGAGCTCATCTTTGCTATACCCTGAAATACGACAAAAATGCTCATTTACAAACGTAATGACACCTTGCGCATCTGTTTCAGCAAAAATAGCCGCCTTGTCCAGTGCAAAGTGATGTTCTAAATAAGTACGTTTTTGATTTAGGACAATTAGATATCGTTTCAATAATTGACTCACTAAGAGTGCAAAAATAAAACTCATCAATAGTTTACTGATTAAATCTATTGGATTGGTATAACCGTCTTTAGGCTTAACACTAAGTATCCACGTATTATCCAAGGTATGAATAGATTGATTGACAGCCTGAGTTAATTCATCTTGTGTTGATTTATAGAGAATATTTGCAGATAAGTTATTATTTGATATTTTTGTGATTTGATAATTATAAAGTTCAATAAAATCTACATTAATTAAATTCACTATTTCAGCAATACTAATATCTTTTGTCATATCAGAAGATAAATTCTTTAGTTGCCCCTCTAGAACTAGACTATAACTTCGAGCGAACATAGCCGCTTTTTTTTGTTCATGTGTATAGTGAGATTTTTCTAATTGAAAAGAAATAACGATACCTGTACAAAATATTGTAAAAAACAGCAAATCAACAAATATTTTCTGTTTATTTATAAGATTCTGATTGTATTCTGACACCGGAAATATAGCTTTCGTCTGCATTTTGGTCATTATTTCAGCTAGTAGCACACTAATAAATTGCGCTGTTAGCGATAAACCCAAAATAAATATATTCAGCTCTACAAGATGTGAATCCTCATCAACAGCAAAAATTCCTTTATGAAGATTCGTACCGTGAATAGCAAGCAACGTCAAAAAAATAGTACTAATACACACAAACGTTAAATTGCCACGATAAGCAATCCAAAGCAGTAAAGGAATAATAAAAGCCAACGCGATTGGCAGACTAGTAACATTTCGCTCAAAAATAAAGTAAGCCGCTGAAAATAATAATCCCAGTGGAATGACCAATTTGAAATGCTGCTTTTTAAAGGGAAAAGGCTTGGAGAATATTGTCAGTAGTAATGGTGTAATCAAGCATTGTCCAATCACATTCGCTGACCACCAACTGAGCCATGATGTAACAAAATGACTAGAATCAAGCAATCCGTTCATCAATAAAACTAAATTGCCCAATGTTGCACTAAACGGTTGTAAAATAAATACAATTAATACAATTAACGTCGTAAAATCATTAACACGTCCTAATGCAGGTTTTAATTGCCATCGTCTAAATAATAACCCGCCCATTACCGCTTCGGACGCATTGATCAGACCAAGTAAAAATGCAGGCATAAGCGCTAATTCATCGCTGATGACAAACGCAAATTCTCCAAGAAAAACACTAATTCCAACCCGCGAGCCAAACAAAATAGTGGCGGACAACGCAATGCCTTCTGCCGCATAAAAAACCGGTGTTACAACACTGTGCTCAGCTGTTGTAGCAACAAGAAAACTGGCCTTTGCCGCAATAAAATAGAGTATGGCCAGGGTAATTGTAAGTAAAACGTTGTTAAAAATTGATTTAAACAACGATGGACTTAATTTTTTCATTTATTGTCCGAAAATTTTATCTATTCACAATAAAAATTAGTAAATGCGAATATGATTTAAAAAAATAAATTAAATTTTCATATATTCATTAGATAAAATAAATCGTTATTTTAATTTATCAAACAGCCCGAATTATGAGTATGAGATTTAAATAATCCATATTACAATTGATACAATGGCATTTTTTACTAATTTTTTATATCGTAAAATTGCCTAATCTAGCTATTACAACACTAGCCTAGCCAAAGTAAAACATAAAACTGAACGCTTAATGCTTAAATTAAATACTCAACGTGACAACTAGCGTTGCCATGCTTGTTTATCCTTGTGGAAATAGTAATCGGAACGTCGTGCCATTACTTGGCGCAGTCGTATTTGTTTCGACAATAATGTGACCCAGTGCCTCGTGAACCAACCCGCTGACGGTGGTCAAACCCAGCCCCATTCCTTGACCAGCTGGCTTTAAGGTAAAGAACGGATCAAAAATATGTGTAATGATTTGCTCTTCAATACCTGTACCGTTATCTTGAATACGCAGTTCAATAAATACACCGTTAAACGTTTTTAAACAAGAACTGCAAACAAACTCATGTGCAATCATTTTGTTTAATGACATGGCAATCAGTCCACCCTGATTTTGCATGGCGTCACGCGCATTGAATATAATATGAGTTAAAATTTGGCGTAAATTATCTGCATCAATTTGAATCGTCACTTCATGATCAATATCAGATTCCATTTTAACGTTACTGGCAAGATCCAATCTCACTATATTACAGACCTCCTCAATCACCAGTGAAGTAGGCTTGAATTCATTTCGTTTATGCGCTGAATTCTGATTAGTATAAGCCATCATTTGTTTCACTAATTCCATCGATCTAAGACTTGCTATTTCAACTTGCTTGGTGTTCTCAATAATCTCTTGCTTTATAGTTTCATCTTGACAATCGTCTGCCGCATATTGGTTCAATTGATTAAAACCCATAATTGCACCAAGACTATTATTAAAATTATGTGCAATGCCCGCTGTAATCCGCGCAATACTTTCCAGACGCTGCAATTGATTAACCTGCGCATTCAATAATTGGTTTTGCTCGTGCATTTTAATGATTTGATTACTAATTTTCTTTTCATTTGCAATATCAAAACCCAACCGCACGGACGCTGTCCGCAAGGCCTCCATCATTTTCCCCAATTCATTTTTTGAGCGATAGTGAATGGGAATGCGGTACACACCATTTGACAATTCTCTTAATCCCTCTTGCGTTTCTTTTAATGGGCCAGCGATACTTCGAATAATCAATTCATAAAGAAAAACCAATACCACAAGCGCGACCAAAACAATAAAGATATTTCTATTTTGCACATCGCTTAATGCTTGATTTGAATACGTTTTTATTTTATAGAATTGTTCATTTAATAGCGTATCTCCTTTGGTTTTTTTATTAAGCGTAGCCGTTTCGAGCGTATGTTGAGAATCAAGCAATGCAATTTTATGCTCGAGCGTCTTGATTTTCGCTTCATAATCTAAATTGACTTGATGCGACTGACTTTGAATCTGTGCTAGGGTTTGTTGATGGTTCGTATTTAATCTATTTAACGCAGTGTGATCTAATGCCGCAAGTAAGATCACCGCAAAAATACTCAAACCAACTAACATGGCAAATTTAGTGGATACACTGATGTCATTAAAGTCACGTTGCAAATGATTTAACGCATCACGCTTGATTATTTCGCCATAAACTAATTCGTCTGTAAAGGTTCCGGCTTTTATTTGAGCATACGCTTTTTCAGCTTTTTTTATTTCTTCACTTGTAGGTTTCACTCGCACCGACATAAAACCAATGAGCGTTTTATTCTCATAAAGCGGGGTAACATCAGCGTGTACCCAATAAAACCCACCGTTTTTTGTTTTATTTTTAACCACCCCTCGCCATGTACATTCGTTTAAAATCGTCTTCCACAAATCTTTAAATACTTCAGCAGGCATATCAGGATGCTTAAAAATATTATGTTTTTCACCCATCAGCTCTCTTTCACTGTAACCTGTAATGCGCAGTAAATCGTCATTTACATACGTAATCAAACCGTTTCGATCTGTTTTAGTGACAATAATGTCTTGCTCTGTTAAGAAATATTCGCTATCAATCATATTTTAATTCATCAATTTAAATTCAAATCATTACAACGTAATGCTGTTTATATATAAGGTTCAAGCTATATATACCCTCTTACTTTAATGCAAATAACAATCGGAATGTCGTTCCTCGATTTGGCGTAGTGGTTTGCGACTCAAGAATAATGTGTCCATGTGCTTCATGAACCATACCACTAACTGTCGATAAGCCAAGTCCCGTTCCCTCCCCCATTGGCTTGGTCGTAAAAAATGGATCAAAAATTTGTGCAATGACACTCTCATCGATTCCAGTACCATTATCTGATACGGATAATTCAATAAATTCCCCTTCAAGAACTTGTGCACACGAATTACAAAATCCCGTATGAATAGCAACTTTCTTTAACGAAATTGTAATACTCCCTCCTTGCGACATTGCATCACGGGCATTGACAATCAAATTAGTTAATATCTGGTGCAACTCCGTTGAATCAATTTGAATGGTTAACGTGCTATCTACTACTTCAGCGTGCAGTTGAAACTTACTGGTTAGCGCTGGGCGCATTAACACTTGTACTTCCTCGATTACCTCATGTGTTAATTTGACTTCAATTTCTTTATTTGCCGTATTTTGACGTGAATAGGACATCATTTTTTTAATCAGATTGACTGCGCGACCACTTGCCATGTTCACTTGCTCCGTGTTAAACAGTATTTCCTCTTTCAATTTTTCATCTGTACAATCTTCGCCAGCATAGCCATTTAGCTGGTTATAGCCGATAATTGCGCCCAATATATTATTAAAATCATGCGCGATTCCTGATGTTAAACGACTCAAACTTTCGACTTTTTGCATTTGGTTAACTTGCTTTGTGAGTTCCAATTGACGTTGCTCGGCTTCTTTACGGTCAGTAATATCAAAGCGAATACTGATATATTTTTTAGGTCTAGCTCGTGGAGGCGAAACATGATCCATAATGGGAACAATGACGGTATTAACCCAATAGAGCGTGCCATTTTTATGTTTATTACACAATTCTTCACACCAGACATTTCCACTTCTTATCGTTTTCCAAAGCTTGCCATAAAATTCAGGGGGATGAATATCCGATTTTAATAGACTGTGCGTTGAACCTATTAACTCTTCTTCGCTGTAGCCAGAAATACGACAAAAATGTTCATTCACAAACGTAATGACACCCTGTGCATCTGTTTCTACAAAAATAGCGGCTTTATCAAGTGCAAAATGATGCTCAAAATACGTTTGTTTTAATAATTCAATTTCATGTCGTGCCTGCTTTTCAGAAACTAATGCCACTTCACTGCGGCACTTTTCTTGTTGAATAAAGAGATATCTATCTGTTAAAAGTAGAGTGAAAATTAACAGTTCGAGTGCTGAGCCAATTTGAATACTATTGACGGTATAAAAACTAGTCGGTATCACTGCGAAAACATGTAAAAGATTGATAATAATGCTGATTGCTAATATTGAAAAACCAGCACATAAAAAATACGCATTACGGTTTTTCTTTAATACTGCCAACGAAATGATAATTAAAACAAAAATTGAAGAAATGGCAAAAACCATTACTACGTATTTTGCAATGGCAAATGTCCATAAAAGCAACAATGCAATCAAAAAATGTAAATTAATCAGTATTTTTAAAAAATAATCTAATCTTGGAAGTAAAGTAGCGGTATACAACATGCGGCGAATAAACAGGAGTTCTACGCCTAAAGTGAGCGTTCCAAATAATAATGAACCCGTTTGCGTCAACCACGGTGTATTGAGCCAAACATACTCCGCACCCAAGCCACGGTAGGTAATAACCGATAATGCAACCAGAATAATCATACTCACATAAAGAAAGTAATCAAACTCTCTTAACGTAAGCGCTAACGTCAAGCAAAACATCGCCATAGCGATAACAACCCCTAAATACATTGACTGAAATGAATAATCATTTCGCTCATTTTGATAAAACTCAATGGGTTGCCATAAAACAGCAGGGATTACAATGGCGTTAGGTGATTCAATTCTTAAATAAAGAATATGTTGACTTTGGGGTTGAAGAACCAAAGGAAACGCAAAAATTCGGCTTTTATAGGGACGATTCTCAAGTGGCCTAGCATAACCTGTATTAATCGTTTGATAATGTTGATTTTCTGTTTGCCAATAAAAATCAATTTTGGCTAGAAGGGGATGGTCAATGCTCAGAATTTTTTCTACCGAACGATTACTACTATTATCTAAAACCAAACGCAGCCAATAAGCCGATGTTGAATAGCTTAAATTTATTGAATTTTTTGCCGGCAGGTCAGTTTTGAATTGCGAGCTAATTTTTTGAACATCATCAAGCGTCAAAGCGTGGCTCGTGTCTTCAAAAATTCCAAAATAAGACGTAAGCGAAACAGAAGATTGAGTTATATTCGCCACATCTAACTTATCACTTGCTTGCGCAAACGAAAAATTAGTAATTAAACCAACTATAATTATTAGCACTACGTGAAAAAACATAATATTTTTTAATTATTATTTTTATTATTGAAATACAAAGTTTTTTAGGATTTTACTAGATTTGCATTTAAATACAAATAATTTATGGTTTATATTTTTTATACAGACTGGCTATTATTAATTATATTTAATAATTTCAGTTATTTACAATAAAAAATAATGTATTATGTTTATAATATTTTGTTGATTAATACAAAGGTAAAAGAAAAAATGGTAAACATTAGACATTAAATCACCATAATTCAAAATATGCGCCACCCCAAAACCACCCACACAGTGTGTAACCAACATCAAGCTAACCTATTGAAAAATTGCTTGCTTGAAGAGCTCATTTAATCAATGCTTACCGTTGGAAATTAAGCAGGGACGTTTAACACAGCCAATACCATACTGATTCAATCAATTCATGAAGTTACGTTGAGTTTAAGATTATAGAAGTAAATTATGTTTAATTTTCTCTAGCATTTGCACCGGATTAATTGTATCTGAAATATAGAGAATCCTAAAATATATAGTGGGGGGAGGCATCAAGTTTGAATTGATATTTCTTTGTTAACTGTGACAGCCGGTTTTATTGCTATACTACATGCAAGCGTTCTAACACATAGGTATTTTTACCTACTCACCTCGAGAACTATCATGGCAAACTTAACTATATATACCCAAGCAGATATGCGAAATCTGAATGTGTTTTATGGGACTGTCAGCAGTTATTCATCCGATCATATTTCTTTAAGTAGTTATCCTTACTTCGCCACTTACTACGGCTCATTTAAATTTTCAAAAACCGGTTTATCTGGTGGCACAATGACTGGTTATAAAAATTGGATTAATGGGAAATTAGCTTATGAGGTAACTAATGCAAATGCCTCAGCCACAACGGTTAATAAATATCTTAATAATGGTGATGGGAATTCTGTTCAAAGTTATGTGCTATCAGGACATGATATTATCAATGGCTCGATATACGGCGACTACATTAAATCATGGACTGGTAATGATGCCGTCAATGGCAATCAAGGTTCAGATACGCTTGAAGGTGGATTAGGTGCTGATACATTAACCGGTGGAAAAGATGCTGATGTACTTAAATATACTGCTGTAAAAGAGTCAGGCACCACTGCGACAACCCGCGATACGATAACTGACTTCAAGCACACTGAAAATGATCTCATTGATCTATCTGCAATAGATGCAAATTCAAAGATTTCTGGTAATCAAAGCTTTCAATTTATCGGCAACGGTTCATTCAACAAAGATGCCACTGGTCAACTCCGTTTTGATTCAGCTACTCACATTCTCTACGCCAGTACAAATGCAGACAGTAAACCTGAATTTTCCATTCTGTTAACAGGCGTTGAAAGCTTAGTTACAGATGATTTCGTTTTGTAAAAAATGCTAATTCAATTAGTAATGAACTAAACGAACATAATGACCATAGTCCTTACTGTAGCTTTTAAAATAGCCATAGTAGAAATTCACACTCCAACGAGTACTGTCTTTAAGAAGGTAATCTGGCATAAGTGGATTAGCTGCTGGATCACGTTTATCAAAATTCCAAGACCAATACCAATCATTTTGTGTATTGGGAAAATAGGTTGTCATGATGGTTGGCTGAGTAACTGTTTGGTAATTTTTACATGAGCCATCCTCATCATATTGACCATCGGAGCAAAAAATTAATGTCTTAAGCGCATCTAATGAGGGTAAATCCCAATTAGTTGCTCCACACAATTTTTGATTATTCACCTCATTCACAAACGTTTGGGCATCTGAGCTCCCTAGGTAACCAAGTCCAGAAGAATAATTTGTATAAGTGTTATTCCAGTCTCGCAATCCGCCATCCGTTGTTTTGACTTCCCAAATCAAACCCGTTTCATTATCTTTCGTGCAAGCCCAATCATTCAAGCCAAAGCCTAATTTTGCAATATCAGGTAATACAGCTCCTGAATTGGATATCTTAGTATATTTAGAAGTTATTGCTATAGATGTCATTACAAAAGTGCCGTTAAGTAGAGTGCTTTGTAAAATACCTTTAGCATCATAAATACCAATTTTATAAGTTAGTGAATCCAGTTTAGGCAACGCATTACTAGATAATGAACAAGTAAGACCAGAACAAGTCATCGCAACTAAGCCTTTGCCGTTATTCAAATCAATCTTAACTTTATAGCCAGTTGGTAGCTTTTCGCTTAACTTGGTTACGAATTTAACCGTTGTTCCTGTTGCAGATGCTTCTGTTAGCGTTGGTATTGCAAACACAGCATTTGTCCAAAGGGACAATGCAAGAATTATAAAGCCGTAAAGAGAAATTGATTTTTTCATGTGGAATTAACTCTAAATATTAAAATCTATACTGTGATATTACCCCTCAATCCAATAAACCGGAATCGTTTGAGCATATTAGCTTGTGCATAATTCTGAAGGAGTCCCTAATAGTATTTAGGTGGTATGGGGTGGCGGTGTGCCTATATAGTTGAAACGCAACAGAGATGCAGGGAAATTAGAAACAGAGATCAGAAGGTTTAGCGAAAAACAAAGTATTTGGGAGCGAATGAATTACCCGCATTTGATGCGGTGTTTTGTGATGTTTTATTTTGAAATGGGACGAAATTGCGACATTTTATTTTTTTGGCAAAAAATACCAGCTAAAATTAACTCTAACCCATTGATTTATATGGAGCCAATGACGGGAGTCGAACCTGCGACCTACTGATTACGAATCAGTTGCTCTACCAACTGAGCTACATCGGCGAAGTGATGGAGGCTGCGAGCGGAGTCGAACCGCTCTAGATGGCTTTGCAGGCCACTGCATAACCGCTTTGCTACGCAGCCGATATGAAGATAAACAAAAAAGCCGCGAAGATCGCGGCTTAAAATTTGGAGCGGGAAACGAGATTCGAACTCGCGACCCCAACCTTGGCAAGGTTGTGCTCTACCACTGAGCTATTCCCGCGTTTCAATATTTGAAACTATTTGCATAGTATAAATATCCTTAATTAGGATGTCAATCTTTTTTTAAAAACTACAGATTAATACCTAATACCCAACCAATCGTTCCAGTGCAACTACCTTCGTCAATTTGCACTTTTGCGTAAACAACAGGACCGGCCTCTTGTTTATCTAATACGGTCACATTAGTACCAACAGGGAATTTACGGCATTCTTCTGTTTTATTTTCATCGTCATCAAAAGCTGACATTGCGCCTGGCTGTGAAACCAAACGAATAGTTAACACTTCATTACCATCTGCAACGGCATTAGGACTTTTTAATGAATATTTTTGCCCTGCAGCCAAACTTTTAGTATCCGCTTTTTTCAATACTTCATCACCGCCACCCAATCCAAACATAACTAAGGCTAAAAGCAACACCCCAACACCACCTAAAATGCCATAGAACGCATTGGCATTTGACTCTTTAAGTGCCATTAATGATGCTAGCATACCTGCTGGAGCTTCGTCATGATTAGCTTGAGTTGTATGAGTTTCAGCTGCTTGAACGGGATCAACATGAGCAGTTTCATGCGAAGCTTCAACAGACTCGGTAACGACTGGATTTACATTTTCTTCACTCATTTGTATGTCCTCACTGTATTTTTTAAATTGTTATTATTGTAAAGCTCACCGCTCCCTAAAATTTGAGCGCAACACTATTTTACTGTGTTACCCTTTGCGCGTCATCATTCCCTTTGATGGATTATAACCAACAATGGCCGCCGCCATAAACACCATAAATGCAATCGCTGTATATATAAACGCAAATGAATTAAATTGCCCATATAATGCAAAACGAATTAACTCAACGGCTTGTGAAAATGGATTGTACTGCGCTAATTCATAGAGAAACGCATTGGATTCTTTTATTTTCCACAACGGATAAAGCGCCGTTGACATAAAAAATAGCGGAAAAATCACAAAGTTCATCACACCCGCAAAGTTTTCAAGTTGCTTAATAAATGACGACAATAGTAAGCCTAAGGCGCCTAACATCAATCCTGACAGAATCAGTGGGAATATTATCCACATATAACCCTCAATTGGTGCTCGGATATCATACCCCCAAGCTATGATTAAGAAAACATACACCTGCAAAATAGATACGCCTGTCCCCGCCAATAATTTACTCAAAAGCAAAAACCAACGCGGCAACGGACTCACAAGTAAAATACGCATACTCCCCATTTCACGATCATAAACCATAGAAAGAGAGCTTTGCATGCCGTTAAAAAGCTGAATCATGCCAATTAATCCGGGGGTAATGTAAACTTCATACAAAATATAGGTTTCATAAGGGGGGGTAATCGCAAGACCAAGTGCCGCACGAAAACCGGCAGCAAAAACAAATAACCACACTAAAGGACGCACTAATGCCGAAATAAACCGCTCTCGTTGCGTCACAAAACGACTCAACTCCCGCACCACAATCCCCATCATCGCCCGCCAATAATGCACCATCTTATTTCTCCCCAATAGATACTAATTTCAATCCCGAAGGCAGCGCTTCACCAAAAATTTGTTTTTCGTCCTTTTCGCTAAGCTCTTTGACCTGCTCCACCATGTCAATCCATGAAAGAGGCGCTTTACTCAGTTTTAACTTCTCAACAACACGACTGCGCATTTCTTCATGGATATCACGCGCACGATCACCACTCATACGGGCAATTAAAGTCGCCGCAAAGCCAATTTGCGGCGTTTTCTTCCAATCTTCACTGAGTAACTGCACGAGCCAAAATTCAACCGTCTGCGCGGTGACAACATTATGACTACTCCCATGAAAAGGAATTCGCGACCCAATGCGCCCAAGTGCCCACCAGGTTTGATCGGATTCACTCGATTTTTCAAGGCGTTTAAGTAGCCATTCACCCAACTGGATTTTCTTTTGCAACGGCAATCGCTCAAGCACGGCGGCTAAGCGAATAATATCTTCATAACTACGCGTTTTAATTTGTTTTGCCACGCCCACTTGCCTTGCGGCACTGGGGTCAATATATTTGGTAATATCAGCAAAAATCATTTCTTGCGCCGATGATGAAAGTCCGCCAGCAATGCGTCGCCAAAGCGTCCACCACTCCGCCCACGATGCCGTTTCGTTGACAAATTGAATACCGTGCGGATAAATTTTCCAGATTTGCTCAACACGCCAATCATCCAGCGGATAACCAAATCCTGGACGCAAACAATACCCAATTAAATTTAACCAAATTTTTTCATGTGACTCACTACGACGACGGTATTTTTCACCCTCTAATAACGTGGCAAATAAAGTTCGTAGTAGTGGCGAGTTCCATTCACTCCGCGCCATCCCCGTCATTTTCTCAAGCTCTGCGCGCAAATTTTTTACGGCTTTAGGATCAATCTGCTTTGATTTTGCCCCAAACACATCACTTATTTTGTCACATAACGCAGGCAAATTGGCTGGTAACCCCTCTGATGACACACCACTATTCTGCACGCCACGACGCAGTTGGAATTCAACATCCCACCGATTTTTACGATTATCAACACCGACACACTGAATTTTAAGCGTACCAACTTCCGTTTGCATGACGGCAAGCTCCACAACGACTTCATTACTCGAATCACTGCTAAAGGCAACCGCTAAAGGCGGCAAAGAATGAAAATCGTCGGTAATGTCCGCCATATCACCGGATTTATAAACCGTATCACCAATCGTTGAGGCTAAATGAAAACGCACAGGCATGCCAAGACGCAATGCAAACCGATGGTCTTTTAAAATAATTTCATCGTCCTCCTCGCTACCTCTTGGCAAAATGCAAATACCTTGTTGAATTGATCTATTGTTAGCCGTTTCAATCAGTAAGAAATAACTCCGCGCAGCTCCTCCGCCAATTTTTAATTTTTTCTCGCGTCGCGCCACCGCATAGCTGACAGCGCCAAACGCAACGGCTAATTCGGGATGTTGATTTTCAAGTAAAAGGGGGGGAACATCGCGCCATGAAGAAAGTAAATCTATTGCGCGCTTGGTGATTGGTTGACTGCGAAATACGCCGCCATTCAAAAGCAGTGCATCGGGCACAAATGCACCTTGCATCGGATCTGCGCTACCTAATGCCTGCGCGGCCGCATGGGAATGTAATTTCAAAAAAGCGGCAATGTGTTTACTCACTGCAGGCTCTGACGCATAAGGCAAGCCGAATTCAACTACACCACTGCGTTTTTTATCCGGCAAATCAGTTAATTTTGATAGCGGAAAAAACCCATCTAACGCAATAGTTCGAACTTCTTCACGCGTCAGCGTTGCCGAGCGTGAGCCCCCAAACAATTTCGAGCCACTCGCGAGTAGCGTCACTTTAATCGATTCTGGTGCATCTTCTGCAAGCAAACGCTCTTTAGCGTGGCGACAATGCTCGAGTAATTGGGATAATTCGGCAGCTGACAAACGCTTTTGCGACGTATTATTGTCCGCTAACCGCGCTTCAAGCGTATGGGCAATGGCTAAGTCCACATTATCACCACCAAGCATCAAATGATCGCCCACGCCAATACGGGTCAATTTAGGCTCTTTATCGCCGTCACCTTGCTCAACGCTAATAAGGGTTAAATCCGTCGTTCCGCCCCCCACATCACAGATAAGCAGTAAATGCACGTTGGACAATTTTTCTTTTAATTGCGTCGCATTTGCACGCAGCCAATCATAACAAACGGCTTGTGGTTCTTCGAGTAAGCGAATTTTTTTCAATCCAGCAATTTTTGCCGCTTCAACGGTTAATGAACGCGCGCCTTCATCAAATGACGCAGGGACGGTAATCACAATATCTTGATTTTCAAGCGGTGCCTCAGGAAATTGATGCCCCCAAACCGCCCGAATATGCGCCAAATAACTCGCACTCGCGTCCAAGGGCGACACTTTTAATACCTCATCACTGCTACCCCAAGGCAAAATAGCAGCCTCTTGATCCACAGATGGATGGGATAGCCAACTCTTCGCACTCGTTACAAAACGGCCTTTCGTTTTTGCGCCAAGCACTCGCGCGGCTTCCCCCAAAATGGCATTATCACTTGCGGTAAAAGCGAGATTACCTGAGGCAATTTCGCCTTCTGCGGGATGATAACGCACAGAAGGCAATAAAGGGCGCGCCGCAACTTGCCCAATATCGACTAATTGCTCAATAGGGAAAAGTTGAATCGTTTGCGGCGTCGATATAGGCGCGTAGGCGACAACAGTGTGAGTAGTTCCTAAATCAATGCCAACTAAATACTGAGGATTTTTTATTTTCACGGTTTTGTAAACTCAAAGAGAAAGGAGATGTGTGCTGTTCAAGCATCGATTAACACAAAATTTCAGCATCAATAATGACCCTTATTTTATTCTATCCTCAAAAACAAGCATACGCTCAAGAGGACTTTCTGGGTCGATCGCAAGATGCTGCAAACTAATCGACTCACTTGCTTTTAGTAATTCATTCACTTGGTGTTTGTGCTGTTGCTGTTCATGTTCAAATAACGAAAACAACGTCAATACCTCCTGATTTAATCCCTCTAATCCATGCAGAACCCCTTTATTTAAGCCACGCAATGCACTTTTTTCAAGTGATGGCTGGCACTTTTTAAGGATAAAAAAAGGTATTACCCAAGATAGCGTACACACTAAAACGCTATGCACGGCAAAATCAATACTCAAATAATGTAAATGCGTTTGATTACTTTCGTAATAACCATTAAACACTTGCACCCCCACCCAACTCATCGCCCCAAGCGGCAACACAACTTCAGCCAAACCAACCAATTTCAATAACCCACGATGTAGCCAAGTACCGCGTTTTGCAAGAGATTGACGTGTTTCCAACTCAACAGCATGATGCAAGGCTTTCTTTGCATTTGCGCGCAGGGATAACAGACTTTTTTCGAGTGGTAAAATTGGAAGGTGCTGGCGTTGCGCATAAAGGAGCGTTTCATTTAGTACATCATCAAAACGTGTTTGCGCCCAAACATCCCAAAGTAAAATATCACTCGATACCATACGTAAATCACTCGCATGCGTGGCAAATTGCTCCGCAAGCAAAGGCAAACGCCATGCAAAGCCTTGTTGCAACTGCTTTGCCGTTAGCGTCCAATGTTTTTGCCAATGCGTCTGTAATTTTTGCATCGCCACCGCCTCACCCAAATAAGACAAACAGACTTGTAGCTGTTTTTGCAATGCGTGAACGCGCACTTGTCGACCATGATAAGCCAGCTGTTCCAGTGTCTTTTGCGTGGCTATATGGCTGATGGTTTGGGTTAAAGCGGCAAAGTCATCGTCAGCGAGCATTTGTGTACAGCTGGTTTTAAAAATCAATGGTTCATTAAATCCTGCTACGTGAAGTTGTTGCTCAAAATCTTCAGCTTGAACCTGTTGCCCAACATCCCATTGATTGAGTACAAATAGCCACGCATGACGCGCACCTTGAGCAATCAATAATTGCCAAGCTTTTTCATCTCGATAACGCTCAGGACTCACTACATAAATCAGCATATCGATATACGGCATCCATTGCAAAACGAGCGCTTTATTTTGTGCATCCGTACTGTCAAAATCTGGCATATCAATCCATACCATCATTTTTTGACTCTCATCCTCATGATGCGAAATCGATACCCCACGCAAAGGCAAATCAGGTAAGGTGACATCACGATGATAAAACACAGTCACTTCGCGTGAAGTAGGACGTGCTATGCCCGCTTTAGCAATTGCCCTGCCCGCTAATCTGTTCAGCAGTGAGCTTTTCCCAACACCCGTGCCACCCATAAACGCGATCAGCATAGGACGATTTGGACTATCTTGGGCAAATTGCGTCATGTCCTCGCTATCAAATGACGCCCACTGCTGCGCGGTTAACCAATCCTGCTGATTGGCTTTTTTTGCCCAATCTTTAACGTCATGAAGTAAATCAGAGTAATCGTAAGCCATGAGGTTTTCCACCGTCCAATTGCGCCTCAGCGTCTAAAAGTTGTTTAGGAGAAATCGCAAAATGTGTATCGCTATTTATCAACTGAGGTAAATCACGTAAACGCTGCGACATCGGGTCAAAAATGTGTGCTTTGACAGCGGCAAGTTGCTGCACTTTTAAATCGGACTCTACTTTACGCATATAACTCCCTATCGCACTTTCGGTGAGCAAATTAGTGAGTGTTAACATAGCAGGCGCAATCACCAAATCATGCAAGCCAATCCCTCCCGCATAAAGCGTTAGCGCCAACACCGCAGCATCCGCTGATACACGCGTTGCACGCAGTGTGTTTAAAACCAGTGGTTGCTCTTGTAATTTATGATAAAGCCCTTGAGCCGCCATCTGAACATCTTGCTGAAATAATAAATGATACGCTTGCGCTGCGTGAAAACTGACTTTCGCCTCGCCCGCGTGATGATCACGCAGTTGTAAACTGATATCGCGCCACAATGGATGCGTATTTTTATCCAGCAATTGATGAGCTAATTCGGTTAATGTGTGATCAATTAACTGCTTTATCGTCGTCATTTCGTGACTACTTTCTGCTAAATTAGCACGAGAACGCCCGAGACTACGCAATTTTTTTAATGGGTAAAGTAACGCTTTACGGGCAGTCATCATCACGCGCGCAACACCGGGTATTTCAAGTAACAATAATAATTCTGCAATCGCTTGTTGAAATGTTTCATAATGACGTGGGTGATTTAGGTAGTCACGCGCGTAATTGCGTAATGATTGCTCGACAACGTGATCAACAAGTTGATGCCATGCAGCATATATAAGATGTTCTTCACGCAGTGGCGCTGTCCATGACTGCCAGTAGGTTTGCAGTAATTTTTGCTCACGACAAGCTTGTTTTTCACGTTGCACTTTTTTAGCTAATTCGAACAAAACGTGTTTTTTCGATGGCGCAATTTCGGGTATTTGTGTATTTTTTTGATAAAATAGCGGCAACACTTGCGGAAATGCATCGCGACGCGTCTCTCTCCATTTCTCTTGTAGTGATTCTAAAACAATCGATTCCGCTCCTTCACTTAATTTATTCACACAAATTAAGGTAGGTTGCCGCAAAGCTTCAATGCATTTCATCATGTCCCAAACGGATTGATCTGCATATTTTTCTTTACTGACAATTAAAATAACCATATCCGCCAGTGCAATGGTTTTAAGTACGCCCTCACGATAAACAGTTGAATCAATAGAATCAAAATCGGGCGTATCCCAAAGTACACAAGGCGGTAAATAGGGTGTGACCGTTTCAGTAGACGATAATGAATAGCACGCGTAATTTGATTTATTAAGCTGATTGGGTACACTACACACAAATGGTAAGAAATAGTTGGCTAAATACTGCTCACAGGCCGTATCGTCAATAGCATAAAAAAAGCCTTGTGGATGAACGGTATACCCAGCAAGTGGACTCACGCCAGCACTTGTTGATTGCAGTAACACGTTTACAATCGAGCTTTTACCGGCTTGTGTTGGACCCACAACGGCAATTTGCAAAGGTATATGCTCCATATATTGTCCTTTTGCAAAAAAAGCCTGCGTGAGTATCAATTGCTCAAGCATTTGCTGATACGCAAGGTGAGAACCATTGAGCGGATTGGCTTTTAGGATAATTTGGTAGCGCTTTAGAAGAAGGGAAATAAATTCCAGCATAAAAAAAATGTCTAGGGTTTATAATAACCGCGCATTTTACTTTGTTTGTAAAAAAATAGCGTTATCATCCTTCCCATTTATTTTTAAGGTTATGACAATGAAAAAATTACCACTTATCGTCCTTGCGCTAAGTTGCGCCATGTTAACCGCTTGTGGCAATGGTCAAAAGATCAATGCACACAGTGAAAAAACGGCTTATAAATCTGTTAAAATGATTAAGAATCGACTTCCTGAAGATATCCGTACAGAATATGAGATGTCATTTTGGATGGTCCGTGACGCGAAAAAAAGTGATGACGAATTTTTAAACACAGTAGATAATAAAACCCCGCAAGAAATTATTGTTATGGGTAAAGAGATTTATAAACAGCGAAAAGAAGCGGGTTTTGCAGAATACCAGCAATATAAATCATGGGAAGAAATGATGGCTAAATACGACAGAGAACGTATGCATCAAGGTAAACCAAAATCAGACGTCAAACAAACCGACGATGCTCGCACAAGTAATCGTGAAGTTATTTACAGTATGTAATTAAGAAAGGAAAGCCTCTCGTTTATGCTCATCCAAAAATTAGCTCGACTAAGTATCACCTTGTGCTTATGTAGCGCATTGACGTGTGTTGCGAGTGATGACAAACGTGAGGCTGAATTCGCCCTCAATATTGAAAAAAACCTGACCAATGGGCGTATTGTTTGGCTACAAGCGCAGAATCATACTTTTTTGAGCCTATACACCGAAGTAGCAACCAATAACCCTGATGGCGTAGTGATATTACTGCATGATATAGGAGGGCATCCTAATCAAGACAAGGTGATTGAGTTACTTCGCAATTTTTTGCCTGAACACCGTTGGTCAACGCTATCAATACAAATGCCTTTGCGTGAAGAAGGTGCTAAAATAGAAGACTATTACAGTTTATTTCCTGAAGCTAAAGATAGGCTGTTTTCTGCAATCAATTTTGCCAAAGCACAAAAAGCCGAAAAAGTGGTCATTATTGGGTATGGATTAGGGGGATTGATGGCAATCTCTGCCCTACAAGAAAAATCGACGAATGTGAGCGGCATCATTACCATTAGTTTGTCCTCGTCTGAAATAGATGAAATTTACGCACAGACATTGCCTTTTATTTCATCGCTTACCATGCCAATGCTTGATGTTTACGCTGAACTTGATTCACCCGAGGTGGTTTATAGCGCAAGAGAGCGAAAAAATATCGGTAGAACAAAATCAAAATATCGTCAAATCAAACTTGATAATGAAGGGCATTTGTATTTGAATGATAGTGGACTTCTCGTCAAAAGAATTTACAGTTGGGTTAACCGAGTTATTAGCAATAAATCACAGGAACTTCCTCGTATATGCTCATCAAAAGATTAGCGCAAGTTAGCTTAACACTTTGTCTGTGTAGCGCTCTGCCGTGTATTGGGAGCAGCGATGAGAAACGTGAAGCAGATTTTGCAGTGGACATTCAAAAAACATTGAAAACAGGAACCGCTGTTTGGCTGCAAACACCCGAAAAGAAATTTTTAAGTTTATATACCGATACCCCAACTACTGATCGTCAAGGCTTTATCATTCTTCTCCATGATATTGGCGGAAATCCCGATCAAGAATTAGTCATTAAAAAATTACGTCATTTCCTGCCTAATCATCACTGGGCCTCTTTATCCGTTCAAATGCCTTTGCGTGAATCTGGCGCTGCCATGGGAGATTATTATGACTTATTTCCTGAAGCAAAAGAGCGACTCATTGCAGCTATAAAATTTGCAAAAACTGAAAAAGCCGAAAAAGTAGTCATTGTCGGATACGGCCTTGGTGCTTTAATGGCAACCTATGCCCTGTCAGATAAATCCATTGATGTTAACGGCGTTGTCCTCATCAGTTTACCTGTGACGGAAAATAATGACCCACTCCCGTTTATCTCAAAATTCAATTTACCCCTACTAGATATCTATGCGGAATTAGATATTCCCGAAGTCGTTCGTAGTGCGAGAGATCGTCTAGTAGCGGGTAAGAAAAACAGCACATATCGTCAAGTCAAACTTGAAAATGAAGGTCATCAATTTTTGCACGATGACGACCTCCTCATTAAACGTGTTTACAGTTGGGTGGATAGAGTCGTCGCCAACGAAGGTCCTGCTGGTCCTGCTGGCCCTAAAGGTGACTTAGGCTACAAAGGCGCTCAAGGCGCACAAGGACCAACAGGGCCGCAAGGTGAGCAAGGTGATACCGGACCTAAAGGCGATACCGGTATTCAAGGTATCCAAGGCGTTAAAGGCGACCAAGGGATTCAAGGCCCCCAAGGCGACCAAGGACCTCAAGGTGCAAAAGGTGAACAAGGGATTCAAGGGATTAAAGGCGCAACCGGACCTAAAGGTGAACAAGGACTCAAAGGGGATCAAGGGATTCAAGGACCTAAAGGGGATCAAGGTGTCAAAGGCGATACCGGACCTAAAGGCGAACAAGGTCTTAAAGGCGATCAAGGTATTCAAGGCTCTAAAGGGGATACTGGACCTAAAGGCGATGTTGGACCTAAAGGCGATCTGGGTCTTAAAGGCGATATTGGGCTTAAAGGCGATATTGGACCTAAAGGCGATCCAGGTGAAAAAGGTGAACAAGGCGTCAAAGGGGATCTTGGACCTAAAGGGGATATCGGACCTAAAGGCGATCAAGGCATCAAAGGAGATACTGGAGATAAAGGCGATGTTGGACCTAAAGGCGACCAAGGTCTCAAAGGGGACACTGGACCTAAGGGTGACACAGGCGCCAAAGGGGATACCGGACCTAAAGGTGACACAGGCCCCAAAGGGGATAACGGTCCTAAAGGTGACACAGGCCCTAAAGGTGACAAAGGCGATAAAGGTGGCACGGATAATCCTGCCGCCCCTAAACCGTAATTTACCCACTCAAAAAGGACGTTTCATCACGTCCTTTTTTATTGCTTAATCACTTGGACACACCATTTCATTTTTCTTAATTCACGATATTTTTAAAAGAGCAAAACCCAATGTCAGCGAAATCAAGTGTTATTCATGGCAATGATTTTCATTTATTTAAAAATTGCTTTGATGATGAACACGTTTATTTACGTTTACCCAAAAAGTGTGACATACCTCACACTTTTGAAAAAAGTGTTACAATGCATTTGCAATATTAAAAAAAGTTTTTCTGCCGAAGTAGGTAGCTTAGGAAAAGAAACATTTACTCTTGATAGCTGTTTATCATATCTACTGCCGAGTAGGCAGTTCAGGAATAGTTTATGTCCTGTATGTTATCCGCCGTTATTTTTAATGCCGATAAAAATAACGGCAATTCTCTTGTTTATTAACGAAAAATACGTTTAAAACCGCATCAACCACATGGGTTGTGTTATATTAGCGTTATCTATTTTTAATAAATCATTTTGAGAGTTTACATGAGTTTTCAAGCCCTCGGCTTAAGTCCACAATTACTTAACGCCATCAGCGATCAAGGCTACACCACGCCTACTCCCGTTCAAAAACAAGCCATCCCCCATATTCTTGCTGGCAAAGATGTCCTTGCTGGCGCACAAACTGGTACAGGAAAAACAGCTGGTTTTACATTACCGCTTCTGCATCGCCTAATGGAAAATCACGATCCACATCAAAAACCACGCCGTATTCGCGCCTTAGTCTTAGTGCCAACGCGTGAACTCGCAGCCCAAGTGCTTGAAAGTATTAAAACCTATGGCGCACATCTGCCCCTCATTGCCGAAATGATTGTGGGCGGTGCAAGTATCAATATGCAAATTCGTCAACTGCGTCATGGCTGCGATATTATTGTGGCGACAACAGGACGTCTGTGTGACCACATGAACGAGCGAAACATCAATTTAAGCGGCGTGGAAATGCTGGTACTTGATGAAGCGGATCGTATGCTGGATATGGGTTTTCTGCCTGATATTCGACGTGTTATTGGGAACTTACCCAAACAACGCCAAAATTTATTATTTTCAGCCACCTACTCTGCGCCAATCAAAGCACTCGCGAATCAACTATTACAAAACCCGATTCTCGTAGAAGTGGCTAAGCCAAACGTGACCTCTGACAATATTTCAGAATTGGTTTACGGAATTGCCCGCGAAAATAAACGCGCCTTACTGTCGTATTTAATTGGCAGTAATAATTGGCAACAGGTGTTGGTATTTGTTCGCACCAAGCATGGGGCTGATCGCTTAGAAAAACAATTGGTCACTGACGGCATTCGCTCTGCGGCGCTCCATGGCGATAAAACACAAGGCGCTCGAACAAAAGCCCTAGATTTATTTAAAAATGGGAAAGTATCTGTGCTCGTTGCAACGGATATTGCTGCGCGTGGACTCGACATTGATGATCTCCCACATGTAGTGAATTACGACTTGCCGCAAGTCCCTGAAGATTATATTCATCGAATTGGTCGTACCGGCCGTGCTGGCGCATTAGGCGCGGCGATTTCATTAGTATCACCTGAAGAATCAAGTCAATTGGCTGAAATTGAAAAGTTACTCAAACGTAAATTGCCACGCATTGCGGATACCGGTTATGAGCCGGTTTCATTAAATGTGTTTGACGCACCTAAAAAGAAAGCACCCAACAAGGAAACAGGTAAAAAAGATTTCCGTCATTCAAAACCTGCTGAAAAGAAAGGCTATGTGGCGCGAAATCAAGCACCCGGTGCAAAACCCAAAATACAAGGCTCACGCAGCAGAAGTCGTTAACAATAGATTGTTACGGTGACAGGCAAAATGATTGCATGTCACCGATGTGATTTACTCTTGGATTAAAATCCACGGTTTAACCACCACCGCCCAAAGTTCCGCATTACTTTCAAACCAGCGCAGCGCCTGAGCATCCGACACTAATGCCACTTGATTATTTTCCATCCAAGCTTGCACATCCAATTTACTATCCATCGAAAATTGATATCCCACCTCAACCAAATCAAGATCACTTGATACCCAAACCGCTTCGCCTTTCGCAAAAAAACGTTGCAGGTCTTTCCAATGAATTTTGGCTGTTTCTAAATTGACTTTTTCTTTTGTTAATGCGTCCATAAAAGTTTTTATACAAATTTTATAATGAAATGATTATTTTAAATAACAAGCCGCCAAGGTCGCTTGCAGTGTTCCCAAGCCAATTTGACGCATGAGCGTAATATTATTCACAGGAATCGTATCGGGATTAGGATAATGCGCGAGCGCCTGCGTTAAACTATTTTCACGCAACAAGTGAAGCATAGGAAACGGTGAGCGATTGGTATAATTTGCCGCATCATCTTCGGTTGCGCCTTCAAAACAATAGTGCGGATGAAATGTCGCTAATTGATATACACCTTCGTAATGCTCTGCTTCAAGTAAATCCTGCGCGATAGCCACAAAATCTAAATAATCGTCAAATTCGCCGAATGCGTTCGCATAAACAAGTAAAGTGGTTTCAATGTTATCGTCTTGATCTAAACATTCACATTGCGCAATGAGATTTTCTAAACATGTCGCTATATCGGTAGACGTTTCAAGCTCAAACTTAACCCTGCCTCGCTCCACTTCATGACGCGCAAACGGACAAACATTCAATCCAATAACGACTGTTTGCAACCAAGCCTTTGTTGAGGCAACATAATCCATGGTCAAAATAAACGCTCCCCGCGTGCTAATTTAGGCAACGCCCCTTCAAGTCCCATCGCGCCACGCATGAGTTTATTTTTCAGCGGTGTGACGCGCTCAGCCAGTCCAAGGCCTAAATTCCGCAAGAGCTTCAAGGGGAAAAAGTCATTACTAAACGTTTGATAAAATACATCCATCACGGTCATCATTTTCAGATTTTCAGTGTGACGCATTTTTTCATATTGCTTTAATACGCTAACGTCACTAATATTTCGCCCTTGCTTGGTCGCATCCATAATCACTTCAGCTAACGCCGCCGCATCAAGCAGACCAATATTAACCCCCTGCCCTGCAAGGGGATTTATCGTATGCGCCGCGTCACCGACTAGCGCAACGCCATGTTTTACGTAATGCTGGGCATGTTGGCGTTTAAGCGGAAAACTCGTTGAAGAAATCACGCGTGTCACCTCACCTAAACAGTCTGGAAAAGTTGCCATGAGTTCCTCTTTTAACACGTCTGGCGCAAGGCTTTTCAATCGTTTGATTTCATCAGGCGAGTTATACCAAACAATCGAGCCAAAATTTCCAGTCAATGGCAAAAAGGCTTGTGGACCACTCACAACAAAACGCTGCCATGTAATGTCTTGCTGAGGATATGCGGTTTCAATATAAATCACCATCGCCTGTTGATCGTAATCCCAACTGGTCACACCTAAATTCACGCCTTGACGAATTTTAGATTGCGCCCCATCGGCAGCGACGAGTAATTTTGTGCTCAACGTTCTGCCATTATTTAAAATCAATTCACTGTCACTATGAAGACTGTAATTTAACTGCGTAATTTGTGCTGGGCAAATCAGTTCAATATTACTAAAGTCTTCAATGCGCTCAAGTAAAGCAAGCTGCGTCAAGCGATTTTCAACAATATACCCAAGTTCGCTATGCCCGATATTTTCACTGCAAAATTCAGTATCCCCCGCCTCTTCCCAAACGCGCATCCGTTTAAATGGACACAACCGTTTAGCTTCAATCCCTTGCCACGCGCCAACGGTTTCTAAAATGGTTTTTGACGCAATACTCAGTGCCGAGACGCGCAAATCATGGGGTTGCGAGGCATCAAATGTTTGTGGATATTCGTGCTCAATCACGGCAACTTTCAGATTACTGCCGCCAAGGCAACAAGCCACCGCCGCGCCTACCATTCCGCCACCGACGATAACCACATCAAACTGTTCTTTCATTTTTACCCTTTATTTAAAATAGGATGTCAATTTACACATCAACATAACTTTCTGCATTAATTAACCATCGATTGATGAGTAATGGTATATTTTGTGGAATACGATCAACTAATTTATCGCCTATCTCTTGAACACTCTCTATCAAGTATTCATCTCGCGGAAAAACCACCGTTTTAAAACGCAACTGCCCTTTTTGGCGTGTACCCAGCACTTCACCCGCGCCACGTATTTCTAAATCTTTTTCAGCAATGACAAAGCCATCATTGGATTCGCGCATAATAGTTAAGCGCTCTTTTGCCATGTCAGGTAATTGAGAATAAAGTAATAAACAATAACTTTCGATTTGACCTCGCCCAACACGCCCACGCAATTGATGAAGTTGTGACAGCCCCAAACGCTCTGGGTTTTCAATCACCATCAAGGCGGCATTCGGTACGTCGACGCCCACTTCAATAACGGTGGTGGCTACGAGTAAATCCAGCTCATGGGCTTTAAATGCACTCATCACACTTTCTTTTTCAGCGGCTTTCATTCGCCCATGAACGAGGCCGACGCGCACGTTAGGCAGTGCCTGTGTGAGTAATTCACTCGTTGCGATTGCCGCCTCGCCTTGCAACATCTCAGAATCTTCAATTAACGTGCAGACCCAATACGCTTGATAGGTTTTGCGTACCCATTCATCAATTTTCGCAATCACCTCTTCACGACGTTGCGCTGAAATGACACGCGTAATCACCGGCGTGCGATTGGGAGGCAACTCGTCAATAATAGAGACATCTAAATCGGCATAATTCATCATCGCAAGCGTGCGTGGAATAGGCGTTGCTGTCATGACTAATTGATGCGGATACAGCTCATCGCCTTTTCGCGTCTGATGACGACCTTTATCGCGAAGCGCTAAACGCTGATGTACACCAAAACGATGTTGTTCATCAATGATGGTCAATCCTAATTTTTTAAATTGAACCTGCTCTTGAAACAGCGCATGCGTGCCAATCACTAAATCAATTTGACCAGCTGCCAGCGCTTTTAGCCCTTCAGCCCTTAATTTCCCTTTGAGTTGCCCTGTCAAAAATAAAATTTTGACATCAAACGCTAAAAACCAGTTTGTGAAATTGCGGCAATGCTGCTCGGCCAACAATTCTGTTGGCACCATTAACGCCACTTGATAGCCATTTTTAATCGCCACCAGTGCCGTAACCGCCGCCACTAAGGTTTTCCCTGACCCCACATCCCCCTGCACTAATCGCAACATCGGCTCGGGCTTGGCGCAATCAACTTGTATTTCATCAATCACCCGCTGTTGCGCCTTGGTTAACGAAAAAGGCAAGGTAGCCAAAAACGCTTTGACTTTATTTTTTTTCGGTGTGAATACGGGCGATTGAAAGCGTTTTGCGTGCATTTTGGCGCTACGCATAGACAAATAATGCACAATCAATTCTTCATGTGCAAGACGTGCAAATGCCAGTTTATTTTCACTGCCTTGCGGTGCATGAATTTGCATTAATGCCTCACGAAACGTCGGATAATTAAATTTTTGCAATAAATTATTTGGCAAATAATCCACTAAATGCGCATCACACATTTTCAATGCTTGAGCAATAATGCGGCGCAAAAGACGTTGATTCAGTCCCTCAGTACATGGATAAATAGGCGTTAAGGTTTTTTCTGTTTTATGCGCATCGTACTCTGTACGCAATGAAAATTCAGGATGCATCATCTCAAGCGTATTATCTAAACTACCATAGCCCAAACGCGCCTCGCCAAAACATTGCAGCCACGTTGCATTTTCGAGTAATTTTCGCTGAGATGGCGAAAAATTCAAAAACTTTAACGCTAAAAGTCCTGTACCATCATTGATGTGACAAACCAAAATTTTACGCGCCGACGGTATCACATTCACCTGCTCAACATACCCGCAAACAAGTGAAGTTTGGCCTACCTCAAGCGCATCAATTGGGCAAAGATGGGTGCGATTCTCGTAGCGCATTGGTAAATGTAGCAGTAAATCCAGTAGCGTATATAGTTCAAGCTTTTTGAGTCGATGAAGTGTGTGAGGCCCAACACCCGCAAGTTCACTCACTTCTTGTTGCAACAGCGACATACGCGTAAAAAATTAACGCTACTATAAAATTAACTACGCATTACACTAAATAATCTTGAATAGACAATTCCATAATGCCGTCCATTTCCACTTGCGCCCCTTTAGGTAACGCCGCAACCCCAATCGCCGCTCGCGCAGGATAGGGTTCATGAAAATAATGCCCCATAATTTCATTCACAATAGGAAAATGAGATAAATCGGTTAAAAACACGTTCAATTTCACAATATCTGCTAAATTACCCCCTGCCGCATGTGCAACGGCGTTTAAATTCTCAAATACCTGCGTAATTTGCGCTGTAATATCCCCCTCAATTAACGTCATGGTATCGGGAACGAGCGGAATTTGACCTGACAAATAAACAGTTTTACCCACTTTTACTGCCTGTGAATACGTACCAATTGCCTGGGGTGCTAAGTGTGTATGAATAATGCTTTTAGACATAAAACGATTTTCCTAATAGAGTAAAATTAAAAATAACATGAAAAAGCGGCTATAAATTGTATGATTATAATCGCACTTTTCGATGTAAGCGCGTATATTTGCACTTGATTTGCCTTCTAGGCAGTCAAAAAACACAATAACAAGAATAGACTAGGAGGAAATGTTATGAGTTTTGATTTCAAACGTATGATGAAAATTGAACGTAATTTAAGTATTAAAGAAAAACAATATCGTCTTTATGGTGGCATTTTAATGCTTGTGGTTTCGCTATTTACGGCCAGTATTCCATTATTAGTTTTTGGTGTATTTTGCGTGGTGGAATTCTACTTATCATGGTGTCCTCTTTGCGCGGGTATGAACCGAAACACCTACGAGGGTGACAGCGAATAAAACATTGCTTACACAGTAATGCTTCTATAGCGAAATGTCATAATAATAAGATGGCATTTCGTTTTTTATTCCCTGTCAAAACCCGTGCAAAGCATCTTGAATTTTTATTTTAAAAAAATACTCACAAAAGAATCCTCGAAAAATCATATCAAAGCCCACGGTTTTATGCGGCGTTATCTGATTTCATTTCTGAACGCATTATTTTTTTGCTAACTGAATTTCTGATGCGCGTGTTGCCCGTTCAATGGAATTCTCCAGATGATTTTTTGAGCATCAACTCAAACGCATCAAACAAAGTTTGCATGTGTGCGGGCTTATAGGGAAACAGTTCAACGGGATCAATAGCATGAACAATCATGCAACTATCAATTTCAAAAATGAGTAATTTCCCGTCTGGCGTTTCGCTACAATCAATCCCCACATAATCAAGGCCTGTACGCTCATAAATGGCGTGAAAAGCAGCGGCGTGTTTTTTCGCAAAGGTTTGCTTAAAATCATTCATCGCCTCAGCTTCTTCTGCACGTTTTTTTGCATCCTCAGCCATTCCCGCATTGAGATAATGAATCATCCAATGCACAGACATCGCAAGATGACACAAAAACGCCTCACCCGCGCATAAAATCACCCGATATTTACGATACAGTCCATCCGAATTTTTATAATCCACAAACGGTGCAATAAAAAATGCATCGTCATGTTGCTCATTCAAATAATGTTGCAACGCCTCCGCATTTTCAATTTTATCTAAATCATGACCCGCGTGTGAATCGACAGGGCGAATAATGATTGGGTATGTAAACGTTTGCGGCTCAATCGTATTCAATGCATAGCGAATCGTTTTAGGCATGGCAATGCCTGATGCATTTTCCAATAGCGCGCACGCCCCATCACGCGACATTCGCGCAATGCGCTCAGGTTTATTGAGTACAGGCTTAGACCAGGCTGACAGCAGTGGCGTGAGCTGTTTGAGTAGCGACAAATTCACTTCAGACTCAGCAATAGCAACAAATAATACGTCATGCTCGGGCAAATCTTCATTAAACGCGCCAGCCACCGTAAATAAATCCTCAGTAACAAAAAACTGCGTCAAATCAATACTCGAATTTTCAAGTAGAAATTCAATCGGCGTGTTGGCCATTAAATCCCCTGCACTCAATAACACCAGCACGCGAAGATTCGTGGGTGACTGATTGGGAACCATATATTCACGCTGAAGCGCGATAGCTTGGGCTTGAATTTGCAAGGCCAGCTCACGATTGCCTCGCAGTTGCAAAACCGTTGATAAATCGAGTAAGGCATAAGCATCAAATGGATTATCAATGGTTTTTTGAATCAATGCCTGTCCAAGCGATGACAAATCCGCACCGTGATGTGCAAGACGCATCAACTCAACTAGACCGATAAAATCTCTATTTATTAATTCGTTTAACGCAAGTTGCTCTGTCATGGGGGTTACATTTATAAAGTAGAAGTTGTCAGCGTCGCACCCCATTTCAATGTGGATGCTAGTAATGTATCAATATCTTGTTGCGTTGTTCGATGATTCACAATAGCTGCGCGAATCGCAACTTGACCATTTAACGTTGTAGAAGATGGCGCAGCCTCGCCCGATTCTTGCAAGGCAATAACAATTTCCGTATTAAGCCAATTCAAATCAGTCCCAGCGAAGCGATAACGAAAACATACAATATTGAGTGCCACCGGTGCTAGTAATTCAAGTTCAGGCGTTTGCAAAACCTGCTGTTTCAAATACTGCGCTAGGTGGCAAGTGTGCAAAATCACTTGACCTAATTTTTCATTCCCGTAAACACTTAAGGTAAACCACGTTTTTAATGCACGAAAACTTCGCGATAAATCCAGACCAAAATCACAGGCCCAAGGCGAATTGGCAGACAAACCGCGCTCTTGACGTTGCAAATACGCTGCCGGTGATGCAAACGTTTGCTGATGCAGTTCACTATCGCGTACTAAAATAAACCCCGCGTCATACGGCACCTGCCCCCATTTATGAAAATCAAACGCCATTGAGTCCGCGCGTTCAATCCCTTGTAAACGCGGCGCTAATTCAGGGGAAAGCATTGCTAAAGCACCAAATGCCCCATCAATATGTAGCCAAATACCTTCTTTTGCACACAAATCAGCAATTGGATCAATGGCGTCAATGGCGCCCACATCCACTGTCCCTACCGTGGCAATGACTAAAAAAGGCAATTTCCCCGCGGCTTTATCCTCGGCGATAACTTTTTCTAATTGCGTGATATCTATTTCATATTGCGCATTCACAGAAATTTTGCGTAACGCATTCGTGCCAATACCGCTAATGTCCAGCGCTTTGGCGATACTGATATGCGCCGCCGTTGACGTATAAGCGGTTAAATGACGTGATTGCCCGACACCTTCTTGGCGTGTACTTTCACCTAATACGCGCGTTTTCGCACATAAACAGCCAATCAAATTCGCCATTGACGTCCCGGTGACAAAAATGCCACTTGCTGAATCGGGAAAGTGAAATAAATCGCGCACCCAGCGCATCACTTGACGCTCCATCTCAACAGGGGCTTGATTACGCCCCCCTAAGTTGGCATTGAGCCCAGCAGACAGCATCTCAGCAAGCATTCCTACAGGCGTGCCACCACCATGAACCCACCCCATAAAGCGTGGATGGGTATTTCCAACAGCATAAGGCAACATATGAGTCATAAAGTAACGATGCGCTTGTTCAAGCGTTTTTTCACTTAACGGTTGCTGTAATTGAGCTTTAAGCGTCTCGGGTAGCGGTTGCCAAACGGGGTGCGTTTGAATATGCTGCGTATAGTCGAGCATATCATCAAGCAGTTGGTGTGCAAGAAGTCGAAACGCGGGCCAATCTTTCGGGTCAAGTGATTCACCTGCCGTTTCAAGCATCATCGCGCCAATTTTTGTAAGGGTTACGCGCCAAATTATTATTGTAATAACGCAAATCCTGCGTCACTTCAACACCAAGCCAATCCGGTTTTGCAAAAACCTCGCCTTCTGCGCTCAGTTCAATTTCAGCCACTACTAACCCCGCATTATCTCCATAAAATTCATCTATTTCCCAAATATGAGTACCCATAGTCACGAAATGACGCGTTTTTTCAATAATCGGTTTTGCACATAAAGTATCTAAAATCTCTTGCGCATCGCTAAGCGGAATTTCATATTCAAACTCTTGACGCTGTGTGCCTATTGTGGCGCTTTTGATATTAAACCACGCCTTTTTATCACTAATACGGACACGAATGGAGCTGGTTGGATGAGAACTTAAATAACCTTGTTTGTATACTACGCTGCTACTTGCAAGCTCACGCCATTGATTGGAGGCTAATAAAAATTTATGTTCGATTTCAACTGCCATAATATATCAACCAGCGTTAATTTTGGTGCTGATGACTGCCGTCACAATAGGGCGCATTTTGTGTTTTTCCACACGCACACAAATGCACACTGCCCGTTTGCTCTGGTATAAATTTCACCGAACGCTTATCGGTTTCAGCCGTTTTATGTGTCCCGTCACAAAAGGGGATCGTGCCGCTAAGACCACAACTACACCAGCTATATTTTTCACCTTCTTCTAGATCCACTTGAATAGGGGCATTTTTTTGATTTGTCATAATTCTGTTTTGATTAATAATGGTTATAATTAAGAAGTATGGATTATAAAATAATTTTAATCCGATACTTTATTTAATTCGCTAGCAGTGCTAAAGTTATTTTCGTATGAAAATACTTGGTATTTACTTTTTGGAGATTTTATGAGTTTTGAACTTCCCGCTTTACCGTATGCAAAAGATGCGCTTGCACCACACATTTCTGCTGAAACCTTAGAGTTTCACCACGGCAAACATCATCAAACTTATGTCACTAATTTAAATAATTTAGTGCCTGGCAGTGAATTTGAAGGTTTATCACTTGAAGAAATTATTATGAAATCATCTGGTGGTGTTTTCAATAATGCAGCACAAATTTGGAATCATACATTTTACTGGCACTGCTTAGCACCACACGCTGGTGGTGAGCCCACTGGTGATTTAGCGGATGCGATTAATAGTACATTTGGATCGTTCGCAAAATTCAAAGAAGAATTCACAAAATGCGCTGTGACCACATTTGGTGCTGGTTGGGCATGGCTTGTAAAAAATGCAGATGGCAGTTTAGCCCTTGTTAGCACAAGCAATGCGGGTTGCCCTCTAACAGCAGGTCAAACCCCTTTATTGACCTGTGATGTTTGGGAACACGCTTACTACATCGATTTCCGCAATGCACGTCCTGCTTACTTAGAGGCATTCTGGGCATTGGTTAATTGGGATTTTGCAGCGAAAAACTTTGCCGCTTAATTAATGTGTAGGGGTGGATTATTATTCACCCCTACTTTATTTATATCTAAATTTCTGATCTAGAAAAATTATTCGCCTTCTTAAGTACATAGTGTGCCAATGCGTTGAATCAAGACATAAAATGCAATCAAAAACGATTCCATTTTATCAATTCCCCTTCAAAATCAAACAAAGCAACTGATTAATAATGGATTCTTAATTCTTAAAAATCAGTAATTTAAATTAATCGATTAACCGATTAATTCATTCCATGTTACTGCCCTTAAAAACAGTAAAAACACCCAATCAAGAACAATCACATCTATTTCTAAGCGCACAATCGATGCTGATCATTTTCACCCAGGCTTATTATTCCATTCCTTGACGTGAAATTTTCAGCTAAACTACGCTCGCAGGAATTCGTTTTATTGATAAATTCGTCTTATCGATAAAAAGACAAGTACCCCCTTGTGATTTTTAAGATATCAAGTTTTCATTGATAGCCATGCAGTGTGTAGGCAATAAAATAATTTATAGCATGCTTAAGGTGCAAAGCGAATCTGACTGTACGTCACCACCTACGCAATATAGCATCATGCAAATTACAAACGCTCATCTCCTCTATTTCACAAATCTTCTGCCATGCTCTGGAATAATTTAGTGCATCAATATCGTCTTTTTATTTTTTCGCTATCGCGTGCCAACAATATATCGTTGTCTTCGCCATTCTCTATAATCTCCTTTAATTTGTTTATTACTTGATAGTTATCAAGTTTATTTTCCCCATCCTTTCAGCGAAAAAATAATGAGATTGATAAATAAAAATAAATATTTAATTTAATTTTCCACTGGTCGCTAACCCGATTTTACAACTTGTTTTTCAACTTTAAAGGCAATTACTATGGCACTCATCAAAAAAACATCGAACGCTTCTAGTGTTGCTAAAGATAACAGCGCTCGAACAGATTCTGTCACCGCCTCGCACAACATTGAAGTGCAACGTAAAAGAGCGCGTACTTTAGCAAAACAACAGCAAGCGGCCGAAAGAATTGCCGCTGCTACAGGTCAGTTATCCTCAGGTATTAATGAAGCGGCCTCTGCTGCTGAAGAGCTCCGTCGTGCATCAGATCAAATTGCCGCGGGGGCGGAAGAAGCGTCAGGCGCGGCTGAAGAATCTACTGTGGCGTTGAAACAAGTGGTGGGAGCCATTGGTCGTCAGCTACAAAGTGCAGAAATCTCACAAACAAAAGGCGATAGCGCCTATAACCTGATTGCGCGTGTCAGCGCAGACATTAATGATTTAATCAACAATGTGGGGCAAGCCGCTAAACGCCAAGCGCTCTCTGTTGATATGGTCAATGAATTAGAAAGCCAAGCGGCTAACATTGGCGATATCGTCAAAGCGGTTGCACGTATTGCCGATCAAACCAATTTATTAGCACTTAACGCCGCCATTGAAGCGGCGCGCGCGGGTCAGCATGGTAAAGGCTTTGCGGTTGTGGCCGACGAAGTACGCACCCTCGCTGAAACCTCTGAAAAAAGTGCCAAACAAATCCAAGAGTTAGTGGCGCAAATTCAACGTGAAGTCACCGTCATTGCTGAAGGCATTAACACCTCCGCGAAAACAGTGGAAGTGGAAGTGGAAAACGGCTTATTGATTACGGAGCAACTCGAAAAAATTCGTTTAATTAGTGTGGACGTTGTTGCAGGGATTCGTGAAATTGCCACCGGTGCACAGCAATCGGTAACGGCGTCACAACAAGCGTTAATTGGCTCAGAAGCGATTGCCACAGCCGCCGAGCAGCAATCAGCCGCAGCGGAAGAAACAGGCAAAACCGTTGAAGAACAAGCTCGAGCATTGTCTGAATGTGAACAACTCGCACAAAGCTTATCTGAGCTGGCTGAAGACTTAAAAACGTCCACAGATGTAGCCAAAAGTGCAGAAGAAGTCGCATCAGCCGCTGAAGAGCTGTCCTCTGCCGTACAGGAAATTAATCGCTCTGGCGGACAAATTATGGCGGCCATTAATCAAATTCGTGAAGGGGCTCGCTCACAAGCAGCCGCAACGGAGGAATCAGCTTCTGCGTTAGTGCAAATTCAAAAAGGCCTTGAAATCGCCCAAGAACGTGGCACTAAAGGCCTTGAAGGCGTGCGTAATATTCAAGAAGCCTTAGACACCAATAAAAAATTAGTGGATTCATTAATCAATGGTATTGGCAATTCCATGGCGAGTACGCAAGACAGTATTAAGCGCGTCACCGATTTAGAATTATTGTCGCGTCGCATTGATAAAATCGTGGATGCCATTGCGACGGTCTCAATTCAAACCAATATGCTTGCCGTGAATGGCTCAATTGAGGCGGCTCGCGCGGGGGAATTTGGTAAAGGCTTTGTTGTGGTTGCCACCGATATTCGTAACTTAGCACAAGATTCGGCTGAAAATGCAGATCGCATTAAAGATTTAGTCAAAGCCGTGCAAGATCAAATTGGCGTGGTGGGGAAAGATTTAGCGGAAATTGTGGTAAGTGCTCAAATTGAAGTTGAAAAATCAAAAATCAGTAGCACTAATCTACAAACCATTGAAGGGGATGTTTCAGAAATTGAGAGTGGTGCATCTGACATTCTTACTGTTTCCAACGAAATTGCAGCCGCGATCAATCAAGTTAAAACCGGCGTGGATCAAATATCTGCCGCCGCGCAAGAAGCTGAAAAAGCGGCTACAGAAGCAGCTGCCGCAGCCACACAACAATCCCAAGGTGCAGAAGAGTTGGCCTCAGCAATTGAAGAGATTGCCTCATTAGCCGATGAACTACAAAGCGCGTAAGCCTTGTATTTCAATCTTTAGGAGATTGTTATGACTAATGAGAATCTAAACGAGCAGTCAGATATTGAATCGCTCGACAATTCAGAGGATGCGCTCCCCGCAGATTCGATGCCAGAAATCGATGAATTTTCAGTAGGCGAATCTACTGTTCGCCAATTTGTCACGTTTTATGCTGGCGGTGAGACGTTTGCGGTGGATATGGCGCCTGTACAAGAAATTATTCGTGTACCCAATGTCGTGCATGTGCCTCTGGTGCCTGATACGTTAGAAGGGTTGGCGAATTTACGCGGTAAAATTTTGCCCATTATTTCGCTACGACGCATATTTGGATTTCCAGAGCATGAAAATGATGATGCAACACGCGCAATTGTCATTGATTTAGGGCAACCGCTCGGCTTTGTCGTGGATCGCGTATGCAGTGTTGTTGAAGTAGATTTAAATAAAATTGAAGGCGTCGGCTCGATTAGTGGCGTGGTCAATACCGATCTTCTGACAGGGTTACTCAAAGATGTCGGTGGCGTTGCCATGACGATGATTCTAGATTTTGGCATGCTTATTGAAAGTGAATTTTCGGATATTGCAAAAGCGTCAGCCACTCTCTCAGCAAACCATGCCCTTTCTGAGCAGAACATCAATAAGGAAAAAGAAATTGACGGTTTCAGTGATGAGTTGCAGCTTGTAAGTTTTAGTGTGGCTGATCAGGAATATGCGATCAGCATTAATGATGTGCAGGAAATTGTGCAAGTACCTGAGCAAATTATCCATGTGCCGCATTCAGATTCACACGTCCTTGGGGTGATGACCTTAAGACAGCGTATGTTGCCGCTGGTGAGTTTGCGTCGGATGTTTGGCTTGCCGCGTCAGGAAGCTGACGAGCATAGTCGCATTGTGGTGATTTCAGTGGGTAATGCGGCCGTTGGCGTGGTGATGGATACGGTAAATGAAGTACTGCGTGTGTCTAAAAACGATGTGAGCGCCATGCCATCGATGCTTTCACGCGACGGGGCTTTATCTGACATCAATGAGATTTGTCGTTTAAATAATGGTAAGCGTTTAGTGTCGATTATCTCAGCCGAAAATATGTTTCATCACCACGCCGTGCAAGAAGCATTGAGTTCGATTGACATGACACAGGATGAAGATATGGAAAATAATGAAAGAGCAATGATTGAAGATGACGAGCAAATGGTCGTATTTCGATTAGGCAGTGAAGAATTTGGTGTCCCCATTGAAAGCGTTCAAGAAATTGTGCGTGTGCCTGAGGAATTAACGCACATACCTAAGGCACCTTCGTTTATTGAAGGGGTGATTAATTTGCGTGGCGCCGTCTTGCCTGTAGTGGATCAACGTCGTCGCTTAGGACTCCCTACGCTTGAGCGCTGTGAGCAACAACGCATTATGGTGTTTTTATTTGATGGGGTGCGCACCGGATTTATTGTTGACTCCGTTGCTGAAGTGCTTAAAGTACCTCGCTCGGCCATCGAGCCAGCACCGCATTTATCGGTAGATCAAGTACATCTCATTTCGCGCGTCGCGAACTTAGAAAAACAAAAACGATTGATTTTATTAATGGATCCATCGCATTTATTGGAATCCAAAGATGTTAAAGGATTGAGTTTGTTGACAGGGTAAGTCGTCATTACTACGTGATAAAAGGGAAAGATTTTTGCATATGATTAAATTATTGATAGTAGATGATTCAGCGTTAATGCGTCGTCAATTAAGCTCCTTTTTTACTGAAGAGGGGGATTTTGAAATTCATTTTGCGCGTAATGGCCGAGAA
>JBDLTP010000027.1:0-106148 GCA_039805765.1 Pseudomonadota bacterium
TCGAGCAGGTGCGAAAGCAGGTCATAGTGATCCGGTGGTTCTGAATGGAAGGGCCATCGCTCAACGGATAAAAGGTACTCCGGGGATAACAGGCTGATACCGCCCAAGAGTTCATATCGACGGCGGTGTTTGGCACCTCGATGTCGGCTCATCACATCCTGGGGCTGAAGCAGGTCCCAAGGGTATGGCTGTTCGCCATTTAAAGTGGTACGCGAGCTGGGTTCAGAACGTCGTGAGACAGTTCGGTCCCTATCTGCCATGGGCGTTTGAGATTTGAGGGAAGCTGCTCCTAGTACGAGAGGACCGGAGTGGACGCACCACTGGTGTTCGGGTTGTCATGCCAATGGCATTGCCCGGTAGCTACGTGCGGACAGGATAACCGCTGAAAGCATCTAAGCGGGAAGCCCCTCCCAAGATGAGATCTCACTGGAACTTTAAGTTCCCTAAAGGGCTGTTGAAGACTACAACGTTGATAGGCATGGTGTGGAAGTTCAGTAATGAATGTAGCTAACATGTACTAATTGCCCGTGAGGCTTGACCATATAACACCCAATCAGTTTTTCGATTGGTGTAATATTAGCTAACTTAACTAGACACCTTGAGATTACAGATTTTCCTTTTTTTGCAGACATAATGTCTCAAACACCAGTTTGCTTGGTGAACATAGCGAGCGTGAACCACCCGATCCCATCCCGAACTCGGAAGTGAAACCGCTTAGCGCCAATGATAGTGTGGCACTTTGCCATGCGAAAGTAGGGAATCGCCAAGCTCTTATCTTCTAAGCCCTTTATTCTCTATTGGGCTTTTTTTTTATTAATTTTTCGACCTAAACTTCGTGATAATATATGGATTGGCTAATATTAATTGCTGCGGGTTGCATGGAAATTTTTTTTGCTTTAAGTTTGAAATATAACGAAGGATTTACCAAATTATTACCCAGTTTAATAACAGCTATTACCGGCGGTTCTAGTTTTTATTTATTAACGCTAGCCATCAAAACGTTACCTTTAGGGACGGCATACGCCATATGGACTGGAATGGGCGCTGTTGGCGTGGCAATTATAGGCATTGTATTGTTTAAAGAGTCAATGAATATATTTCGTTTAATATCAATAGCTCTTGTGATTTTTGGGATTGCAGGGTTAAAGTTTACCGATATGTATTAACATTATTATGCTTCATCTCGTCTTTAATTTATTTGATACCTCTCTATTTACGCGTCTATCCAATCAACAGTCGATCATTGTATTTTTAGATAATTCTGTTTTGTCCCTCTTAGAAGGTTCTATTTTTGAAGATAAATTATTCGAGCTAACTCAGTTAGCGCCGTGTTATGTTTTGTTGGACGATTTGGTTTTTCGCGGTTTATTGCAGGAGCAACTAATTAAAGGGGTTACTTGTATAAATAACGCAGAGTTGGTTAAGCTTGCAATTGAGCACACGCCTATATATTCATGGAATTAACGTTAAATCTCACTAAAGATGGTTTTTTAATTAATGGTGACGATTGGACTGAATCAGTTGCTATACAGCTTGCGCACATTGAATCAATTCAATTAACAGAGGCGCATTGGCGTATTGTGCATTTTATGCGTAGTTATTATAAAAAGTATCAATACTTACCGAATACGCGAATACTTATAAAAGCCATTTCAAATGAATTTGGTCACGAAATCGGCAACAGTCTTTATTTGCAAAAATTATTTCCACAATCTCCTTTAAAATTTATTTGCAAGATATCCGGTTTGCCAAAGCCCCCAACTTGTCTATAAAATTTATTCTACACGTTTAAAGTGATGGATTAATCGTCTATCTTTTTTATTTGGTTTGTTTTCAGGTCTTATAAATCCCAAAAGTTGTCTTTCTTCATGCTTGATGTCAATTAGGTGCTGTCGCTTGACTTTACTTTCATGATTTTCTTCATAAAGCGTAGCTACTTCTTTTGCGCTGATGCGTTGTTTAACAATTCCTGTAACGGTGATTTCCCATTCCAATCCATCTTTATGGATAGTTAAGAGAGCTCCAATTTTAACTTCTTTACTCGATTTTACACGTTGTTTATTAATATGAACCTTTCCGCCAGAAACCGCTTCTGCGGCAAGTGAGCGCGTTTTAAAAAAACGCGCTGTCCACAGCCATTTGTCAATGCGAATTGAATCCAGCAATTCGCTCATTAACGCTAACCTTTTAACTCACGTGGCAATGAAAATACAACTTTTTCTTCAATTCCTTTAATCTCAGTTGTTATATCTCCACCCCAATTTCTGAGTTGTTCAATGACTTCTTGAACTAATACTTCAGGAGCAGATGCACCCGCTGTAACGCCAATAATACTTGTGTCTGAGAACCAATTGCGTTGCATATCTCTAGCTGTATCAATTAGATAGGCTGTTTTTCCTAGTTGCTCCGCAATTTCGCGTAGGCGATTAGAATTCGAACTATTTGGTGATCCCACCACTAAAATAATGTCAGCAAACTTGGTTAATTCATTTACCGCATCTTGACGATTTTGAGTTGCGTAGCAGATATCATCCTTTTTTTGTTCTTGAATGGAGGAGAATCTTTGACGAAGTGCATCAACCATGATTTTGGTATCTGTCATTGAAAGGGTCGTCTGCGTTACATACGCTAAGTCATCAGGATGATTAACTACCAGTTTTTCAACGTCACTTGGTGTTTCAACCAAATAAATGCCACCCGTTTCAGCGCATTTTTCATATTGCCCCATTGTCCCCTCAACTTCAGGGTGACCAGCATGACCAATTAAGATAACTTCTCGATTGGCTTTTGCATGTTTGGCAACTTGAATGTGAACTTTGGTTACAAGCGGGCAGGTGGCATCAAAAACCGTTAAACTGCGCTCTTTTGCTTCCTTTTGGACTTGTTTTGAAACGCCATGTGCACTGAAAATGAGCGTTGATCCCGGAGGAACATCCGTTAATTCTTCAATAAAAATGGCACCTTTTTCTTTAAGTGCATCGACAACCGTTCTATTATGAACGACTTCATGTCGAACATAGATAGGTGCGCCAAAGGATTCTAAGGCGCGCTCTACAATTTCAATAGCGCGATCAACACCCGCACAAAAACCACGAGGATTAGCTAAAACAATCTGCATTTTTCTCTCTTTTTTAAATTAAGGATTAAGAATTTTATATGTGAATTTTGTTTTATTCTATCACATTCGTCAATGCCTATCCTTTTAGTCGGTTTTATAAACTGTGATAACCGGTTTCTTCATGCAGTGCAATATCAAGTCCTTGGACTTCTTCATCACTTGTAACGCGCAGACCAATAAAGTTATCAATTAGTTTTAAAATAAGGTAACTAAAGGTGCCGCTCCAAATAACTGTTGCTAAAACTGCTAACGCTTGAACCCCCATTTGCTGGCTAATACTGACCCCTGGCGATAAACCAAGACCGCCAAATTCAGTGGCAGCAAATACGGCAGTTAAGAGTGATCCAATAACGCCCCCTACACCATGAACGGGGAAAACATCTAGTGAGTCATCAATCTTGAATTTACGTTTAATAATCTGCGTTGCATAAAAACATACAACGCCCGCTACTAATCCTATAATAAACCCGCCTAAGGGGCCAACAAAACCTGATGCGGGTGTAATGGTACCTAATCCCGCTACCATGCCTGTTACAATTCCAAGCATACTGGGTTTACCAAAACGATACCATTCAATAATCATCCAAGTCAGAGAACCGGTTGCTGCGCCAATATGCGTGACTAAAATCGCCATCCCCGCATGTCCGTCTGATGTGAGGGCACTACCGCCATTAAAGCCAAACCAGCCAACCCAGAGCATTCCTGCGCCAGTGACTACCATTGTCATATTGTGTGGTGGCATGGCAACATGGGGAAATCCTTTTCGTTTACCTAGCACAAGCGCAGATACTAATGCGGCAACCCCCGCATTTACATGGATTACAATACCCCCTGCAAAATCCATCACACCGAGTTTCGCGAGCCATCCACCACCCCAAATCCAGTGACAAATTGGCAAATAGACAAAAATCAACCAAAGTGAGCTAAACCAAAGCATTGAGGAGAACTTCATCCGTTCAGCAAAACCACCCACAATTAATGCAGGCGTGATAATGGCAAACGTCATTTGAAACATAAAATAAACCGTCTCAGGAATATCGCCAATTAAATCTGTTGTATTGATATGCGGTAAAAAGGCTTTTGAAGTGCCTCCAATAAAGTCTTGCCACATTCCACCGTCTGAGAAGCTCAAACTATAACCACCTGCAAGCCATAGAATGGAAACAACGCAGGTAATGGCAAAGCATTGCATTAAGACGGATAGAACATTTTTACTGCGAACTAATCCGCCATAAAATAACGAAAGCCCTGGAATTGTCATAAACAATACCAAGGCCGTTGAAGTAAGTACCCATGCTGTATTTGCTTGGTTTAATTCCGCCGCAAATGCTATTTTAGATATAAAAAAAGACGCTGCAAAAAGCAGCGTCATAAAATTTTTATTTTTCCCTATCATTTTAAATTGCTTCCTCACCTGTTTCGCCTGTTCTAATACGAATGACTTGTTCTAAATTTGAAACAAAAATTTTGCCATCTCCAATTTTGCCAGTGTTTGCAGCTTTGACAATAGTTTCAACCGCTTTATCGACTACATTATCTGCAACGGCAATTTCTAGTTTTACCTTAGGTAAAAAATCGACTACATATTCAGCACCACGATATAATTCAGTATGACCTTTTTGGCGACCAAATCCTTTCACTTCCGTTGCGGTAACACCGGCAACCCCAATTTCAGATAAGGCTTCACGTACATCGTCCATTTTGAATGGTTTAATAATTGCTGTGATGAGTTTCATAAGTTTTCTCTATTTAAATATTTTAAGGGTAAAAACAAGGGTTTTATTTTGGTTAATCATAGTGAAACAATAAGTTCGGTGCAAGGTGAAAAGGTAAAATTGAATAGTTAATTTTCACGCTTGCACGAATTCTTAGTGGTTATGAATGATAAGCTGTTTCACCGTGTGATGAAACGTCCAAACCTTGACGTTCATCTTCTTCATTAACTCTTAGGCCAATGAACATATCAACTACCTTGTAAGCAAGGTAAGACACGATAGCAGACCAGATAACGGCAACAACTGCTCCCCATAATTGACTGGTAAATTGAGTTGCAAAACTATATTCACCCACACTATTTGATACATAGTCCCAAACGCCAGTGCCACCCAGAGCAGGATTTGCAACCACCGCAGTACCCAGGGCACCTAAAATACCGCCAATGCCGTGAATTCCAAACGCATCGAGCGAGTCGTCATATTTAAATTTGCTTTTAAGCATCGTCACAGCCCAAAAACAGACGCCCCCTGAGATTAGACCTAGAAAAATTGCACCCATGACACCAGACCAGCCACAAGCAGGAGTAATAACAACTAAACCTGCAATGGCACCCGATGCACCACCTAGCATGCTGGGTTTGCCACGAATCAGCCACTCTGCAGCCATCCAAGAGAGAGTCGCAGCTGCGCCAGCAAGCAATGTATTGAGTAATACCAGTGTAGCTAACCCATTTGCTTCTAAATTAGAGCCTACGTTAAAGCCAAACCAGCCTACCCAAGCAATAGACGCACCGACCATGGTCAACGTCACACTATGAGGCGCTAAGGATTCACGACCATAACCAATACGTTTTCCAATTAATAAAGCGCCAATTAAGCCTGCAACGCCCGAGTTAATGTGAACTACTGAGCCACCCGCAAAATCTAATGCCCCTTTTTGGAATAAGAATCCTGCTGTTGCACCAGCCGCTTCAGCAGCACTTGCATCGGTGTAAGCATCAGGACCCGCCCAATACCACACCATGTGTGCAAGGGGTAAATAAGAGAAAGTAAACCAAAGGAAAGTAAACGCAAGCACCGCTGAGAACTTAATACGCTCTGCAAATGAGCCGATAATGATTGCTGGTGTAATCGCAGCAAAAGTCAGCTGAAACGCAACATAGGCAAATTCAGGAATATAAACCCCTTTCGTAAAGGTCGCCGCCAGTGAATCTGGTGTGATTCCTTTGAGAAAGACTTTACTAAATCCACCAAAAAACGCATTACCTTCTGTAAAAGCAATACTATAGCCATAAATCGCCCATAGAATCGCAATCATGCAAAAAATGACAAATACTTGCATCAAAATAGAAAGCATATTTTTAGCGCGAACCATGCCGCCATAAAATAATGCCAATCCAGGGATAATCATCATGATAACTAAAATTGTTGACACCATCACCCACGTTGTATCACCTTTATTGGCGATAGGCGCGGCAACGTCGTCGGCATAACTAAGTGCCGTTGTACTTAGCAAGGTTAATGCAGTTAGACAGCGCGAAAGTGCTTTCATTTTTCCCCCTTGGAAATTTAGAAATGATTTTAGAAATTAACTGAAAAATCGGTAGAGAATAAGAATTGATCTTGTTTGTTATTGCCAAATGGACGTGAACCATCTGCCCAGTCATAACGCACGTTTGGACGTAAGTTTAACCATGTCACTGGTTTCCAATTTAAACCTGCGGTGACTGCATAATAAGAAGCGGCTGTGCAAGTACTAGCAAAACTTGCAGCATAGTTAGCGCCCGTATTATCAGTTGCTGCAGCAACGCGACCTGGAGAACAAACTCTAAATCCGTTTTGATCTCTAAACCATTCAGTTCGAACTCCAGCGGTTAAGTTATCTTTAACGTCATATGTCAAGTGCATATTGATGCCATACCATTCGGTATCAATTCCATTTGCTGGAGAAGTTGAATTGTAAATATTGTCAGCAAAGCCGTGATCATGTTGGAGCATTAGGTGGGTTTTGTCGGTAATATTGTGCTTTAATACAATGCTATATAGTGAAAATGCTGAACTATTTTGCTCAGAAGTCCCACTATAAGTACCGCTAATATTTGCTGAGGTCCCTTTGTCGTTACTTGTCCAAGTTACGCCAGCCAATCCACCCCAATTACCTAATTGTTTATCAAATCCACCATCCCAGCCACCTGTTGCACTTCCTGTTGTTGCTCCACCCATCACAGACCAGTTTGAGTTAACAGCATAGTTACCCATGATACCGGTATGTGTAAATGGTTCACCGTATTGCATGGTGTATGCGTGGGTGTAGAAGAAATTATCGGGTGCGGGTACGGTTTCATAGCCAATAGGCGTATAAAAATGTCCAGCTTTAATGTTTAAACCATTGCCAATAGGCGCATAAGCTTCAACGTATGCCTGTGGAAGAGCAATATCGTAAAAGCGATTGTCTGAAGCACTATTAAGTAAGTTTAAATCCCAGTGACTGCGGTTTAATGCTCTTCCGTTATTAATGTCAAAAGCAGGAACACCGTAAGCTTGAGTGAAAATGGCGTCTGTACCAAACATTGCGTCAAAACGACCGCCAAAATCCCAGCTTGTGCCTTCTGTTGCAACAGCGCGTTGAACAAAGAGATTTAATTGATTAAGTTGGAACTCGCTGTCACGATCGCCAAATGTGACGGGACCATTGAAGCCATTTGACGGATTTGTGGCATTATAGGTAATGCCAGCATTTCCCCAGCCACCAACAACAATGCCGTTGTTTTTTAGCCACGAAACTTCATTAATATCTTTGCCAGATAAATCAGAAATCATGCCCGCGTTTACATTAGCGGCTGCGCCAATAAGCAGTAAACTGCTTGCAACGCTTTGTATTGTGCAGTAATTATTGCGTTTTTTGAGTGTTTTCATTTTTATAATTCCATGGTTGAGTGAGTGTTTATAAAATAATAAGCAGGTAGTATGCCAGTATTCTATAAACAACAAAAACAGATGCTTAATGTTTTTTAAAAGAGATAATTGTTGAAAAAATGCACCAAAATGTTGCATAAAAACACTTTTATGTTTAATTTTAGTGCGGTGGATAAAAACATAGCATTTCATGTGCGATTTTTTAGTGGCTAACACCTTTAAAAAAATGTTATCGTTAGCGCGGTTGTGATTAAACACCGATTTTAATTTTCATTCCATTTAGGAGACGCTTTAAATGTCTGTAGCAAACGTACTTAAAATGATTAAAGACAACGATGTAAAATTCGTTGATTTCCGTTTTTGTGATACTCGCGGTAAAGAACAACACGTTACTTTCCCCGCTCACACTATCGATGAAGATACCTTTGAAGAAGGTAATATGTTTGACGGCTCGTCAATTGCGGGCTGGAAACACATCAACGAATCTGACATGATTTTAATGCCTGATCCTACAACAGCTGTAATGGATCCTTTTTTTGATGATAATACACTTATCTTGCGTTGCGATATTATCGAACCACGTGACATGAAAGGTTATGAACGTGACCCTCGCTCATTAGCTAAACGTGCAGAACAATATTTACAATCAACGGGTATTGCTGATACGGCTTTCTTTGGTCCAGAAAACGAATTCTTCATTTTTGATGATGTGCGTTGGGGCGCGGATATGAGCGGTACATTCTACAAAATTGATTCTGAAGAAGCTGGATGGAATGCTGAAAAAGTATATCCAGATGGCAACACTGGACACCGTCCAGGAATTAAAGGTGGCTATTTCCCCGTGCCTCCAGTTGATTCATTCCAAGATATGCGCTCAGCAATGTGCCAAACATTAGAAGCAATGGGTCAAGTTACTGAAGTTCACCACCACGAAGTGGCAACAGCGGGTCAATGTGAAATTGGCGTGAGATTTAATACATTAGTTAAAAAAGCAGACGAAGTATTAGGACTTAAATACGTCGTTTCAAACATTGCCCATGCTTATGGTAAAACGGCAACATTCATGCCTAAACCTTTAGTAGGTGATAACGGTAGTGGTATGCACGTTCATCAATCATTAGCCAAAAATGGGGTTAACTTATTTACTGGTGATTTATACGGCGGTTTATCTGAAACGGCATTATTTTATATCGGTGGTATCATTAAACACGCAAAAGCGCTTAATGCATTCACTAACGCATCAACAAATAGTTATAAACGTTTAGTTCCAGGTTTTGAAGCGCCAGTTATGTTGGCTTATTCAGCGCGTAACCGTTCAGCTTCAATTCGTATTCCTTTTGTAAACAATCCAAAAGGTCGCCGTATTGAAGTGCGTTTCCCTGACTCAACTGCAAATCCTTACTTAGCATTCTCTGCAATGCTTATGGCAGGTCTTGACGGGATTGAAAATAAAATCCACCCAGGTGAAGCAATGGACAAAGATTTGTATGATTTGCCACCTGAAGAAGAAAAAAATATCCCACAAGTTTGCCACGCATTTGATCAAGCATTAGACGCGTTAGATAAAGATCGTGATTTCTTAACTAAAGGCGGTGTATTTACCAATGATGTAATCGACGGTTACATTAAATTAAAAATGGATGAAGTTACACGTCTTCGTATGAGTACACATCCTGTTGAATATGATATGTACTACAGTTTGTAAGAATAGGGCCAGTTTCATACAGGCCTAAAGTTACCTAAGACCCTGCAATTCCAATGGCTTGCGGGGTTTTTTATGTCCAAAATATTCTCAATTGATACTCATTCAATCGCATAAGTTTGTCTCCTTTTTTGTTGGGCGCACTGGAGAATGTCAACAGGAGAGCATCAAGTCGATTAAAAATAAAAAATACCAACTGCTTTCAACCAGTATTTTTAGAGCGGGATTAGATAAACTTCCTTCTATTTTCTACTTTCTACTTTAATTCACGTCAATGTTAATCTGTCATCTATTAGATAGTTATTCCAATATATTGAAATTAGTAACGATTTTCAATGGGATTAGCTTTTGCCATTTACAAAGTCAAATGATATACATTATATAGAGGTTTATATCCAGTTTGATTTGGTGGTTTAGATATTTTATAAGATTATACTTGACGCTAAATTCTTTAAACAAAAGGGGTTTGAGTATGTGCAGTAAAGAAGAGATGCAAGAATTAATGCAAAGTTTTGGCAAATTACCCAATATGTACCAGCAGAATATATTAGGTGTAGTTAGGCAAAAAATACAGCTTTACCAAATTGAACAAATCAAAAATGGATTTGAAATTGATTTTAAAGTACCGGAAAGCAAACTCAATCAGAATGTTCGACAGGTGTAACGCAATGACAATTAAAGCGATCAAATCCAAGAATAGTGATGAAACTGTAAAATTCAAAGTTCGTATTAGATTAAAACGTCAAACCAAAGCACCTAAAAGTACAGTATGGCATCAATAAAAATTCAACAGGAATTGGGATGAATGAAGTAACAGAACTAAGGGCTTATAAAAAAATAACAGCAACTATTTACCTTCTACAGATTTGCAGTTTTTTATTGGCAGGAATTCCATTATTAGTTGGCGTTTTAGTTAATTTTCTCCATAAAAATGATGTATTAAATACATGGCTAGAATCGCATTTTGATTGGCAAATTAAAACGGCTTGGATTACGTTAGCAGGTTTTGCAATTAGTGGAATTACATTTGAGTTTGGTGTGGGATTATACGTGCTAATTTCAACTATTATATATCTTGTATTCCGTATAGTCGTTGGGTGGAATGCGCTAAATGATAATAAGGCAATTGGTGAAGAAAACTGAGTTAAAATGATTATTTAAAATATTTCTGGCGACCCTCTGTCACTTTACATCTAAAGGTTTAATACCCGAATCTTAGTTGTTGAGTGATTTTTTTTTAACAGTTAATTTTGAATAATTAGCATGAAAATATGAAAAATATAGCTCGAATGTAGGATCGCTTTTATTATAGCTTAAGGGTTATTGCGGTTTAAATAGGGGTAAGTTATTAGCAACTTGATTACGCTCAATTTTTTCCATTAATAGTTCGTTAAGTTGTTTCAATAATTTAATTTCGCTACTTTGCTGAAGATTAATTAGCATTTGCTTTGCAAGATTACATTCAAGTTGACTATTTTTTGTACATGGACAGGGGCATAAAAATAAGGAGCAGAAGTTTTGATTATTTTGAGTGCCGGTATTATTGCTGCCCATTGTATTAATAATATTTTTATTGTGTCCTTTACATAAGGATAGTAAATTTTCATCAAATATGGAAGCAAGTTGTTTAAGTTTAAATAGGTTGACACGGGTATGACCACGTTTAATATTGTCATAAACGATTGCAGACTTGGAAATTTTACGTGCTATTTCATTTTTCGACAAGCCTTTCTGCTGTTTCAATAATCGTATTTTTTGATTAATTAACATGGTTTACTCCATAATTGCATCAAATGAAATGAATGATAAAATTTGATGCTAACATAATTAAGTCGGTAAAAAAATATATTTAAAATTATTTTTTTATTTTTTCTGTTTCGAATAATAAATGCACATTTTAGTGAGTTTTATACCTATTTTTTTATATGAATAACTCGATTAATTATTCATATAAGGTTAGAGTAGTTTTTTTAAATGCGCAAGCGTTACGATGAGAATAATTCATAAAAGAAAACATTGTCTTAAATAAAAGCATAATCCTATTATCCAGCGATTAATTCAGATAATTATAAGGAATTTATTTCATTTATGTTCATATTTACGCTGAATTTATATTTCGAATAATTACCAAAAATATATTCGTTTATAGTATTTTTGTGTCCATAAAAAAATATAGTATTTTTAATGATGCTGTGAAATGATGAATTCGATGTTACATGTTTAAAAAAATTTCTTTTGGAGGGTGGCAAGAAGTTAGAACGAGTAAACGGAATAAAAAATTTTTTATAAAATCCAGTAAGTTAGATCAAATAAACTGTAATTTTATTCTACCTATTTGAATATTTTTGAAGTAGTGAAGTAGTAATGTTAATGGGGCTAAACAAGCTAAAAATTAATTCATTTTCTTCATCCATATATTGCAGGCATGGAAAGTTTGCGTTATCTTATTGCATTAATTTCAGCTTAGTTTCACATTTGTTTGTTGGGTTTTTATTTTTTTGAAACCTATTTTTTTATATAAATTAACGATTTAAGAAGGAGTCTATGAATAAAATTATTTTTTTAGGGTTAGCAATAATAACAGTGTCTGCATTTGCGGAAACTCAACCAACTCAACCAACAAAAGAATCCGTCACACCTGTTCAATCAACAAGTACACAAAAGCCATCGCCTCCACAAGATATAAAAGAACAAGGGTCGAAAGAATCGAAAACTAATATTATAGATTTTTGTCGTACACATACTTGTTAAAGGGAGGAGGGTTGTATGTTATCGGTTGTTAAAAATACAGTATTTATTACTTCATTAATAGTCACTTCAGTTGCAATTGCTTCAACTGATCCACATTGGACTTATGAAGAAGAATGGGAGAATTTGAGTATTGCAAGCACGCCAACGAAAGCTTCGGACTTTCCTTATGCAGAGTGCGGATTAGGGCAAAAACAGTCGCCAGTTGATTTGGGTGCTTCCCAGGTTGTGACGAGTACAAACGTTTTAAAAACAGCGTACAAAAGTGAGTCGTTGACAGTAGTTAATAATGGACACAGTATTAAAGTCAATGTACCTGAAACGACAAAGAGTGTGTTATCTATTGGAAATGAAAAATATACGTTATTGCAATACCACATTCATGCGCCAAGTGAACATGTAGTGAATGGTAAGTCATATGCAGCTGAAATTCATTTTGTCCACGGTACACCTGACGGCAAACTTGCAGTGGTAGGTGTTTTGGTAGATGCACCACTTACGGCAAAAACGAATGTGGAATTTGAAAAAATACTGAGTATTGCGCCTAGAAACACAACAGACGCAACCAAACTAACAGCAGATCCTACTAAACTATTGCCAAATACAGCAAAGTTTTACCTTTATTCCGGTTCCTTAACAACACCACCATGTACAGAAGGCGTGAATTGGTATGTATTAAAAACACCAATTCAAATTACATCTTCACAACTCGCTTCTTTTGAAGAATTATATTCTGAAAATGCACGCGCACCTCAAGCGTTGAATGGTCGAAAAGTGCTCGTAAAATAATGGTTTGGCTTTATCAATAATACAATTTCAACACATTAGTGACATTAGTGACATTTTTTACAGCATGTAATTAAAAAGTAGTCGTTTTACGCTAAAAATAAACGCTCCAGACATGGGGCGTTTTTTTTAGTGTTTGATTTACCTTAAACGTATCGCTAAGGCTTACATATTTTAGCGTATTTATGTAGAAGAAAAATTTAATCGCAGATTTGGATATTGCTCAAAATGATTGATACTCTACTGATTATTTCCAATTCAACTTGCCTCATTCCTCTTGTTTTATGGGATGATTGCTGTCAGTAAGTCAGGCAAAAAAACATTCCCAGATCACGAAATTTCTTGACGGATTAAGTAGATATAATCGAAAATTAATTTTTTCGATCACCTTGAAATTAGTGCCTATTTCAGGTTGAATTTTTTTATTTGGATATCGTATCAACTATATCACTCAGTTGAAGGGGAGAAATACATACTATGCTCGGCAGGATTTTTACGGAATTTTTCACATTAGTAGAAGCAGAATTTGGTGAGGATATGCTCGATGACATCATCGAAGATGCTAAATTACCTAATGAAGGTGCTTATACTGCTGTCGGCAATTATGATGACTTAGAGCTGATACGATTAGTTATGGCCCTCTCTGCGCGCACACATATCGCTGTACCCGATTTAGTCAAAACGTTTGGTACTTTTATTTTTGAGCGATTAATGTTGATATATCCCAAAATGACAGAAAACATAAGTGATTTATTTGTTTTTTTATTAGGTATAGATAGTGTTGTACACGTTGAGGTCAAAAAACTTTACCCCAATGCGTCCTTGCCTAAATTTCATTCATCAATTCAAGAGGATACGCTTATCATGGTTTACCAGTCAGATAAAAATCTTCCTGATTTAGCAGAAGGACTTATTATTGGTGCAGGGCGCTATTTTAGTGAAAATCTAATGATTAATCGACGATTACTTGATGATGGTTCAACTGAATTTCGTATTACACGTTAATTGAATCAACATGACTACAGCAGATGATAATGTAGACATAAAATGGCGAAAGCGATTATATCGAGAGCGTTTGGCGCGTCAAGCAGCTGAAGCATTACTTGAAGAAAAAAGTCGGGAGCTTTATCTACTTAATCTTGATTTAGAAAAGCAGGTGATACAGCGTACACATGAACTTCATGCGGCGTTAGCTAAAGCTGAAGTGGCAGTGAAAGTGAAAGCGGAGTTTCTCGCTAATATGAGCCATGAAATTCGCACACCCATGAACGCAATTATTGGTTTATCGCTACTTGGGATGAATGCGCCAATTGATAAACAGCATAATTATTTGCGCAATATAGCCGGTGCATCAGAAAGTTTATTGGCGATTCTGAACGATATTTTAGATTTTTCTAAACTTGAATCAGGCAATGTACAGCTCGAATTAGATTATTTTAATTTAGGCGAGGTGATTGAAAATATAGCGATGTTATTTACGGAAGAAGTTCGGCGTAAAGCATTAACATTTACTATTATTGAGCCATCTCACCTTAACGTTTTACTAAAAGGCGATGCGCTCAGACTCAAGCAGATACTAATTAACTTAATTAATAACAGTGCTAAATTCACCCAAAAAGGCTTTGTTAAGTTAGAAATATCGGTGATTTCTCAACATGAAAAAGAGATACAACTCCAATTTGCGGTCAAAGACAGTGGCATTGGCATGACTGAAGAGCAACAAAAAATGCTGTTTCACTCTTTCTCGCAAGCGGATGCTTCAATTAGCCGACGTTTTGGTGGTTCAGGTCTGGGGCTTGTTATCAGTCAGAAATTTGTCGAGCTGATGGGCGGAAAAATAACGTGTAAGAGTACGCCTGAGGTGGGTAGTGAATTTTTCTTTACACTGTCTTTTGAAACAGCCACGTTGGGTAAAATCTCAGAAACGCGTATTGCTCATCCAGTCAAAAAAACACTTGCACAGCGTCTTGCTGAGGCCGCAGAATCACTCGAAAATGTTCGTGTACTTCTTGTTGAAGACACACCCCTCAATCAACAAGTAGCGAGTGAATTCCTGCGTAATGCTAAATTAGAGGTCACCGTGGCGGATAATGGCCAAGAGGCCTTGGCGTTGCTTGAGCATAATACGTTTGATGTGATTTTAATGGATGTTCAAATGCCTGTGATGGACGGATTTGAAGCGACAAAAATTATTCGTGAAAATGCGCAATTTGCAGAGTTACCCATTATTGCGATGAGTGCTGGGGTCACGTTTGACGAACAAGAAAAATGTCAGCATGTTGGTATGAGCGATTTTATTGCTAAACCGATTAATCCGGTGCAAATGCTAGAAAAAATAAAGCAACATTTTATTAAACAAATTTGATATTGGTGTAAACGGAGGTGGACAGAGGATTGTCGAATCAAAAACGGCTGAACTTAAGTAAGCAAGTGTGCTTAGATTCATATTTTCATTCAATTGAATAGTTTGCGTTGAAAAAATGCTAGTCGAAGTGCTATTAAAAACACCCAGTGCGCTTTTATATAAGTTATTTGACGTATTGAACAAATGAGCGAATTTTTAGATACTGTAGTTGAGTAAGTGTTTTATAGTGATTTTATGAAAAAGCTCGCACTGTTTTTACTAGCAGTGAGGGCTTTTTTTTGTTTTAGACTCAGCGATAAATCGCTTGGCGTAGGATGGTTTTAAAATTGAATTAGCCGTGCTATACGATTAAAACGTAAAACTCTATATAAAAATAGCCCTGTTCACATGAAAAACAAGGCTATCCTTTTAAAGTATCTCGCTAGATGCTAAACGTGCTTATCAATCAAACGGAGATTTGAGGTTTCCGTCTTCACGCTAACCGTAGTCGATACAACGGCTACTTTTTTTGCAGCATTTAAATCCTCATTCAAGTAACGTTAATTGAGGTTTATTCATTGCCCGAATTATTTTCGAGATGGTGAGAATGACTACTTTATTCATCACTGCGCCCATTAATTGTAAACAACAATAGGCAACCATGCCACTGCACGTGCCAAGAAATAAATGAGATTATTCATCGCATTGGTATTTTCAGCCGTGACTGATGCTTTATCGGCTTGAGTTTTTTATTCTTGATTTATACAGTCAAAAAAGAAGGTTCAACTTTTTTTGGCGGTTGTTAATGCGTACGTTCTTTTTGAAATAAATGACCGTTTGATAGCATCGCTCCCATAGATTTTATACCTTACAAAAATCAAGGGTTGCTTATCCATGAAACCTTGTTGTTTAATACCTCGAGAATATAAAGCAAAATTTATTTAGAGATTGAAGTTTGATTGACATTTTTGTTAGATAGAATGGCTATCGTGAGCATATTAATCATGTCTGGGATTAGAAAAATAGTTATGTAATATAAATATCACTGCTTTGATGTAAGTCATCTTTTTTAAAAAAAATTTTAGTAAGTTGGTTGAACTTTTGAGGAATAACGATGGAAAAAACGTACGATTTTAAACTTGACGCTACGCTACAATCTCAAATGAATGCGTATTGGCGAGCTGCAAATTATTTGTCTGTTGGACAAATTTATTTGCTTGATAACCCCTTATTAACTCAGCCATTAGCGCTATCACATATCAAGCCGCGCCTACTTGGGCATTGGGGAACAACGCCCGGACTCAATTTTATTCATGTGCATATTAATCGACTCATTAAAGCGCATGATTTAAATATGATTTTTATTTGTGGTCCAGGTCATGGTGGCCCTGCAATGGTGGCTAATTCGTGGCTTGAGGGGACGTATAGCGAGTATTATCCAAATATTTCCCTAGATAAAGAGGGAATGAAAGCGTTATTTCATCAATTTTCTTTCCCTGGCGGTATTCCAAGTCATGTTGCGCCTGAAACGCCGGGATCAATTCATGAAGGGGGGGAGCTGGGTTATGCGCTATCGCATGCCTATGGGAATGTTTTTGATAACCCTAATTTAATTGCTTGCTGCGTCATTGGAGATGGTGAAGCTGAAACTGGACCGATGGCAGCATCATGGCATTCAAATAAATTTTTAAATCCTGCGCGTGATGGCGCGGTACTTCCCATTTTACATTTGAATGGCTATAAAATTGCCAATCCAACGCTACTTAGTCGTATTAGTGAAGATGAGTTAGTTAAATTATTTGAAGGGTATGGCTACGATGTTCACTTTGTTGAAGGGCATGATCCGCAACTGGTTCACCCAAAAATGGCGGCTGTTTTAGAGGCTTGTTTAGCTGAAATTCAGCATATACAGCAGACATGGCGCAGTGCAACAGATACAAAAGCGCTTGATCGCCCACGCTGGCCGATGGTTATTATGCGCACCCCTAAAGGCTGGACGGGGCCTGAAAGTGTTGATGGTAAAAAGACAGAAGATTTTTGGCGCTCACATCAAGTCCCTTTGTCGGGCTTAGCGGGAAATCCTGCTCATATTGCCATTTTAGAGCAGTGGTTAAAAAGTTATAAACCAGAAGAATTATTTGATGAAAATGGCACGCCTTTAGCGCAGTTAAGAGCGCTTGCACCGATTGGTCAACATCGAATTGGTGATAATCCGCATGCAAATGGTGGGGTGTTGCTACGTGATTTACGGCTACCGAATTTCCGCGATTATGCTATTCAAGTAGCACAGCCTGGTGCAATTGAAGCAGAAGCCACGCGGGTGATGGGGGCTTTTTTGCGTGATGTGATGAAAGACAATCATGAACAGCAAAACTTTCGTATTTTTGGACCAGATGAAACCTCGTCAAATCGTTGGGATGATGTATTTTCAGCAACATCGCGCGTTTGGATGGAAAAAATATTGCCTGAAGACACTGATTTATCCCAAGATGGGCGTGTGATGGAAATTTTAAGTGAGCATACTTGTCAAGGTTGGCTTGAAGGTTACTTGCTGACAGGGCGTCACGGCTTTTTCTCTTGCTATGAAGCGTTTATTCACTTGATTGACTCGATGTTTAATCAACATGCAAAATGGCTCAAAACGACAAATAGAATTCCGTGGCGTCGTCCTATTGCGTCCTTGAATTATTTGCTCACCTCGCACGTTTGGCGACAAGATCACAATGGTTTTTCACATCAAGATCCTGGTTTTATTGATCATGTCGTCAATAAAAAAGCCGAAGTGATTCGTGTGTATCTGCCACCTGATGCCAATACATTGTTATCAGTGACAGATCACGTTTTGCGCAGTCGTAATTATGTGAATGTCATTGTGGCCGGTAAACAGCCAGCGCCTCAATGGTTAACCATGGATCAAGCCGTTAAACACTGTGAAGCGGGCGTTAGTGTTTGGGAGTGGGCGAGTAATGACAAAGGGCATTCGCCTGATGTTGTCATGGCGTGCGCGGGCGATGTGCCAACCCTTGAAACCCTTGCGGCAGTTGATTTCCTGCGCCATGAAATTCCAGATTTGAAAATTCGCGTCATTAACGTGGTGAATTTAATGAAACTTCAACCCAACACAGAGCATCCAAACGGGTTATCGGACGAAGATTTCATTGAACTATTTACGCCAGATAAACCGGTTGTATTTGCGTATCATGGCTATCCTTGGTTGATTCATCGATTGACTTATCGTCGTCCTAATCATTTGCATTTGCATGTTCGTGGTTATAAAGAAGAAGGGACAACCTCAACACCTTTTGACATGGTTGTGATGAATGACGTTGATCGTTATCATTTAGCAATGGATGCGATTGATCGCGTACCCCGCTTAAAAGATCAGGCGGTTTATCTTAAACAAGCCTTGCGCAATAAATTGAGTGATCATAAACACTATATTGCTAAGTATGGTGAGGATATGCCAGAAATTCAACATTGGAAATGGTCACATCCCGTTATTTGATTGGGTATTATTTCTGAAATTTAAAAAGAGAAAGGTTCGGCCGCGCTCATGTCGCGGCCTTACTTTTTTCACTAGCAAGGAAAAATGTGATGTCCATTTCAGTGTCCTTTATACGTCGTTTTCAGCTGAATTTAGAAAATCAATGGACGTGTGTGCAAAACAATCCTAAGGTTCAAAAAATACAAAGTATGCCGCCATTTCCACGCTACGGTATTTGGCTGGGCTTGTTTTTAGCACTGCAGTGTTTTGTGTTTGGTTTGCTGTATGTGTTTTTTGGCGAAGTAGTGGTAATTGGCTTTTTGGCGAGTATTTTAGCGGGATTAGCTACGGGAATTGGTGCGTTGCCGGCACTTTGGTTAAAGGAAATTTCCAGTAAGGTATTCAATAGCCTTTTGGGCGCTGCAGCGGGTGTTATGCTTGCCGCTACGGCCTTCTCATTGCTTGTGCCTGGAGTGCATTATGGGGATTTAGTATGGACGGGGAAGGGCGTTTATATTGTTTCAGTTGGCATGATGATTGGGGCGTTTTTTTTGCACTATGCAGATAAACAACTGCCACATATACATTTTGATTCAATGTCTGCAGATAAGCTGGACTCGTTGAAAAAAGTTTGGCTGTTTATTATTGCCATTACTATCCACAATTTTCCCGAAGGGATGTCCGTTGGGGTGAGTTTTGGCTCTGGTGACATTAAAAATGGATTAGTTTTAGCTGGGGCAATTGGCTTACAAAATATTCCAGAAGGACTAGCCGTGGCATTACCGTTAGTTGGGCTTGGCTACAATAAATGGAAGGCAGTTGGCATTGCAACGTTAACTGGATTAGTTGAGCCTATTGGTGGATTGCTTGGCGTGACAATGGTGAGTGTGTTTGAGACTATTTTACCCATTGCGATGGGATTTGCTGCTGGCGCCATGTTATTTGTGATAAGTGAAGAAATTATTCCGCAAACCCATTCTCAAGGGCGATCGCGTTATGCCACTTTTTCGTTAATGACCGGTTTTATTGTCATGATGATACTGGATCATTTACTCAGTTAATTTTTAAAAAGTAGATTTAAATGAATGATGTTTTTTTAGCGTTTTATGAACGCGCTTATGGAAATTTGCTCACCGTTTTTGAAAACAATCATTTACAGGATTTATCTACCCCAGCATTGACCAGTTTTGTATTGATTGTCGCGGCTGAAATGGGTGATAAAAGTCAGTTGGTATGCATGACCTTGGCGGCGCGTCATCGCCCTATACCCGTTGCATTAGGTGCTATCGTAGCGTTCGCGGTTTTAAATACACTGGCGGTTGTATTTGGATTGGAAATGGCGAATTGGTTACCTCCTTATTTGCTATCAAGCGTTGTCGCATTACTCTTTTTGGGTTTTGGGATTCATTCGTTGCGCGTTAACGATGATAACGAAGCAGAAACCCCGATGATAAAAAGTAGCCATAACCTTTTCTTAACGACGTTTTTATTGATTGTCATGGCTGAATTTGGGGATAAAACGCAATTAGCTGTTGTGGCGCTGAGTAGTACGCTGTCACCGGTTGCTGTTTGGCTGGGGGCAACCGCAGCATTGGCTACTACGTCCATTTTGGGCTGCCTTGCTGGGCGAGCCATATTGCAGAAAATTTCAATGAATTTATTGCATAGAATAAGTGGCGCGTTCTTTTTGATGCTTGCGGCATTTGCAGCCTATCAAGCGTTTTCCAGTTTATATTTTTAGCGGTTTATATGGATTAATTTGGATCTATTTGGAGAGATTTTTATGATGGATATTGCCATTACTACCCCAGCGCTGCTATTTCCGGCTATTACGATTTTATTTTTAGCTTATTCAAATCGATTTTTAACTATTGCATCGCGTATCCGCGAAAAGCATGACGTATTTTCTAAAACCCAAAGTCCGATCGCACAGAAACAGATTCTCAGTTTTCGTAAACGCATACGGTTGATATTAGCCATGGAGTTATTGGCGGTTTTAGGGATTATTCATTGCACGGTGGCAATGGGCTTTGTCTTTTTTTCGATGCAATATTTAGGAAATATTGCTTTTGCATTAAGTATTATCTTTATTATTTTTTCTTTAATAGCCTCAATAGGTGAATTATTGTTATCTACGAAAGCACTTAATATTGAAATTGAAGATATGGAGTGAAGAGGTGAAAATGGGCTTGACGTTTTTTTGTGATACGCTTTTACGTCTGCATTTGATATAGTTATATCATCAATTTTAATAACGCTATTTTTATTTTCTAGCGACGCTTTATTTTATTCTATTTTTCTGGAGGCTTTTATGGTACAAAAAATTGCAATCAATGGTTATGGTCGCATTGGACGTAATATAGTTCGCGCGGTGTATGAAACAAATCGCACGAGTGAATTTAAAATTGTGGCCATCAATGATTTAGGCGATGCTAAAACGAATGCACATTTAACAAAATATGACACTGTTCACGGCAAATTTCTTTTTGATGTAAGCGTTGATGGTGATTATATTGTCATCAATGGTGATCGTATTCGTGTTTTAGCCGAGCGCAACCCAGCTAATTTACCGTGGAAAGAGTTGGAAGTTGATGTTGTTCATGAATGTACTGGTTTATTTACAACTAAAGAAAAAGCATCAGCGCACATTACAGCAGGCGCGAAAAAAGTTATTATTTCAGCACCCGGTGGTGAAGACGTAGATGCGACCATTGTTTATGGCGTTAATCACGGTCTCTTAAAAGCAAGTGATACGGTTATTTCAAATGCTTCATGTACTACTAATTGCTTAGCCCCCTTAATTAAGCCGTTAATTGATGCTATTGGCGTGGAACATGGTCTTATGACAACTATCCACTCTTATACTAATGATCAAGTGTTAACGGACGTTTATCATAAAGATTTACGTCGGGCACGCTCAGCAACGCAGTCTATGATTCCAACTAAAACAGGCGCTGCTTCAGCGGTAGGTCTTGTTATTCCAGAAATGAAAGGGAAATTAGACGGATTTGCTATGCGTGTTCCAACGATTAATGTGTCAATTGTGGATTTGTGTTTCCAAGCAAAGCGCAATACGACAAAAGAAGAAATTAACGATATTTTAAAAGCGGCTTCAGAAGGCGCCTTAAAAGGGATATTAGCCTATAACGATGAGCCTCTTGTGTCTTCAGATTTTAACCATAATCCAGCATCCTCAATTTACGAATCATCGTTAACGAAAGTGACAGGCGGTGATTTTGTCAAAGTCTTGGCTTGGTACGATAACGAATGGGGTTTCTCCAATCGTATGCTCGATACCTCTTTAGTGTTAATGCACGCAAAATAAGATATTTCTTTCTTTAATCACTCAACTTTATTTTCCTCTTTCTATCAAGGTGCCGCCAATGAGACGTACTAAAATTTTAGCTACATTAGGGCCGTCTACGGATAAAGACGGCGTATTAGAAGATTTATTTCGGGCAGGTATTGACGTTGTGCGACTTAATTTTTCGCATGGCTCAGCAGAAGATCACATTAAACGTGCAACACAAGTGCGTGAAATGAGTAAAAAAACGGGGCGGCGCGTGGGAATTTTGGCAGATTTGCAAGGGCCCAAAATTCGTATTGCACGTTTTAAAGATAAAAAAATATTTTTAAATGAAGGACAGTCTTTTGCGCTGGATTTACACTTAGGTGAAAATGAGGGCGATTCGCATCAAGTGGGATTTATTTATGAACCCCTTGCGGAGGAAGTTGTGATTGGGAGTCGTTTACTACTGGATGATGGGCGGATTGTTTTAGATGTCGTCGGGATTCATCAAGGTCGCATTGATTGCGTGGTGGTGGTCGGTGGCGATTTGTCTAATAATAAAGGGATCAATTTGTTAGGGGGCGGATTATCTGCGGCCGCGTTAACCGATAAAGACAAAGAAGACATTAAAACCATTGCCATTATTGATTGCGATTTTGTCGCTATTTCGTTTCCGCGTTGCGCTGAAGATTTGCATGAAGCGCGTCGTCTGCTGGCGGATGTCGGATGTTTTGCGGGTATTGTTGCCAAAGTCGAGCGAGCTGAGGCGGTTGAAAATGATGCGGTGATCGATGAGATTATTTTGGCTTCAGACGTTGTTATGGTGGCGCGAGGCGATTTAGGCGTGGAAATTGGTGACGCAAAATTACCGGCTACGCAGAAGAAACTCATTAAGCGGACGCGTGAGCTTGATCGCGTGGTGATTACAGCAACGCAGATGATGGAATCCATGATTGAAAATGCGATTCCAACTCGCGCGGAAGTCTTTGACGTGGCTAACGCAGTTTATGACGGTACGGATGCTATCATGCTTTCAGCAGAAACAGCGTCAGGCAAGCATCCCGTGAAAGCGGTTGAGGCCATGCATCGCATTTGCATTGAAGCGGAAAAGCAAAAGATTGTTACCACCTCAAACCATCGGGTTAATAGGCAGTTTAATCGCGTAGAAGAAGCGATTGCGATGTCGGCAATGTATATGGCTAATCATACTCAAATACGTGGTATTGCGGCGTTGACTGAGTCAGGCACAACACCGCTATTGATGTCTCGCATCAGCTCTGGAATCCCTATTTTCGCCTTTAGCAGTCAAGAAAAGACCTTAGGTAAAGCCACACTTTATCGTGGCGTGACGCCTATTTATTTTTCGCATGAAGCGCAAAATCATGTTCAAGTAAATCGTGATATCATCACGCTATTAAGACGTTATGATTTTGCCAATGATGGGGATCAGTTCATCATTACCAAAGGGGACTTAATTGGCTCAAAAGGTGGGACGAATGATTTAAAAGTGGTGACGGTGGGTGACGAGTTAACACCTTAAAAGTGCATGATCAAAAAGATGAATCCATAAAGGAGAAATGTTGAATGAATACTGAGTTTGATACGCTTCTAGGTCAGTTACGTGATGAGTTCGTCGCGGAGTTTCCTGAGCGATGTGATATGTTAGAAGAATGTGTTTTGGCTTTTGAGCATGGCCGTGAAGGTGCATTTGATGATATGTATCGTCGTGTTCATAGTTTAAAAGGGGCTGGCAGTCAATTTGGTTTATCTATTGTGACAACTGTTTGTCATCAATTTGAAAGTTTTTTGAGTAGCCAGGCACTCACAACAGATCCGCTTAGTATCAGTTATGCCTTGAGTTATATTGACTTACTAAAACAAATATCAGATTTAATTGGGTCTGAGAAATCAACTTACTATGATATTGAACATAGTTTGGAGGAATTAAGAAAATCGAGTATGCCAAGTCATGCGTCGGTTTTGTTAATTGAGCCGTCTCCATCACGACGTAAAATGTGTCAAGGCGTACTCAGTGCATTGGGATTGCGTATTGTAACTCAAGAGCGAGGTATGACAGCGCTGGAGCGATTGCTGCACGAGCCTTTTGATTTAATTGTTGCGGCACGAGAGTTACCCGATTTAAATACAGTGGCATTAGTTGCCGCGCTACGTGAATCAAATTCGCGTAATAAAAGTATTCCCGTTATTTTAGTGAGCAGTAACGCAACGCCAGTAGCGGATTACTTATCAATTAATGCCGTTTTAGCAAGAGATGCGGAGTTCATTCCTAATTTGAGTGATTCTGCGGCCAAAATCTTACTCAATCGATAATATCGTCATTGATAATCTTGATGCAAGGTTACCGTGCTAACCTTGCATGTTTCATTTCCTTTCTGCAACCTCTTAATTTTTTATGAATGTTAACACTCAAAAACTTTCTAGCGCCCGTTTTGCGCAAGCTACGGACGCTTTCGTAGAAATATTTACGGCATCGGTGGATTTTGATAAACGTATGGCGCAGCAAGATATTCAAGGCTCAATTGCGCATGCGACAATGCTTTGCCGTGTTGGCGTTTTAACGCAGGCTGAACTGGATTTAATTGTGAAGGGGTTAGCCCAAATCCGTGACGAAATTGAACGTGGGGAATTTGAGTGGTCAATTCAGCAAGAAGATGTTCACATGAATATCGAGGCAAAATTAACAGATTTAATTGGCATTGCGGGTAAAAAATTGCACACAGGGCGTTCGCGAAATGATCAAGTGGCAACTGATATTCGTCTATATTTGCGCGATGAAATAACGTCAATTTTAGTGGAATTAAAACGGTTACAATTCGCTATTCTTGCGTTGGCAGAATCGCATGCCGAAACGATTATGCCTGGATTTACGCATTTGCAAGTGGCGCAGCCCATCACGTTTGGTCATCATTTGATGGCGTGGTTTGAGATGCTTTGTCGTGACGCGGAGCGATTAAGCGATTGCTCAAAACGTTTAAATGTATCACCATTAGGTGCTGCGGCATTAGCGGGAACGAGTTATCCTATTGATCGTCAGTTGAGTGCGCAGTTACTGGGTTTTTCGCGTCCTTCGAATAATTCACTTGATTCGGTGAGTGATCGTGATTTTGCGATTGAATTTACCGCCAGCGCGAGTATTTTAATGATGCATTTATCGCGTTTTTCTGAAGAGCTTATTTTGTGGGCGAGTGCACAATTTGATTTTATAGATATCCCGGATGCGTTTTGTACAGGATCATCCATTATGCCGCAAAAGAAAAATCCAGATGTACCTGAATTGGTGCGCGGCAAATCTGGGCGCGTGACAGGGCATTTAATGGCGCTTTTGATGCTAATGAAAAGTCAGCCACTGGCTTATAATAAAGATAATCAAGAAGATAAAGAGCCTATTTTTGATACGGTTGATACGCTACTCAATTGTTTGCGTGCCTATGCGGACATGGTGCCGCATTTAGTTGCCAAAAAAGAAAATATGTACCGTGCAGCAAAACAAGGCTTTGCCACGGCGACCGATTTGGCGGATTATTTGGTGCGAAAAGGCTTAGCATTTCGCGATGCGCATGAAATTGTGGGATTGGCGGTACGTTTAGGCGTGGAAACAAAACGCGATTTATCGGAATTATCACTTTCTGAACTCCAACATTTTTCGGCTCTTATTGGTGAAGACGTGTTTGATGTGCTATCTCTTGAAGGATCAGTTGCGTCACGCTCACATATTGGGGGCACGGCACCTAATACGGTGAAAATCGCCATTGAAAATGCCCGTCAACAGCTCATTTAGGCGTCTTATGAAACTGATTACATTTACTTATCAAACGATTACACGCATTGGTGCGGTAATTGACACGCAAGTTGTCGATGGGCTTGATGACAGCACGTTGCCAACCGATATGATTGCCTTTTTAGAGCAAGGTGAGAGCGCCTTCGCTAAAATGCAGCGACTTATTGATACGGGACTTCATCGTTTAAATTTATCCAATGTGACGCTACTGGCGCCAATTCCTCGGCCGCGTAAATATTTGGGTATTGGTTTAAATTACGCTGATCATATTGATGAAACGAATTTAGAAAAACCGGAATATCCTGTTTTTTTCACTAAACAAAGTAGCTGCGTTGTTGGCCCTGAAGCGCATATTATCTTGCCAAGTATTTCTGAAAAAATGGATTACGAGTGTGAACTTGCCTTTGTCATCGGCAAAAAATGTAAACATGTGTCATTGGAAGATGCGCCAAGCGTCATTGCTGGATTTATGATTGCAAACGACGTTACGGTGCGCGATTGGCAATTTCGCTCACCCACCTGGACACTCGGAAAATCATTTGATACCCATGGCCCTTTGGGTCCATGGCTGGTGACGCGTGATGAAATTGCAAATCCCCATGATTTGAATTTGAAAACGTGGGTAGATGACGAATTGCGGCAGAATTCGAATACCCAGCACATGATTTTCAATTGTTATGAAATGATTGCCTATTTATCGCAAGCCATGACACTTGAAGTGGGTGATGTCATCACAACGGGAACACCCAGCGGTGTTGGCGTTAAAATGAAACCACGGGGCTATTTGAAAGCAGGTCAAGTGGTCAAAATTGAAATTGATGGTTTAGGGACACTGAGAAATGTCGTGGTGAATGAGTAATATTTTTGTTCGGATGATTGTTGTTTTGATGAAAAGTGGGCTCAATATGAAACGATTGTCGGACTTAGGCCACGTATTTTTTATGTATAAAATAAGCGGCACCAAACAAGACCACTTCAGGTTGAACACAAACCATGATGGCAATATTTTCGAGTGCGCCGCGATAACGTCCTTTTGCCAAAAAACCATCTAAAAAGTCACCTTGCTGTAAAATTGATAAACATTTAGCCGCGATACCGCCGGTTAAATAAACTCCCCCATAAGGCAGGCATTTCAGCGCAAGATTGCCTGCTTCAGCACCGTATATTTTTGAAAATAAACGCAAGGTGTCAACGCATAATGTATCGCTATGAGCGACAGCGGCAGCACCAATCGCCGCAGCTAAATCTGTTTCTGTGTCTACGTTAATTGCAGTTTCAACATTCCCTGATTGTTTTAAAAAGGCATAAATGGCTTCAATACCAACCCCAGAGACTAATCGCTCGTAGCTGACATGCTCTGGAAAGCGCGTTTGCATAAATGCAAGTAACTCCATTTGCTGTCTGTCCACAGGTGCAAAGTCACAATGCCCCCCTTCACTAGCAATAACGTGTGGCTGTTTTCCATCGTGGAAGATAATGGCTTCACCTAAGCCGGTTCCTGCGGCAATGACGGCGCAATTTCCAATTTGTGGCGACGCTTTTGGATTAAGTGAAATAAAGTCACTTTCAGGTAATGATAAAATGCCCCATGCTGCGGCTTCGAGGTCATTGAGTAGTTTAATATGGGACGTATTTACCTGCTGGCTAATCGCTGAGCAGGTTAACTTCCAAGGTAAATTGGTGGTTTCACAATCACCTTTTACAATAGGCCCTGCCACACCAATACAGACGGCATCGATTTTGATGTCGGGAATACAGTTTAAAAAGTCTGCCAATAAGGCATGAAATGTCGCGTAATTTGCACTTTCAAAGCGTTTTTTTAGAACACAATGCTCACCATCAAAAATGGCTAAGAGTGTTTTTGTCCCGCCGATATCACCCGCTAAAATCATCATTTTCTCACTATTAAGTTTGGTTAAACGGTGGCGTTATTAGGTGACTCACGCATGATTGTTGAGAAGATATATCAATGCGTCGAGTACCCCATTCGCCACTTTATGAGGAGGAAGTTGGTAGAAAGACTGCCATGCAACGGAGACATATTCGTCGTAATCTTCTTCGCAGTCAGGATAGCATTGCAGCCACGAAAGCCTTACGGCATGACCAATTAAAATATCCACCACCAACGTATCATCAATAATTAGCTGAGGATTACTTTGCATAATAATGGCCAATGCGCTCAACGCTTCCACGCAAAGTTGACGATACACAGGGGCATGAATTTTATTTAATATATGGTTAATATGCAGTTTAAAACTTTGCTCCCCTGATGTCATTTGACCTAGCAGATTTTCGCTATCAATACGCCGACTCCGGTTGTATTTCTCGCCTACCATTAACCCTTTGCAATGATGCAACAAACGCCAAACACCTGCAAGAAATAAATCACTTTCTCGTCCGATACTGCCTTGATGTTCGCGCCAATCATACCAATCGGCGAAATTGACCAAATGTGGATTCATGCTCGGATGAAAACGTGCCGAGGCTAAATCACGTTTAGAGCCATCATAGGACATGTATTCTAATTGGACGCGTTGATTTTCATTATGGTCATAATCCCTCAGTACCTCCTCAATTCGCTGCGCCAGCTGATGGGGTGCTAAAGCCAAAATGTCGGTGAAAGCTTGATCCCACGAGCTGCTAATTTTGCGTTTTTCTTGTGCAATCATAAGCTGCAAAATATGACCAACTCGAATAGTGTGCATATCTTTAAATAAAAGAGGATTCGCTTTAATTAGCATCCCCAGATGAATAATTAATTCCTGTATCAATATTTGCTGGCAACCATCATCTTCGTTAAACTCTTTAATCAAATCAAGAAGCTGAAGGGAATCAATGGGGCGTTTGAGTGTGGCTTGTTCGCTATAGGAGCGACCGATGGTTAAATGATGTTGGCGAACTAAAATATCCGTGGCTGATTGCTCGAGGTTTATATCGTATTTTCCCAAAATACTGGCACATCGACGCACAATCGCCCATAAATGTTGATCGCCAGCACGCGCGTAAACTTCCTCGAGTAAATCCCGTACGCGACAAGGTACAGCTTCTAATTCACCTAGTCCCAAGTCAAAATTTAAATCATGACGCTGTGATAATAACAGCAGAATTTCTATTTGGACATACACGTTTTCACTGCGCGTTAAGTCATTAATTAAGTCAATGTCTGCTTTATATTCCCATTGGCTGAGTTCGATGGCGCTAAGGGGGTGCGCAGGTGTTACTGGACTGGGCATGACAGTGGAAAAAAGACGCTCGGGGGTTTCCCAGCATACGGGCGAAAATTGGAAATCGTGCAAATAGCCAATTTTTTCATAACTTGTCGTATTTAAAAATGAAGTAATGACATCTAGGTCAATATTGACAACCTCTAACTTGTTTTGTTGTAATTGCTTAAGAAAATCAATGAGTAAATACCCCTCTTTTTCCGTCAACATATTATCTTTAATATTGATAATTAATAAAGGCGGCGCGAGTTTGTCCCAATGCTTGGAGATATAGTGCAACTCGATGCGAAGTCGCTCAATGAGGAGTTTATTATCCATTGTGAGATAAAAACTTTTTTGATCCATACATTGTGGCAAAAACAGTAACGGCTCGCCTGCGAGAATATAGAGTTTTGACGTTGATAGCGCCCTTAGTTGACGCTGTGGTCGACCAGTTAATCCCAATCGATCATTGCGACCAACATGACTATAAGCCGCTGATAATTCACTGGCATCACGTACTTGAACCGGTGCGATATCCGCGCGGGTTTGACTGGGAATAGACCAGTTTTTCAGTGTCGCACAAATTTTTTCATCTTCTGCGAGTAATGCCACTTTGACGGTAGGCCGATCTACTTTAGTTGCTATTTTATAACGCTCAAGCGGATCAATATCGTCTACCGCAATAAAGCCATCTTGCAAAAGACAGCCTAAAATAAAAAGACTTTGTGCCCAAACGAGTGGGATATTTTCATTGGGAACACGCGGTTGACTTTTAGGGTTTGCTTTTTCAGCATCGATATTTTCGAGCGCAACACGATAAAGTTCAGGTAAAAGTCGTTGCCCTAAAACATCCACGCCTAAGGCATCGAGTTTTTTTCGATATTCTTCTGCCGCTTTTTTATCGCCTGCACATAAACTGTTAAGCAAGTTATAGCAAAAAAACAGTGGCCATTCACATTCTATATCCGTAAATTTTTTCAATTCATGGGCTTCATAATGCAGACGATGTGAATCCTCGAGTACGGTTTGATGACCATCACGCAGAAAGCGTTTGCAACCGTAATTGCCTTGCAACTTTTCGATAATTTGCGCTTGTGTTTGTTGTCGCAGGGTTTCATTGTCAACGGCAAACGCGGGAAACCCAATAATACTTAATACAGCGGCATCGACTTCTTTAGAAATCGATTCACGAGGCAGAAGTGATTCAAGTGCAATGCGTGTCCGCGCGATATCATCGCTCACCACATGAATAATCGAGCTTTGCCCACCATCCTTGCCAAACAAATTAAAATTATTCATGGCCTCTAACGCTGCTTTTGCCATGCCAATGGAGCTGGCATTTAGTTCTGCAACACCGTGATTAAGTTTATTGCCGCGCTCCCAAATACCATAATCGGGCGTACGATAAGTGCGACTTATGTAGTGGACTAAATTTTGAATAAAATTGACTTCATCCAAGCTAAACACAATACGCAGTCCCGAAGCGGTCATTTGCGCTAACATCAGTAAAAAAAGGGATGTTGCATCAAGTTGAAGATGCCCCCACTGTGTATCCCCAACGATAATATGGCCTGATTTGGTATCGTATTTTGCGTGAAGGGCATCGAGTGGATTTTGCGTATGTTTGAACGCTTCAACTTTAGGAAGTTGGCGCATCATGGCGGTGAGGAGTCCGCGCATCAGTTTGACAACGCTTTGTTCTAATTGATAGGCTCGATCCGCTTTTTTGGCTTGGCGACGATAAGCGAGGGCAAGTCCCCATGCGGCAAGAATACTGTAAACATTATCACGCACCCATGCGTCTGTGTAATCGCCGTGAATATTAATTGCGGTACTGGCAGGCAAGAGTCCGCTCACACAATCTTGACGATTGAGAATAATATTTTTGACTTGGCGATAATACGAATCAAGCTGATTTTCTACGTCATGATTCCAAGTGGTATCGGGTAGATCATTTTTAAAAAATGGGGTAGTCAATCTGTACTCCTAAAATTTAATGTCTACAACAGTTAGTGAATAACATCGCAACTCTTATGCCAGCCCCTTTTTTAAAAAATACAATAATTAACTTATTGAATAAAAAAGTTATTTTCTGATTTAGTTGCGACGGCGTTAACAAGGCAACGCTAGATAAATGCGTTTATGCACCAAAAAAACAGGGATTGCGTGTTTGAATGCACTGTTTTGGACATTGAAAAATGCTGTTTAGGGGTGAATTTTTGTTTTGTTTTTCATGTTTTTACTTTTGACAGTGATATATTATTGAATAAATTCAATCGCTATTACAGCAAGACATTAGACAATGAAAAGGAAGGCATTTTGTTAACCGTACTCAATATTACCAGTTCAATTTTTATTATTATTGCCATTGGCTTTGCGACAGTACGACGCGGGATGCTTGGGCCTAAAGATACACGCGCACTGGGTGTTTTTGTGATTGACTATGCACTTCCCGCCTTGCTATTTAAAGCGCTTTCGCAGCGACCTTTAGGGGAATTGCTGAATGTGGATTTGCTTTTAGCTTACACATTCGGCTCACTTTTAATGTTGGCATTCGGTATTTTGGTTGGCTACATAATTCAGCGTAAAGGGCTTCAAGTGGCAACCATTTTGGCGATGGGAATGACGATGTCAAATAGTGCTTTTATGGGATTTCCCATTGCACAACAAATGATCGGTAGTGCGGCGAGTGCGAGTTTAGCGGTGTATGTCAGTGTTGAAAATTTAATTATGTTGCCTTTGATTTTTACTCTTGCTGAGCTGGGTAGAAAAACAAAAGCGCATTGGTTTTTAATTATGCGCGGCATTGTTCATCGTTTAATCACTAATCCGTTGATTATTTCAATTTCCATGGGAGTTGTGTTTTCGGCATTTGATTTGCATTTACCTGTGCCCGTTAACCATGCAGTGGATATGCTGTCAGGTGCATCAGCGCCGGTTGCCTTGTTCTATATTGGGTGTACGCTTGCTGGATTGAGTTTGAAAGGCATGGCAAGCGATATTAGTATGATTGTGTTTGGGAAGCTCATTTTGCATCCGCTGGCGGTCTATTTGATGATATTTCTATTAGCGTTTGAAAACCCCGTTTTAAAGCAAGCCGCTATTATCAATGCAGGTATGCCCATGTTTAGTATTTATCCTCTTTTAGGACAAAAATATGGGCACGAAGGTTTTTGTGCTGCGGCCATGGTGCTGACAACGATGATGTCTTTTTTTAGCATAACAGGCTTGTTATGGCTTTTTCAATCGGGGTATTTGTAACCAGTTGAATTGAAAAAGCCATCAACACACTTGTTTTTAGCGAATAGGTTGAGTTGCCAAAACAAGTTAGATATCAACTTGTTCTGCAGGCAGGAAAGCCGCTGCATATTTTTTGTGTACATTATGCGCGATGAACGCATTGTATAAATCGGGGTCGATATGACCTTCTTGACTCATTTTTTCTAAAATAAATAACGCTTCAGATAATTTTTTCCCGGATTTATAGGGGCGATCTGATGCGGTTAAGGCTTCAAAAACATCGGCAATTGCCATTGCTCTTGCTTGAATTGGCATTTCCTCACGCGTTAAACCGTTAGGATAGCCTTTGCCATCCATTCTTTCATGGTGTCCGCCGGCGTAAGCGGTTACATTTTTTAAATGTTTAGGCCATTTAATGGCATTGAGCATGGAAATAGTGGCGCTGATATGATTATTGATGACTTTGCGCTCGTCATCATTGAGTGTACCGCGTGCAATTTTTAAATTTTCAAATTCATCTGTAGTTAATAGGGGATATGTTTGACCATTGAGTTGCCATTCTTTTTGATGTAATAATTGCAAACGCTCAATTTTATCCTGTGACATAAATTCGCCACCCGTGTTGCATATTCTCAGAAACTCTAAATCGTCATCCAAGCTTGCGATGATTTGCTCTAAATCTGTGGCAATTTCATTTTCAGCTATTATTTGATTTTGTTGTAACGCCTTATTTTGTTGTTTTAATAATGCAATTTCAGCATCTCGTTTTAAGACTTCAAAACGCGTTTCAACTAAGGCAATACGGTCAAAAATAGTTTCTAATTTTTTCGCTTTATCAACCACATATTCAGGCGTGGTCACTTTACCGCAATCGTGCAGTAGTCCGGCAATTTTTAATTCGTAGCGATCCGCCTCATTGAGCGTGAAATCTTTTAAATACCCCTCTGACGTTTCATGCGCCGCTTCAGCTATCATCATAGTCAATTCGGGAACGCGTTTACAATGGCCGCCGTTATAAGGTGATTTTTCGTCTAAAGCGTTTGCAATCAAGGAAATCATTGATTCAAACATGTGCTCTAATGTCGTAATTAATAGCTGTTTAGTCAGAACGGTTGCTGCTTGGGATGCAAGCGATTCACAAAAACGCTGAGCAACGCAATCAAAGGGAATGATGTTTTGCGTTAAGGGGTCAATGGCATTGATAAGCTGGAGCATGGCCACTGTTTCATGTTCATGATTTTTTAAGGGAACAGTTAAAAATGAAGTAGATCGATAATTGTTTTTGGCATCAAACAATTTCGTTCCTTGAAAATCAAACTCTTTAGTGTCGTATGCGTCAGCGATATTGAGGGTTTTATCGTGGTGATAAGAATAGCTGACAACATTTTTAAAGTTAGCTTGCCCGCTTTCGTCATAGAGCGGAATATTGGGTAAATTGATAGTATTTTTAGTATTTTTACTGAAGTGCATGTTTAAGCTATTTGAATAGATGATTTCAATTTTTATTGAATCCTTAAGGATTCGATAAATAGTTCCGCCATCCGCGTTTGTGAGTGAAATAGCCCCAAACAAGATTTTTTCAAGTAACACGTTTGTATTTTTTTCAGACGATAATTCAATGGTGATATCAGTGAGTTTTTCAAACTTGCTGATGATGTTTTGCATTTCATTATATTTTTCCGCATTAATTTCCATCATATCAACTGAGTGCCTTGAAAAGTGGGTGGTCTTGAGAATTTGAAATGAAGCTGTACAATAGTCACTAAGACAATTATCGCTTAATTCCCTAATTTCCTAGCTTAAGAATGCAAAACATAAATGCATTTCACGTTATTTTGATAGCAGTATGCTATTCTGTCAAATCGCGTTTTTTGGGGTAGAGAAAAGTAACGTTATTTTTATTTAAGGCGTATTGATTAATAACGCTTTGTTTTTTATCGATGAATGGGTATTTTTTTAGGCTGCCTTAAGGAATGGCACTATGAGGGAGGTATTTTTTCTGGGTTGCGCAATATTGATGCCCGGTGGTACTATTTTCGATAAAAAATACTATCCTAAATTTAGCATATAAATCAAAATCATACAGTTAAAAGATAATGACTGTTGAGAGAAGTTGTTTGCGTAGGGGTAATTTTTTAGGGCATCTCAATGAATTTTTAGAGATTAGTTTTCTATATTTGGGTTTAAAAACAGATGGCAAGCAAAGATAAAGTTGCTCCCTCTCTTATGGTGACTACACCAAAAAAAGGGGGAAATGCAGTTGCAATCAATCAAAATTTAGTCTTGATATTCAATGAAAATATTCAAGTTGGGACAGGAAATATTCTTATTAGCAATGGCAAAGGAGACGAGCAAACGATTTCCATGGATTCCGCGCTTAACCAATATGCAATCATTGGCAAAACCCTTGTTATAAACCCTGCTCGAGATCTTCTTCCAAATAATCATTACAGTGTCAAAATTGATAGTACGGCCATTGCGGATTTAAGTGGTAATTACTATGCTGGAATTGACAAAGCAACAACGTTTTCTTTTGATACGGTCGACACACTCCCGCCTGTTTTATTAAAGAGCAGTTCTACAATTAAGCAAAACGGCATCGCACCTAGCGACAATATCGTTTTAACGTTCAGTGAAAAAATTCAAGCGGGCAAGGGGAATATTACCCTTGTAGCCGAAAACGATGTACGCTCCCTTCCCATTAGCGACAAACAAATCACCATTTCGGGTAATACACTCACATTTAATCCGTCTGCCGATTTTAATGTAAATAGCGCTTATGCCTTGCATTTAGAGGCAGGCGCAATTAACGATACCGCGTTAAAACCTAATGCAATATCGGCTATTGATTTAAGTTTCAAGACGCTTGTCAATGGGGATAAACAAGTCCCTGTTTTACAAAAGTATTCGGGCAAGGGTGAGGTGAGTGATAATCTGCAACTCATTTTTCAAGAACCAATTAAACTAGGTAAAGGAAATTTTACATTAGATGACGGCACAACGCAGATTGTTATTGCGGTTTCGGATACGAAACAAGTGTCGATTCAAAATAATGTATTAACAATAAATCCTTCGCAAAATCTCAATCCTGAAAAAATTTATACCCTCATTTCACCGAAAGGAATTTTGACTGATGTAGTCGGAAACGCATTTGCGGGGGTAAGTGCAAAAAATGCTTTTACGTTTGATACGCATGATAAAACCAGTCCTACGTTGAGCATTACCGATGATAAAAGTGCGTTAACGAATAGTTCAATTCTTTATACGTTTACACTCAGTGAGGCGAGTAATAATTTTACGTCAGCCGATATTCTTGTCACAGGGGGAACTAAGGGGCAATTTTTGGAGTTAAGTCCCACGATATACAATTTGCTTGTGACCCCCGAAATTGATTCATTGATACCTGTCACAGTAAATGTGGTAGCGAAAGTATTCACTGATTTAGTGGGTAATGATAATGTTGCTGCACAGCAGAATAGTCAGGCGGTAGATACAGTTGCGCCGACGGTGATTATTTCAGCAGAAAAGCTCGTGTCTCTTAATAGTGCGGTGACATACACATTCACCCTTAGTGAGGCTAGTCAAACTTTTAGTGCTGACATTATTACCGTAACAGGCGCTGAAAAAGGCGTATTTAAGGCTTTAAATTCGACGATATATAGTTTAAATGTATTGCCGAATGCGAATTCAATCACGCCTATTAACGTTGAGGTTGCGTCAGGGAAATTCACTGATTTTGCCGGTAATGGCAATATTGCCTCCGAAAAAGCCAGTCAAGCCGTTGATACGCTCGCGCCAACGTTGCTAAATACATCGCCCGCTAATTTGAGTATTGATGTGGCTAAAAATAGTAATATTATTTTATTTTTCAATGAAAATATCACAGCAGGAAGTGGCGATTTCATCATTAGTAACGGCGTTGATTCGCAAACTATCTCTGTCAAAGATGCCACTCAAGTATTCATTAATAATAAAGTGCTTACATTAAATCCCACTAAAGATTTAGTGGAAAACACGCAGTACAACATCACCTTCGCTGAGGGGGTTGTTTTGGATAAATCAGGTAATGCCTTTGCAGGTTTAACATTACCGACGCAATTTACACTTAAAACACAACCGGCACCAACCCCAATCAAAGATACAGCCGGACAAACTCAAACTTTTGTCGATAAACTCAAAGCAAAAGCGCTTGATGGCTATTTAAAAGGGGCAACTGTTTTTGCGGATAAAGATGGTAATGGTATTCAAGATCCTGGTGAAGCCAGCGCAATTACAGATGAATATGGAAATTTTGAATTAAATGATCCCGAAGGAAGTTTGGTTCTTTCGGGCGGAATTGATTTATCAACAGGAAAACCTTTTTCTGGAACACTTCGAGCGCCAGAAGGCTCAAGCGTCGTGACTCCGCTGACCACTGTACAACAAGGCTTCATTGATGCAGGTCAATCGCCAGCGCAAGCGGAAAAATCAGTCGCCAAGGCCTTTGGATTTGATTCGGAAAAACTCGACTTAACCACTTACGATCCGATTGCTGAAATCGTTAAAACGGGAACTTCTAGCGAAACACAATCGATTGCTGCACAAATTATGGCAAGTTCGGCTCAAATTGCGAATTTTCTTGTTACGACAAGTCAGGTTCTGCAAGGGGCGGCTGGCGGTAGTGATAATTTATCGCAAGGTAATGCCAGTGACGCGTTGATAAAATCGTTAGTTACCGCAATTTCACAAGCTGAAAGCACCGGTGATGGAAAAATTGATTTAGCCGATGCGACGTTATTGAATACAGTCATTGTTGATAGCGCCAAGGAAGTGCAAAAAAACGCATCCAGCGAGGATGTACCTAATTTTGACGCTGAAAATTTTATCGCAAAAATGGATAAATTATCAGCAACTTTGACAGAAGTGTTGAAATCAGCCGCAGATAACATTTCAGCGGCTCTAGCGAACAGTACAGAGGGCGATGGTCTTGCCTTATTGGGTAATTTGGATAAGGTGAGCTCGTTTGTTCAAAATGATGTGGGTCAGTCATTACAAGAGGTGGCTGATCAAATTGACATTAAAAATCCAAATGAAATTGACGCGCTATTAAAAGCACAAAAGGATGCGTTTACCGGTGATGCCGCAACGAAAGCGATTCAAGATGTTGTTGTTGATACATTGAAATCTGTTGGCGAGGTTGTCGCAGCAGATGCGGCAGATGCAGCAGAGCAAAAAGCCATTGAAGATGCTCGAATCGCCGCCGAGCAAGCCGCCATTGAAAAAGCAGCGGCGGAGCAAAAAGCCATTGAAGATGCTCGAATCGCCGCTGAGCAAGCCGCCATTGAAAAAGCAGCAGCGGAGCAAAAAGCCATTGAAGATGCCCGAATTGCTGCCGAGCAAGCCGCGATTGAAAAAGCAGCGGCGGAGCAAAAAGTCATTGAAGATGCCCGAATCGCCGCCGAGCAAGCTGCGATTGAGCAAGCGGCGGCGGAGCAAAAAGCCTTTGAGGATGCCCGAATTGCCGCCGAGCAAGCCGCAATTGAACAAGCAGCGGCGGAGCAAAAAGCCCTAAATGACGCACGAATTGCCGCCGAGCAAGCTGCGATTGAAAAAGCAGCGGCGGAGCAAAAAGCCGTAAATGACGCACGAATCGCCGCCGAGCAAGCTGCGATTGAAAAAGCAGCGGCGGAGCAAAAAGCCCTAAACGAAGCGCGAATCGCCGCCGAGCAAGCCGCCATTGAAAAAGCCGCCGCGGAGCAAAAAGCCGTAAATGACGCACGAATCGCCGCCGAGCAAGCCGCCATTGAAAAAGCAGCTGCAGAGCAAAAAGCCCTAAATGACGCACGAATCGCCGCCGAGCAAGCCGCCATTGAAAGAGCAGCAGCCGAGCAAAAGGCCATAAATGACGCACGAATCGCAGCCGAAAAAGCACGTATTGCAGACTTAGCGGCAAGAACGATTAATGGTAACTCAGGTGATGATAATCTTACTGGTACATCTGGTGACGATACTATTACCGGTTCTTATGGCGATGACTTGTTAGTGGGTGGTTTAGGAAATGATTCTTTAATTGGTGGAAGTGGCGCTGATGCTCTTTTAGGTGGTGTTGGCATCGACACTTTACTGGGAGGTAACGATGGTGATCGACTCGATGGTGGACAAGGTGACGATATAATCGATGGTGGTGCTGACGGGCAATGGGGTGATATTGTGGATTATCGTCAATCATCTAGTGCAGTGAATGTTACATTAGGTGAAGAGTCAGTTACAGGTTCAGCCAATGGTGGTGATGGGAATGATACATTAATTAATATTGAACATATCTACGATTCACATTCCAGTGATAATTTAAGAGGTAATTCACAGGATAACGTTTTCAAACTGAGTGGAGGTGACGATACCGTTGATGGAGGTAATGGTCACGATGTTGTGAGTTATGAAGAGTTGCAAGCAGGTATTTTTGTAGATTTAAGTACTGTTTTTGTTTTGCCTAATCCAGCGTCCATTATGGCTACTCCTGGCAATTCCCCTCCTGATCAAACCGCTGATAAAGCAATCGATGGAAATGCTACTACAAAATATTTGAATTATAATAAAATCAATACAGGTTTCACGGTTTCTTTTCCCAATTCATCCATTATCAATGCTATCAAATTGACGACAGCTGGCGATTCATCCAGCTGGTCAGGAAGAAATCCAACGAGTTTTTCACTTTATGGAATTGATGCAAGTAATCCAACTGGTGTTTTGATTAGTAATCAAAACATTACTTTACCAAGTACTAATCTGACAACGAGTGATTATTATAATTTTAATAATGCCACTGCTTATCCTTCTTATAAGATTATTTTTCCAACAATCGGGACAGGTGAAACTGCTGATTCCATGCAAATCGCAGATGTTTATTTTTATCATGTCTCCCATTTTTACAATATTGAAGGTATACATGGTAGTTATTTTGATGACACGATTCTCCTTAAAAATGGGCAAAATGGAGATGCTTTTGGTCGAAAAGGTAATGATTCATTAGTGGGTGGAAATTTAAATGACTATCTGGTGGGCGGCAGTGGGAATGATACGATTAAGGGCGGTGATGGCTTTGATACAGTGAGTTATTTAGATGATGGTTTTGACAGTGCATTTAATCCGCTACTGACTTCACCTTCACCAATTACAAATCATGGTGTCCAAGTTGATTTGTCCACTGGTATCGCAACTGATAATTGGGGGAATACGGATACACTTTTCAATATTGAAGGAGTTGAAGGCTCTGATTTCAATGATTCGTTGATTGGGAGTTCTGGCTCAGATAAGATTCAAGGAGGGGCAGGCGATGATTCAATTAGCGGTGGAGCAGGTGACGATACGATAGATGGAGGAGAAAATAGTCAATGGGGAGGAGATATTGTTAGTTACCATAATTCACCTAGCGCGGTTTCAGTGATATTAGTTACGGGTGCTGGTTCAGTAACAGGAGGTGCAGGTAACGATGTTCTTTATCAAATTGAAGGTGTCGAAGGTTCCAACTTTAATGATACTTTAATTGGAGGAGATGGCTCAGACCATATTCAAGGTGGAGAAGGTTCGGATTCAATTAGTGGTGGAGCGGGAGACGATTTTTTATCGGGTGATCGAGGCAATGATACATTAGAAGGTGGTGATGGGAATGATATCTATCTCGTTAAAGAAGGTCTAACGGGCAATGACATAATTACGGATTCTTCAGGTAATGATGAAATTGATTTTATAAGTGCAGAATATCGAATTGATGGAAGCGTTGATACGAATGTCTACCGAAGTGAAAATGATTTGGTGGTGTCATTCTATCAATTAGACACATTAAAAGGTTCGGTAACTATTCAAGGACAATTTTTGAGTGCACCTGTTATCGAAAAATTAAAGGATGTAAATAAGCAACAATTATTCATTTTTAATAATTCTATTACAGGGACAGCTAACAATGATTTTATGGTTGGCACATCTTCAGGCGATTCAATTACTGGTGGAACTGCTGGTGACGATTTTATATTTGGAAATCAAGGAAACGACTCGATAGATGGGGGAGATGGTTCAGATCGGATTCAAGGTGGAGATGGCGCTGATTCAATCAGTGGTGAACTCGGAGATGATTTTCTATCGGGCGATAAAGGCAATGATACTTTGATGGGGGGTGAAGGTTCTGACGATATTGAAGGAGGAGATGGCGATGATTTAATTAGTGGTGGAGCAGGTGAAGATTTTATATTTGGAAATCAAGGAAACGACTCGATAGATGGGGGAGATGATTCAGATCGGATTCAAGGAGGATATGGCGATGATTCAATCAGTGGTGAACTCGGAGATGATATTCTATCGGGCGATCAAGGCAATGATACTTTGATGGGAGGTGAAGGTTCTGACGATATTCGAGGAGGAGATGGCGCTGATTCAATCAGTGGTGAACTCGGAGATGATATTCTATCGGGCGATCAAGGCAATGATACTTTGATGGGGGGTGAAGGTTCTGACGATGTTCAAGGAGGAGATGGCGACGATTCAATGATGGGAGGAGCTGGTTCTGACGATATTCGAGGGGGAGATGGCGCTGATTTAATTTTTGGTGAACTCGGTGACGATTTTATATTTGGAAATCAAGGAAACGACTCGATTCAAGGAGGAGATGGCGATGATTCAATCAGTGGTGGAGCTGGTGACGATTTTATATTTGGAAATCAAGGAAACGACTCGATAGATGGGGGAGATGGTTCAGATCGGCTTCAAGGTGGAGATGGTTTAGATTCAATTAGTGGTGGCATTGGCAATGATGCCTTTGTATTCAATTTAGGTTCTCAATCAATATCTAGTTCAACTGTAACAGACGTTATTACTGATTTTGTGAGTAAATCAGACAAAATTGGTTTTGGTATTCCTATTAGCGATATACAGTTTGTTAGTCAAACATCGGTTGTTTCGGATTTAGCCACTTTGCTCGACGCATTTGATACGATAGATAAAACTGAAGGAAAAAAACTTTTCTATTTTGGTGTGATTGATAGAGATGGTAATGCAGGCACTACGAACGATAGAGATGGTTATTTAGTCACTGAGAACTATGCTGGCGAGATAAGCAATATTATTCAATTTTCTGGGGTTAGAAGTCTTGACTCAATCGATATAGTAGGGCTTTAAAATGATAAAAAAATCAAAAAGAAATTGTGAATTCATTTTATTTACTTTTTTGTTAACCTCAAACGCATGGGCAGTTGGTGGCGCAGAGTCAACGGATCTTCCCAGTGCAACACCACCGGAACGCCCCGCCTATTTGACCGAAAAACCCGGATTCACGCTTCCTAACCTAGCCAGTCCAAACACATCTGCGTCTCATCGAGAAAAAGTTTTTATCGAGCGATATATATTTACGGGGAATACAGTTTTTGATGAAAAAACACTGCAAGACATTGCACAGCCATTTACAGGCCATGAGATTCGCATTGATGAGCTTGAAGAGTTGCGTCAACAAATAACGCGCTATTATATTGCGCATGGCTATATCAATTCAGGTGCTCGAATTTCCAAGGATGCACTGCAACAGGGTGCCCTTCACATCGATATTGTTGAAGGGAAACTCGATGACATCATTATTCATGGACAAGGACATTTACGCGAAGGTTATATTAAAAATAGACTTTTAATCGATGGGCCGTTAAATGTCACTGAGCTACAGGAAAAGTTTCAATTATTGCTCGTGGATCCGCTTATTTCCAATATGAAAGGGAGTTTACTTCCTAGCGCACACTCCAATAGTAGCGTACTTGACGTGGATGTGACACGTTCGCGACCTTATCAAATGACGCTATTTAGTAATAACTATCGTCCACCGTCCATTGGTGCAGAAGGTGGGGGGGTGAGTAGTTGGGTTCGAAATTTGACGGGTCTTGGCGATATGCTCGATTTTACCTTTCAAGGCAGCGGCGGATCTCTACTGTATAGCGGTGGGTGGCGCGTTCCAGTTTTTGATCAAGGGACGCAAGTGTATTTTAATTTTACCGAAGGTGATTCATCGGTCATTGAAAGTACAAATGAAAGACTCGATATCACAAGCCAAGTGCACAATCTTGAAGCGGGTATGAGTCATCCTGTGATTGAGAGTTTAAAACGAAAGTTAACCATTGGGACAAGTTTTGCACTGCGCGAAAATGATACTACCTTACTTGGGCGACCTTATTCATTTGTGCCAGGCGTTGAGGGTGGACATACGCAAGCAACGGTTGTTCGGTTTTATCAAGAGCATATTGAGCGCATGGAAAAACAAGTCTTGGCACTACGCTCAACGTTTAGTGTCGGACTTAACGCTTTAGGATCGACTGTGCAGAATAATCAAAAACCAAGTAGTGAATTTTTTGCATGGTTAGGGCAGGGGCAATATGCACATCAAGTCTTTGATAATGGTTCACAAGTGGTTTTGCGCGGTAATGTTCAACTGAGTAATCAAGCGCTTTTACCGCTTGAGCGTATGGCGGTTGGTGGGGTGAATACGGTTCGAGGATATAGAGAAAACGAACTTGTGCGTGATGAAGGTTTTAATACCAGTGTAGAGTTTCATTATCCTATATTGGGTGACATAAACTCGTCGCATCGACTGACTTTAATGCCTTTTATGGATTATGGCAGTGCATGGAATCAAAACGAATCAGCGAATTATTTACATTCAACGGGGGTGGGACTTAATTGGAAATTTGCTCAGTTGAATGCCGAATTTTATTGGGCACATAAAATCAATGCGCCACAAAGTCGTCAACATACGAATCTTCAAGATGAAGGAATTCATTTCCAAGTCAAACTGGACGCTTTCTGATGAAAAAATTAATTAAACCACTTTCGTTAACGTTAAGTATTGCATTAGGATTTGCCAATGCAGCGCAAGCTACTAATTTTGATGCAAATTTACAGGATGGACTTGCCTGTAAACAACAGGGCTTAATTCATCAAGCAGAGCAAAATTTGCTCCAAGCACAGTTAGTTGCGCAAACACCTAAGCAACAAGCGAAAGCAGCGGGTGAATTAGGGGCGATTTATGCTCGACTTCATCGCTACAGTGAGGCGAAACCGTTACTTGAGCAAGCTTATCAAACCTCGCAAGATAGTCAAAAAGCCATTTACGCGAATTGGCTCGGAAATCTTTATAGCGCCCAGCATGATAGCAACCTGGCGAATGATTACTACACCCAAGCCGCAAAACTCGCTGGCGACGATCATGCGTTGGCTTTGCGTATCAAACTCAATTCAGCGCGTGGACTTGCGCCTTCTGGGCATTTAGATGCGTTAAAGAATATACGCATTGAATTAGACAAAATGGCGGCTTCTGAAGAGGCAATTCGGCTGTCGCTCAATTTAGGCGAACAAGCCCATTCTTTAGGCGATGAGGGTTTATCACTTGCGTATGAGGTATTTGAGCATGCGAGAACGTTAAGTGTCACTTTTTCGCAATCATCACGTTTGCAAGCTGAGAGCCTGAATGCTCTCGCCTCACTTTATGAAGATCAAAAACGCGTTGACGATTCCCTGCGCTTGACGTGGCAAGCGTTAGCGCTCATGCAAAATAGCCAAGAGCGTGATTTATTATTCACGTTAGAGTGGCGACAAGGCCGATTGCTCAGGCAACTTCAGCAAATAGAATCTGCTCGCAGTGCTTATCAGCGCGCGGTTGAACATCTTGAAATCATTCGCCAAGACATTCCCGTTGATTATCAAAATGGCAAATCTTCTTTTCGTGAAACGCTCGAACCCGTTTATTTAGGACTTGCGGATTTATTGCTACAGCAAGCGAAACAAGAAACGGGCGACATTCAACAAAAGCATTTAAAAACAGCTCGTGATACGGTTGAACTTATTAAGCAAACTGAGCTTGAGGATTTTTTAGGCGGACGCTGTACGGTTGAAAGTGCACGTCATGCAAATATTGAGGAAATGGATGATAAAACCGCCATTATTTACCCCATTATTCTGCCGCAACGTTTAGAGATTTTAGTGGGAACTAAAAAAGGATTGTCACAATTTGTCGTGCCAGTAGAGGCCTTAGCGCTCAATACCCAAGTCCAGAAAATAGCGCGTAATCTGCGCAATAAAGTGCCCGCGAATATGCCTAAACTCTATAATTGGTTAGTGTCGCCTGAAGAAGCTTTGTTAAAAGAGCAAGGTATTGAAACCTTAGTATTTGTGCCAGATGGTGCATTGCGTTTATTGCCCATGTCAGCGTTATTTGATGGCAAAAAATATTTAATTGAAAAATATGCGGTAGCCACCTCACCAGGATTAACGTTGTTTGATCCAAAGCCGTTTCAACGCAAAACTTACGCTACACTTATTTTGGGCATGAGTAATCCAGGGGGCGTTGTTGAAAAATTACCTGCGCCGGTTGTGAGCAGTTTTATTCATCTTGATGATAATGCAGATACGCAAGGCGCCCCAGCAGAAACGGACTCAAAGCAGCCAGAGAATTCACGTAATTTGTCAGAAAAAGGTCGTGGGTTGCGTGAATTAGTGCGTAAAAATAATGGAAATGTGGCGGAGTTGATGCGTTCAGCTGAGTTTATTGCTGGCGTGAAAGAGCAATTAAAATTACCCGGTGTGAAACAAGAGGTCAACGCGTTAAGCCAGCAACTTGGGGTTAATAAATTATTGCTCGACAATAGTTTTACGCTTGCACATTTTAAAGAAGAAGTTATGTTGTCGCCTTACGCTATTGTTCATATCGCCTCACACGGTGTTTTTGGCTCGAATGCAGAAAATAGCTTCTTAATGTCTTATGATGATTTACTTCATATTGATGATCTTGAAATGTTACTTAAGTCAGATAAATTCGAAAAAGAACCGATCGAACTGCTCACATTAAGTGCTTGTCAAACAGCAGAAGGGGATGACAGAGCGCCACTTGGTTTTGCTGGGGTGGCGCTCAAATCACATGCCCGTAGCGCGATGGGGACACTTTGGCCAATTTCAGATGAAGCCGCATTTAACCTAATGACACACTTTTATCGCAATTTAACGGAAAAAAAGATGACTAAGGTTAAAGCACTCCAACAAGCGCAACTGGTTTTACTCAAAGAAACCGATATGAAAAATCCTTTTTATTGGTCGCCCTTTATTTTGGTTGGGAACTGGTTATGACAACATATCGTACTTTTTTAACGTTAACCGCGTTGCTTTCATCGAATGTTATTTACGCGCAAGCGATAACAGATGGGAGCATGGGGGCGATTCAAACATTGAGCGGCCAATTCAGCGTTCCAGCAACGCTTGGCACAATAAAGGATGCCAATCTTTTTCATAGTTTTAAAACATTTAACATTAATAGTGGTGAAAGTGCGACCTTCACAGGGCCAAATACCCTTCTCAATGTGATTACGCGAGTGACAGGTGGTGAGGTGTCGACGCTTAACGGGTTGCTTCGCTCTGAAGTTGGTAATGCGAATTTTTATTTTATTAATCCAACGGGCATTATTTTTGGCGCTGAGGCAAAGATTGATGTGCCTGCAGCGTTTCATGCGGGCGCGGTTGATTCACTGCGTTTTGTTGACGGTACTCATTACACGATGGCCTCTCAGGCGAATAGCTTGAGTATTAGTGCGCCTGAAAATTTTGGTTTAACGACGGCGACTTTGGCAAATAATGGCATGCTCAGTGCGGATAGGGCGGTGCTGAGTGTTAATAATAAACAAACATTGGATTTAGCGGCGGAAAAAATAACCTTCAATCATGCTCAACTGTCTGCAAAAGAAGGCAATGTGATATTGACGGCTACAAACATGGATGCCGCATCGTCTAAAATTTTAACGGATACGTCGGGTATCGCTAATGCAGGTGATATTGATATTAATGCCAAAAATATTCATCTTATTGACTCAACGCAAATCTCAGCAGATTCAAATGGCGCGGGCAAAGGTGGGCAGGTGTTTATTCATGACGCAGAGAACGTATCTATTCAAAATGGCAGTTTACTTTCGGCGAATAGTAATGCAGAGGGGCGCGGGGGTATTATCACCATGAATGCGAAAAACGTTACGTTGGATGGCAAAAACTTAAATACATTTACGGGTATCGCAGCCAATGCAAGAAGTACAGGTCAGGCAGGACAAGTAAATGTAAAAGCAGGCACGTTGACTATTCAAGGTGGCGCGGAAATGAACTCAAGTACATTTGGCGCGGGTGACGCTAATTCAGTCAATGTGGTGGCTGACGCATTAACCATTGATGGAAAAAATAATACGTTTGGATCAACGGGGATAGGATCAAGAGCAAATCCTAATAGTAGTGGTCAAGCCGGCAACATCGTTGTTTTGGCAAACGCTATTAACTTAATCAATGGCGGGGCAATCAGCTCAGCAACCTCTAGCACGGGTAACGCTGGGGCGGTCAACGTAAAAGTGAATACCCTGCACATTGATGGTCAAAATAATTTATTGATTCCAACAGGCATTGATTCAAGTACCAATTCCTCTGCTACGGGGAATGCGGGTTTAGTTGATGTTAAAGCCTACGATTTAGTAATTAATAATGCGGGTGGAATAGGGTCGAACAGTTTTGGCTTTGGCAATGCGGGCACAGTTCAAATACAAGCTAATACGATTGATATTAATGGAAAAGGCGCAGCTGATTCTGCCTTTACGGGGATATCATCTAATACGTTTGGAAGCGGCAATGCAGGTAATGTGAACGTCATTGCCAGCTCACTCGCGCTAACAGAAACAGGGCGCATTGCGTCGAATACGACGGCAGACGGTAATGCCGGAGACGTGACGATTGTTGCGGGTAATTTACATATAAATGGCAATAATAGTGCTATTTATACGGGGATTGCGTCAAATACGTATTACGGAAAAGGCAATGCAGGCACGGTGGACGTGACGGCATCGACAATCAATATTGAAAATGCAGGGCGTATTACGACAAATACGCGTGGAAGTGGCAAAGCGGGCAATTTATTCATTCAAGCGGATGATATCACTATCGATGCCAAAAATAGTCAATATTTAGCGGGGATTGCGTCAGCGGCAAGTCCTGAAAGTACAGGCCAAATTGGTAATATTCACATCGTGGCAAATCATACAATAAATTTAAGTAATGACGCGCAAATTAGCATCCAAAATCGCGGCAAAGTGCCTAATGGCGAAGACATCCCCTTTAGGCAAATTGATATTACAACGCCAAAGCTTACACTCGAAGGCAAGTCGGTCATTAATGCTCAATCCACTGAAAATGCGGATGCAAGTAATATCACGCTGCATATCGCAAACGTATTGCAAATGCAATTGAGTTCAATTAGTACCGAAGCTGCCTCTGGAAATGGTGGCGCTATTCGTCTGGATACAGGCAATTATATGGATTTGATACAATCTTCAATTACGACAACAGTCAAATCATCCATTGGCAATGGTGGGGATATTACCGTGTCAACGCCCGCGTTGATTCTTGATAATGGTATGGTACAAGCTAATGCTGACAGCGGTCGTGGTGGCGATGTATTTATTGATGTGAAATCACTTATTGGAAGTCAAAGTCAATTAATTCAAGGCGGTGATATTCCTCTTCCATGGAAAAATACGGTACCGGGATTTAATATTATTCAAGCGGCATCAAAATTTGGATTAAGCGGAACGGTGAATGTGACCTCACCGCAAATGGATTTGAGTGGTGTGTTAATTGGTTTGAGTACGTCTGCGTTTGGTCGTGATTTGCTTAGCCAAGATTATTGCGCGATTGGGGCGGGCAGCTCGCTTACCATCCGAGGTTACGGCATCTTGCCACCGACTGCTTCAGATTTGTTGTACTAAGTTGAGGTGATGACGCACTTTTGTGAGCAGATTTAAGATGGCTTAATGCAAACGTGTCATAGCGAATACAAAAAAGGCTAGATTGCTCTAGCCTTTTTGAATTTAAAACGAGCGGAGCTTATTTCAACAAGCCTTGCAATAAATCATTGAGTTTATGCACGAATTCCGCTGGGTTTTCTAAATGTCCGCCTTCGCTTAAAATCGCTTGATCGAAGAGGATGTGTGTTAAATCCGCAAAACGGGTATCGTCTTGCTCGGTTTTTAAACGTTGCACTAAGCCGTGATCAGGGTTAATTTCAAAAATCGGTTTTTTACCGCCCATGCCACCAAACATTTGTCCCGCATCTTTCATAATGCGCTCCATGTGCAAACTCATACCATAAACGTCAGCAACCACGCAGGCAGGTGAAAGTGTTAAACGGTGACTCAAACGCACTTCGCTGACTTTGTCGCCAAGGACTTCTTTAATTTGATTGATAACCGATTCAAAGTCTTTACTCACTTCTTCTTGCGCCGCTTTTTCTTCTTCGGTTTCTGTTGCGCCTAAATCTAAATCGCCTTTTGCTACAGATTGAAGATGTTTATCTTCAAATTCATCTAAGTGTGACACCAACCATTCATCGATTCGGTCAGAAAGTAATAACACTTCAATGCCTTTTTTGCGGAAAATTTCCAAATGTGGACTATTTTTCGCCGCAGAATAACTTTCAGCCGTGACATAATAAATTTTGTCTTGACCTTCTTGCATCCGGCTAATGTAATCTTCAAGGCTGACGTCTTGCTTATCGCTCTCATTATGCGTTGACGCAAAACGCATCAATTTTGCCACGCGCTCTTTATTAGCATTGTCTTCAATGGGCGCTTCTTTCATGACGGTGCCAAATTGTGACCAGAATGTCGCGTATTTTTCGGGTTCGTTTTTCGCAAGGTTTTCCAGCATACCAAGCACTTTTTTCACCGCACCAGATTTGATGGTGTTGATTTGTTTGCCTTGTTGCAAAATTTCGCGTGATACGTTGAGTGGTAGCGAGGTTGAATCAATAATCCCGCGAACAAAACGCAAATAACGCGGCATCAATTGATCGGCGTCGTCCATAATGAAGACTTTACGAACATAGAGTTTTACGCCATGTTTCGCGTCTTTATCCCACAAATCAAATGGCGCACGACCTGGCACATAAAGTAATAAAGTATATTCGTTTGAGCCTTCCACTTTGCTGTGAACGTGGGTGAGGGGATCTTGGAAATCATGGGCGACGTGTTTGTAGAATTGATTGTAATCCTCGTCTGAGATTTCTTGACGTGATTTTGTCCAAAGTGCGGCGGCACTGTTAACGGTTTCTTCGACAATTTGGGGCGCCGCTTTTTCTGCATTTTCATCGTCGCTTTCGTCTTCGTGCGCATGCACTTCTTTGTCCATGACAATGGGCAATGAAATATGATCGGAGAATTTACGAACGATAGAGCGTAGTTTCCAGCCATCTAAAAATTCATCTTCACCTTCTTTAAGATGTAATACGATTTCGGTGCCGCGTCCCGCTTTATCAATACTCTCAATGGTATATTCGCCTTCACCAGCAGATTCCCAGCGCGTACCTTCACTTGAGCCGGCTTTACGTGTGGTGAGCGTCACTTTATCTGCAATAATAAAGGCAGAATAGAAACCAACACCGAATTGACCAATTAACTCGCTGTCTTTTGCTTGCTCACCGGTGAGTGCTTCAAAAAACTGTTTCGTACCCGATTTTGCGATGGTGCCGATGTGCTCTTGCACTTCTGCGCGTGTCATACCAATACCGTTATCGATAATGGTGACGGTGCGCTTTGCCGCGTCAAATTCTAAACGGATTTTTAAATCGCTGTCGCCTTCATACAAACTTTCATTTGATAACGCTTCAAAGCGTAATTTATCTGCTGCGTCAGACGCATTTGAAATTAATTCGCGCAAGAAAATTTCTTTATTGCTATAGAGCGAATGAATCATTAAATGCAGTAAATGTTTAACTTCTGTTTGAAAGCCTAAAGTTTCTTTGTGTGCTGCTGTTGTCACTGTTTTTTCCTTCAATAAAAAATGAACAATAAAAATGAATTGCTACAGATTTATGGGCGGGTTTCTTTTTTTCAAGGAATAAAGTGAATATTAATTTTGTTACGAGGGATTTATACACGCTCCCACGCTAAGCATGGGAACGTCAAGGAAGAAATTTAACGACTGTTTACAATGTCAGCAATAAGCGTTGCGCCACGATAAATCAGTCCCGTGTAAAGTTGCACTAAACTGGCACCCGCTTCAAATTTTTCCTGTGCATCACTTGCACTCAAAATTCCTCCCACGGCAATAATGGGAATTTGACCGTTTAATTCTTGTGCGAGCTGGCGCACAATTTGCGTAGACATGTCTTTGAGTGGCGCACCACTAAGGCCGCCCATTTCATGTGCATTGATATGTTTTCCAACCTCAGGGCGAGAAATAGTGGTATTGCTCGCAATCACGCCATCGATTGAAAACTCAAGCAACAAATTAGCAATATGTTTGACTTCACTCGCGGTTAAATCAGGTGCGATTTTGAGCACCAGCGGAACATAACGCCCATGCTCGACTTGCAGTTTTAGCTGCTCGTCTTTGACGGATGAAATTAAATGGCGTAACTCATCACCTTGTTGAAGTTGACGTAGATTTTTTGTGTTAGGAGAAGAAATATTAAGCGTGATATAACTCGCCACACTATAGGCTTTGCGTAGACAAATTAAATAATCATCCAGCGCGTTTTCAATAGGCGTGTCGGCATTTTTGCCAATGTTGACCCCTAAAATGCCGGCATAATGACTGCGAGCGACTTGCTCGAGAAAATAATCGATGCCTTTATTATTAAAGCCCATGCGGTTAATAATCGCTTCATGTTCGACTAAGCGAAATAAACGTGGCTTAGGATTTCCGTCTTGTGGGCGTGGCGTGAGGGTGCCTATTTCTAAAAAGCCAAAGCCTAATGCGGCAAATCCGTCTAAACAATCGCCATTTTTATCAAGTCCCGCCGCCAATCCTACTGGGTTTTTAAACGTTAAACCCATAATGTGTACAGGTTTATCCGCAATTTTAGGATGTAGCGCGTTGAGCGCCCCTTGCGCAGCGCTTAATGTTTTGATTGTTATATCATGCGCGGTTTCGGGGTCAACAGAAAAAAGTAAGGGGCGAATTAATGAGTATGGATTCATAGCGCGTTTTTAGGTAAATGTTTAAAGAATTGATAGGCCTGTGGAGCAATTACTGTCCGACGATTTAACACGATATCAGCGAGTAATTGTGCGGATGCGGGCGCCATGGTTAAGCCGTTTCTGAAATGTCCTGCATTGATGCTTAAATTGGTGATTTCGGGGTGAAAGCCAATATAGGGGACACCGTCTTTGGTTGCTGGGCGCAGTCCTGCCCAATGTTTAATCATTGGCGCATCTTTTAAGGACGGTAGCAAACTCGTTGCAAAGTTAAAGATTTCCTCATGTGCTTCAACGGTCACGTCCTTATGAAATACATTCAATTCCACTGTGCTACCAGCAAGAATTTTACCGTCACGTCTTGGAATTAAATAATGATCACCGTGCAACACAATATGTTTTAACGTTTGAGCAGGGGCATCAAATAGGAGCATTTGGCCTTTCGCGGGAAAAATGTCGGGCGCATCAACCACGCCAATGAGGTATTGTTGAAAAATAGAGCGTGTCCACGCGCCAGCGGTGAGAACCACTTGATGCAGTGGAAACCTGCCGTGGTTTGTGTGGATATCATGAAGTTTTTGCTGCTCGAGCGTGAAATGCGTAATATCACAATGTTCAATAAGATGAAGGCCTTTTGCCAGTACATCGTGTTTTAAAGCTTCAAGCAAGCGTGGATTGCGAATTTGAGCAATGTCAGGCAATAAAATCGGTGCCTTTGGCTCGACATTTAATCCTAAAAAACAATCATCTTCAGGTTGTTGCAGGCGAATATGATGTTTTTCACCCCATTGATGCGCAAGGCTGACTTCTTCAGGTGAATTTTGTGTAATAAGTAAACCACTTTGCGTCCACTCTGGATCAATGCCTGTATCTGTATGCAATTGCGCGGCAAGTGCAGGATAAATTTTCAGACTTTCAATCACTAAATCGCTAATGGCGGGGGCTTGTCTCCAGGGATAAAGAGGCAGTAAAATCCCGCCACCCGCCCATGATGATTCATGACCGCATTCATTTTTTTCAAGTAATGTCACTGTTGCGCCAGCATGGAGAAACTCTCGTGCCGTGAGAAGTCCCATCACGCCGCCGCCAATAATTGTAATATCTGAATTTTGCATTATGTTGATTTTACCTGTAAATAATAAAAATAGTTTTATTGCGTTTTGGTAAATAACGCCATGGATTCAACGTGTCCAGTGTGCGGGAACATATCCATCACGCCTGCATTGACAAGTGTGTAGCCAAGTTCATTGACTAAAATACCAGCATCTCTTGCTAACGTAGAGGGATTGCAGGACACATAAACAATAGTGTCTGGTTGCCAGCGTTTGAAGTGATGCAAAATCTCAGACGCACCTGCGCGCGAGGGGTCGAGCATGATTTTATTATAATGCGCATTGGCCCAAGGCATTTGGCTAATATCTTGCGTGAGATCGGCTGCAAAGAAGTCGACATTTTCAATGTTATTATGACGCGCGTTTTCTTTTGCATGATTGACGAGGGGTAAATCGCCTTCAATCCCGACAACATGACCGGCATATTTGGCAAGAGGAAGTGTAAAATTACCTAAGCCACAGAATAAGTCCAGCACATTATCTTCTTTGGTGAGCGCCATAATGTCTAAAACGCGGTTAATCATTTGTCGATTGATACCGTAATTAACTTGCGTAAACATAGCAGGACGAAATTTAAACTCAATACCGTGATCGGGTAGTGCGTAGGTGAGTATCACTTTGGGTTCACCGTCGAGAGGGGTTATCGTGTCAGGGCCTTTAGGTTGAAGGCAAAGACTAATATCGTGTGCATGCGCAAATTCGCGCATTTTTTCTTTATCTTCAGCGGTTGGCGGCTCGAGTACACGCACCGCAAGGACACATTTTTCGTCACCAATCGCGACTTCAATTTGGGGGATTTTGTCACGAATCGTTAAACTTTTAATCATCTCGCCCAATTCAACAAGACGCGTCCCGACGATGGGATGCATCACAGCGCAACTGTTAATTTCGGCTAAAAACGGATTACGTCTCTCACGGAATCCCACTAAAACACGGTCTTTTTTAGCGACATATTTCACGCCCATCCGCGCTTTACGACGGTATCCCCAATGCTCGCCAACAAGTGGCTCCCATAAAGGCGGAATCTCGACTTTACCGATGCGTTTGAATTGTTCACATAATAAATCTTGTTTGATTTGAATTTGCGCCTCTACGTTCACATGTTGAAAGCTACACCCCCCGCAAACACCATAATGTGGGCAGGGCGCTTGCACACGATTTTCTGCGCGAGTGATTAAATTGACCACTTTGCCTTCTGCAAAATCTTTGCGGCTGTCTGTGTAGATAAATTCGACTTGCTCACCAGGCAGTGCTTCATCAATAAATACGGCTTTACCGTTTACATGAGCTACGCCGCGCCCATCGTGCGTGAAGGATTCAATGGTAGCGGGAGTGGGTATTTCTGAAAATGTTTTTTTACGGGGTCTTCTTGACATGAATGTAATATTTTATCGTTAGGGTAAATTTAAGATTACACAATCATAACAAAATTAAGCGATCGTAGCTCATTGGGCTTTTCTTTGTTACTATCAGCGCGTTATTGACTGACTATTTTTTTCATGCCAAAGAGTTATTTATTTCAGCGCGAACCCCGATGGATCGCCCCCACATCAGTGCAGTATCAGGCATTACCTTGTACGCTGAAGTCTTGGTTGCATGAAGATACCTCGCTTACTCAGCGCCTGCGTGATGAATGGGGAACGGTTCGTGTCCACGTATTATTGGAGTGTTGGCACGTTCCTTATTTAGCTGAGCGAAAAAGGCTGCAATTGCCTGAAAATCGCTTATGTTTAGTGCGTGAAGTGGTGCTGTTGAGTGGCAATACACCACTGATTTTGGCAAGAACCATTATTCCACGGGCAACGTTGATGGCAACGCATGGCAATTTAGCCAAACTGGGAACCCGTCCATTGGGTGAGATTTTATTTTCTTCACCGAGTCTAGAGCGTCAATGGCTGGGTGTATCGCACATATTGCCTGACAAATGGAAACTTGCGCAGTCACCCTTCTCAGTTGAGAAGCCTTTATGGGGGAGACTGACCCGATACAGCATAAAGAAACAGCCTATGCTCGTGAGTGAATTTTTTTTACCGAGTTTATTTGAAAAATGATAACGATTATACAGCGCGTAACGCAGGCCAGTGTGCGTGTGGAGAATAAAATTATTGGCGAAATTCGCCAAGGCATCATGGCCTTAGTGGCAGTTGAAAAAAACGATACGCACTCAAATGTGGAACGTCTCTTTGAGCGTATGATTAATTACCGAATTTTTTCCGATGAAAATGACAAAATGAATTTGAGTTTGCGAGATATTGATGGTGGTTTATTGCTGGTACCGCAATTTACCCTCGCAGCAAATACCAATAAAGGAAATCGTCCCAGTTTTGCGAGTGCTGCGCCTCCAGAATTTGGTCGAGAAATGTTTACTTATCTGCAAGATTATGCGATGAAAAACTATCACACGGTAAAATTTGGCGAATTTGGTGCAGATATGCAAGTGGCGTTAATTAACGATGGCCCAGTGACCTTTACGCTTAACGTCAGTGGAGGGTAAATTTATGCAAATAGGTTCTTATCAGCTTAAAAATAACCTGATTCTTGCGCCAATGGCAGGCGTGAGTGATGCGCCTTTTCGAGAAATTTGCGCTGAATTTGGTGCGGGCCTTACCGTGTCTGAGATGGTGGCATCAAATCCTATGTTACGCAATAACACAGGCACGTTACTTCGCGCTAAACACGGTGAAAATAACGGGGTACGGTCTGTGCAAATTTTAGGGACGAATCCCAAAGATTTAGCGCAAGCGGCGAAAATCAATGTGCAAAATGGCGCACAAATTATTGATATCAATATGGGATGTCCGGCGAAAAAAGTCTGCTCGGTAGCGGCTGGTTCTGCGTTACTGCGCGATGAAACACTGGTTAAACAGATTCTTGATGCGGTTGTCCTTGCTGTCGATGTTCCCGTGACCCTTAAAATTCGCACTGGCTGGGACAAAGACAGCCGCAATGCCATCACGATTGCAAAAATTGCCGAAGATTCCGGTATTTCGGCATTGACTATTCATGGGCGAACTCGCGCCTGTAAATTTGAAGGTTTGGCAGAATACGACACCATTAAACAAGTCAAGCAAGCGGTATCCATTCCCCTTATTGCCAATGGTGATATTGATAGCCCTGAAAAAGCGCGTTTTGTTTTAGAAAAAACAGGCGCTGACGCCATTATGATCGGTCGCGCAGCACAGGGAAATCCTTGGCTATTTGCGCAAGTATCCCATTTTCTTGAATACGGTGATTTGATAGAAAAGCCGTCAATCAACGACATTTACGATGTGTTGACATTACATTTAGAAAAACTATATTCGTTTTATGGCGCGGGGACAGGTGTGCGCCTAGCAAGAAAACATATTAGCTGGTACTTTCGCGGACTTGAAAGCGTAGATACTGCACTGAAACAACAGATTAATCAGACGCTTGAGCCCAAAGAACAGCTTCAATTAGTGTCCTTAGCGATGAATATAAATTCGTAACAACTTAAATTAATTATTTTCTTGAGCGCATGCTATGGCAAAAAATGACAAAACCGCCCCTAAGCTGATTTCAGTCAATCCTAAAAAAGGCGAATCTGCTATTGCCTTAAATCAGCTTATTACCTTCATGTTCAATGAAGATATTCAAGCCGGCTCAGGAAATATTGTGCTAAGTAATGGAGTGGATACAAGAAAAATCCCATTAACATCCACTCAAAGCTCATCTACCCAATTCACTATTACAGGTAAATTACTCACGCTAAACCTTGCGGATAAGTTATTACCCAATAGTCTGTATTCGGTAAAAATTGACACTGCCGCTATTGAGGATTTAAGTGGCAATAAATACGCAGGCATTAACAATGCAACAACGTACTATTTTAATACAGTAGATACCCTTGCGCCGATTCTTGCAACCAGTAGTCCCTTAGCTAATTCATCAAATTTTGCTGTCAATTCCAATATTGTCTTAACCTTTAATGAAAAAATTCAAGCGGGCATAGGCAATATTACACTTGAAAGTAATACGGATTTGCGCACAATTTCAATTTTAGACAATCAAGTTAAAATTTCAGGTAAGACGCTGACGTTAAATCCCACGATAGATTTGAACACGAATAGCACCTATAAATTGACTATTTCTGCTGGGGCGATTAAAGATTTAGCCCCTGTGTCTAACTCAAATAATTCAGTCGAGTTAATTTATACAACAAAAACGATAGGCGATAAGCAAGCTCCTGTTTTAGAAAGTCATCTTATCGCTGGATCTGCGAAAGATAATCTACACTTATCATTTCAAGAAGCGATTAAAATTGGCAAAGGAAATTTCACCCTCAGTGATGGCTCAACCAGTGTTACCATTCCTGTTAACGATCCACAAGTATCCATTACCAATAATGTACTGACTATCAATCCTACCAACGATCTCAACGCAGAAAAAATCTACACGCTTACTGCGCCAAAAGGCATTATTACGGATTTAGCCAATAATGCTTTTTCTGGATTAACAACAAAAGCACCGTTCACTTTTGACGCGAGGGATAAAGTCCCGCCAACGCTCATGATTTCAGATGATCTAAATACCACGATAAATTCCGAAGTTCATTATATGTTCACGAGTAGTGAGCCCCTTAAAGAGTTTACGATTGACGATATTTCCGTTGAGGGGGGAATAAAAGGCGAGTTTAAATCTGTAACAGGGACAAATAATTTTACATTAAGTGTTATGCCAAAACCCAATTCAATCGAATCGATGACGGTTACTGTTGCTACAGGCGCGTTTACAGATTTGGTAGGCAATAAAAATGTTGTGGGAGCGCAAAACAGTCAAACCGTTGATACGCTCCAACCCCTGCTTCAAGGGTCAACGCCTGCTGACGAGAGTTCTTATTTTTCCAATACAGGTAATCTAGTTCTTATTTTTGATGAGAATGTTTTTACAGGTAGTGGAAATTTTGTCATTAGTAATGGAAGTGATGTTCAAACTATTTCTGTAGATGATGATAAACAAGTGGTGATCAATAATAAAATTGTCACCATTAATCCTGCGAGGGATTTAATTGTAAACACTAATTATCATCTTACATTTGCATCTGGGGTATTGACAGATAAAGTGGGAAATAATTTTGCTGGGTTAACGCTATCAACACAACTGAATTTTAATACAGATATTCTGTCAATGACGCCAAAAGACACCACGTCTGAAGTGCAGGTTTTTACGGATAAATTAAATGCTAAAGCGTTAGATGGTTATTTAAAAAATGCTACGGTTTTTGCAGATGCAAATGGAGATGGAATTCAGAATGCAGATGAAGCAACTGCTATCACAGACGAATATGGAAATTTTGAGCTTATGAATGCAAAAGGCACTCTTGTAGTTTCAGGAGGAACAGATTTATCAACGGGAAATCCTTTTGAAGGCACACTTAAAGCACCAGAAGGTTCGACGGTTGTAACGCCTCTCACTACCATGTTGCAAGGGTTTATTGAAGCAAAACAAACACCAGCAGAAGCTCAAAAATCAGTCGCTGAGGCGTTTGGTTTTGATAGCACGATAGATTTGACATCATACGACCCAATTGCAGGAATGGTAAACTCAGATAATACCCCTTCCACACAAACCACGGCAACTCAAATCATGTCAAGTTCAGCCCAGATTGCTAATTTTTTAGTGACGGCCGGGAGAGTGCTGCAAGGTGCTGCGGGTGATAATGGTAATTTAACAACACAAAATGCCAGTGATTCGTTAATTAAATCGTTAGTTAATAGTGTGAAAACAGCTAATGGCGCGATTAATTTGAGTGATAGTACTTTATTGAAAACAGTACTTGTTGATGGTGCAAAAGAAGTTAATAAACAAGCGCAAATAAGCGGACTGCCACCGAGGTTTGATCCAGCTAATTTCACTGATAAGATTGATAAAATGGCGGATACCGTGACAGCTGTTTTGAAAGGAGCGGCCGATAACATTATCAATGCTGTTAAGAAAAGCAATGCAGCTGAGCCACTTGCGTTGCTTACAAATATGGATAAGATTAGTAAATTTGCGCAGAATGAAGCAGGTAAATCATTGCAACAGATTGCAGTGGCACTCGATATAAAAGATGATGTTGCTTCAAAAAAAGTACTTCAAAATCAAGTGAATTTACTGACAGGATTAACTGCCGAACAAGCTATTGAAAAAAATGTTGTGCAAACAGTTAAATCGGTTCCTGATATTCTAGCTGCCGATAAAGCAATTAAAAATGCACCGCCTCTTCCAGGTACAAACAATCCAAATAATCCAGGCGCTCCAGCTCCCAACAATCCAGGTGCTCCAGCGACGAACAATCCAGGTGCTCCAGCTCCGAATAATTCAGGTGTTCCAGCGACAAACAATCCAGATGCTCCAGCGACGAATAATCCAGGCGCTCCAGTTACAAACAATCCAGGTGCTCCAGCGACAAATAATCCAGATGCTCCAGCTCCGAACAATCCAGGTGCTCCAGCTCCGAACAATCCAGGTGCTCCAGCAACGAATAATCCAGGCGCTCCAGCTCCGAACAATCCAGATGCTCAAGCTCCGAACAATCCAGGCGCTCAAGCTCCGAACAATCCAGGTGCTCCAGTTACAAACAATCCAGGTGCTCTAGTTACAAACAATCCAGATGCTCAAGCTCCGAACAATCCAGGTGCTCCAGCGACGAATAATCCAGATGCTCCAGCGACGAACAATCCAGGTGCTCCAGTTACAAACAATCCAGATGCTCCAGCTCCGAACAATCCAGATGCTCCAGCGACGAATAATCCAGGTGCTCAAGCTCCGAACAATCCAGGAACTCTAAGTTCAGGCAATCCTACTGTTCCAAGTATCCAAATAACTTTTGTAGAATTAAACGATACACACCCACCTATTATATTAGTTGGGAGTTCAATGGACGTTTAAAGCCTTGTTTTGAGCACTGACAAGCATCCTGACTATTGAAGAAAGACACATAATCATCATTCTTGAAATTTTTAATGAGGATGATACTTTTAAGTTTCACGAAGAAGACTTAAAAGTGAGGAAAAAGCGTTAAATTAACGTACAAGTCGAACAACCCCTTTATCTTCGGTGTAATCAAAATAAACTTTGCCGTAGTAAAAATGCACAATCCAACTAAAAAACGCATCAGAAGAATAACTTGATGATGACCATGATTGTGCGTTAGGTGTAGATGGGAAAATGGTTGAATTGATAGTCATGTCCGGTTGTGAGTAATCCATCAAGCTCGTGATTTCTTTAACATTAGGTAGACGCCATCCTTTTTTGGTGTTTGTAGCTTGCTTGGCTGCGTGTTGCAGTGCTTCTTCAAACATAAAGAAAGTCGGCCCTGAGCCATTTTCATCGACGCACGTTCGTCCATTCCATAACATTCCTTCCACGCAACGCCGCCAAATTAAATTGGTCTGCATATCAAGTACTTCTTGACCATTATCTGAAATAATATATTTTTTATCACTTATGGGCGCAGCTGAGCTAACTAGGCGGACGGCAGAACGTGTGGTTTTTGTTTGATCAAAAATACTGCCATCATTGAAATACAGTGCCCACATCTCATTTTTATTTTTGGTATAAGGACTTTGCGACCAATATATTTCGTTCGTTGAATGAGGGAAAAAATTCACGTCAATAGTCGCGTTTGGCAAGGGAACATTGTAATTGACGATACTTTGTAATTCTTCAATGGTAGGCAGTCGCCAATTTGTTAATCCGCATAATTTCTGCGCATTTTGACTTTGAGTGACGGCATCTGTTTCGCTAAAGGGGATGATTAATTGTGCATTTTCAGGTGTTTTTACTTCCCAAATTAAACCCGTAACATTGTCTTTTACGCATGACCATTTTTTTGCATTGAGTGGCAATAATTCGCCTATTGCGCTGATTTTGCTAAAGCTAAATCCAGCGTGACCATCGGAATTATCGTTATTTGAAACATCACGTCCAAATTCAGCGTCTTGGTTTGGATAGTTAGCAATTTTGCAACTGTCCACATTAAATGCACCATCCGAACAGAACATAATGCCTGTATCGTTTAATTGTAATTTACTGGATTTATCCACACAAAGCCCGTTTTCTAATACCTGCGGTAATTTACAGCTATTATCAACGGGTTTGATTGTTTTATCGATGCAAATACCGTTTTCAAGTGTTTGGGGGGGAATACACGTAATGACTGGGGGTTTAGGCGCAATAACGGTTTTATCGACGCAACGATTATTTTCTAAGACAAAAGGCAATTCGCACACAGGCTTAGCAGCGGTTTTAATGGTGATTGTGTCTGTTGCGGATGCATTTTTATTATCTTTGACAGTTAATTTGAATATGAATGTCGATAAAATTGCTGGACTAGTAAAAGAAGCGGTTGCTGTTGTCGCGTTGCTCAGTGCGACCTTTTTACCGCTAGTTTGTATCCATTTATACGATTTGATAGTACCGTCGATATCAGTACTTTGCGTTCCTGAAAGTGTGACGTTACTGGAAAAAAAGACGGTTTGATCAATCCCCGCGTTAGCAATAGGTTTTTTATTGGCTGCACTATAAGCTATAGTTGAATATAACAAAGTGAAGACGATAATTGTTCTGGTTAGGTGAGATAAAAAAATCATTTTTTTTCCAATACTAAATAAAAACAAAAGTTTGCCTTTAAAAACTATAAATAAAAAAGGCAAACTTAAGTTAATCAAATCAATGTTAAATTAATCACATTAGGCAGGTAAATTGTTTTCCGCAAACTGCCAGTTGATTAGCTTATCTACTAAGTTCTGTAAATACGTCGCGCGCACGTTGGCATAGTCGACATAGTAAGCGTGTTCCCAAACGTCAAGAACGAGAAGTGGCGTGGCGCCAATAGTTTGCAGTGGTGAATCTGCGTTTTTAGTGGTGACTATTTTGAGCTTACCTTCTTGCGTATAAACAAGCCATGCCCAGCCACTACCAAAATGCCCACCAGCGGCAGTGACTAATTGTGCTTTTAGATCAGTGAGTCCACCAGGAAAATCAAGATTGATTAAAACGGATAGTTTTCCAGGTTTTAGCGTGGCATCGCCACCTGCTGGCGTCAAACTATTCCAGTAGAAAGAGTGATTCCAAATTTGCGCTGCATTATTATAAATTTTAGGCAGTGAAATTGGTGTCGTTGAAAGTTGATTATAAGTTAAACGAATAATACGTTCTAAAGTCATATTTTCATATTTAGTGCCTTTTACTAAAACATTTAAGTCAGTCACATACTTGCTATGATGTTTTCCATAATGCAGACCAATGGTTTTAGCGGAAATAGTAGGTTCTAAAGCGGTTTCACCATAAGGTAGAGAAATAGTAAATGCACCCGCCGTAAAAGGACTTGTAATGGTTGCGGTGGAAGTAGTTGGCGTCGTTGTCGTTGTTACTGCCGCTGGGGTATCAGCAGCAAATACTTTGCTAACGCCTGTAGCCATGACGGTTGCAGCACCGCTGTAAAGAAGGAATTTTCTACGGCTAATTGAAGAATCTGTATTCATAAGTATCACCTTTAAAATTTAAATTAAGTTGTTTAATGAAAGAATGTTTACTGCAAAATTGAACCAGCACCAAACGCGCTGTTGAATGTATTCACATCAATAATGGCACTCTCTTGTGCATCTGTTAAAAGCAACCCCGTTAGGTGCAACACAGAAGTTCCATATTGCAGGTCAACTACTCTGTCAGTTGCACTGCCATTTTTGACTACGATATTGCCGGCAGGAAAATTAAGTTGATCGCCAGCGGCAAAATTCACAATGTTGAAAATGTAGTTATCTCCACTAACAAAAAAATTCAGTGTTGCGGTGCCGGCATCGTATGCAGTTGCATTGGTAGCTGTAATATCAACGAAAACAGCATTTGTTTTTTCAATCGTGACAGATTTATCAGTCGCCATACTTTCATTGCCCGCTTTGTCAGTAGCGGTCGCAGTAATTTTGAGAGATCCTTCTTTCATTTGCACTGCAGGAAGTTTGTAGTTCCATACGCCATCGATAACAGATGCTAAAGTTTCTTTGCCTCCATTTATTGCAACCACCACAGTTGATCCAATTTCAGTTGTGCCGGTAATCGTCACGCCGTCTAATTTTTCTCCAGGACTAATGACGCCATCTTCAGCGATTGTGTCAACGGTGGGCGCAGTGGCCTCTGCGTCAATGATGACATCCTTCGTTTCACTTGAAACAACACCGTATTTGTCTGTGAAAGTGGCTGTGATTGACAGGTTGCTCCCCGTAATGTCACTGGGTTGCAAATCATAACTCCACGAACCGTCACTTTTTAAAATGGCAGGTTTTGCGGTGCCACTGTCAATTTGTATAGAAACGGCTTTAGAGCCAGTTTTGATATCACCAGTAATGACAACCCCCGAGGCTTTTTCCTCAGTGTTAATAACACCATCTTCAGCTATTGCTCCAAAAAAAGGCGCTAAGAAAGTATCAACTGAAACACTTTGATTGCCCGCTTTGTCGGTTGCAGTCGCTGTGATTTTGATGTTGGCGTCTTTTAGTTGTACTGTTGGAACTTTGTAGTTCCAAACGCCATCAAGAGTAGTTGCTAGCGCCTCAATGCCTCCATCAATTGAAATAGCAACAGTTGACCCTATTTCAGTGGTGCCGGAAATGGTGATGCCTTCTGATTTTTCAGCATCGCTCATAGTGTTGTTTTCAGCTATGTTGTCAAAGGTGGGGGCTGTCGCTTCTAGGTCAATGATGACGTCAGTCGATTCACTTGAAACACCATCGTTTTTATCTGTGAAAGTCGCTTTGAGTGTCAGATTACTTCCTGTGATTTCACTGGGAAGTAAATCATAACTCCAAGAGCCATCAGCATTGATAATGGCAGATTTTGCTACGCCATTATCAATTTGAAGAGACACAGATTTTGAACCGGCTTTGATTTCACCAGTAATCACCACGCCGGATGCTTTTTCTTCTGCGTTAATGATGCCGTCTTCAGCAATGGTTTCAAATGAAGATAAAGCAGCTACATTTGTATCTAAGACAAGAATATCATTGGGATTTGACGTCACCTTGCTCACAGAACCATTATCACGCTCAATTACTTTGATACTTCCAGCGGCATATTTACCTGCTGCAAGTTTAATGGAGCTACCAGATTGAAAGTTTCTTTCGATATCTTTGTAATTGGCACCACCGTCTAAGCTAAAGGCTATCTTTGTACCAGGATGAGTCGAAATTATTAATGTTCCATCACTGGTAATACCATCATTTGCACTCACACCATTATCGTTAGCTAATGTCAATGTGGGGGACGGGAGAATCATTAATTCTGCTTGTGAATTCGCTGTAGTAGCGTGCAGTTTCGCAGTTAAGTCAGCAAATTTAATTAATGGTGTATCAAACCCATCATATAACTTAAGCGTCGTAATTGCCGTTGCACTTTGAGAGTCTTTAGCGATAGTTGATACTGTCACGACTCCATTTTTTGTTGTAAAAGTGTAAGCCGTACTGACTCCATTTAGAACCAGTGTGGTTAAAAGTTTAGTCATAGTTTTGTCCTTGTAAATTAAAAACGAATTTCCAGTTTATAAAAACGAAACTATTTAGCGACAGTAGTGGGGGTTGTACCGGTAGTCGTTGTGCCAGTGGTTGAAGTGCCAGTCGCTGGCGCTGCTGGTGCCGTAGCTGGCCCCATTGCAAGAGAGGGAATTGAGCGGAGATATTCGTAAATGGCTTTGACGTCAGTGTCAGTCATTTCGGCATAATTATACCAAGGCATGCTAACGAGTTTTTTACTTGAATCAATTGAGGAAACGCCTTGCTTCATTGCCGCTTTAAATTGTTTGAGTGACAGTCCAGCGGGGTTACCGAGTGCATCAGGCGTTAAATTTGCCACTTTTGCACCTTGCTGAACTTTACCCCCTGATAAATAATATTCTGGCGTAACGTTCCAGCCGTCTTTAGCTAGGTCAGTACCTACTTTTTGATTTACCGTACTATGGCAGTTTTGGCAATTGATTAAGCGAACCAAATACGCACCACGTTGCGCAAGCAGAGTGGATTTATTCGCTAAGTCAACGGGTACAGGAGCCCAATTTACGGTTGTAGCCGCAGCATTAGCAACATTCAAAGCACCAAGTGACATTAAGCATAGAAAACCGATGTTATGTATTATTTTATTCATTTTGTATCCTCGAAACGTTTATGACGTATCAAATCGCTAAAGGAGATAGCGGAAAATTTGATAAATCTAATTTAAAACCCTATTAGTGATTAATAGGTGGAATTTCAAACAATTACTTCAATGTGTAGCATACCTCTTAGTTTGCTAGACAAAATACCCATAGCAAAATAACAGCCATTATTAAAATAGTTGTTATATTTCAAAACATTTTTTATTTTTTAAGAAAAATATAAGTAGGTAAAAAATAATAAAGTGCTTGAAATGACCTGTTTTTTAGTACGAGTGTGTGATATGAATAACTTTTAGTGAGTGACGAGAATAAAGCTAAATTTAAATAGTTTTCGCGAATAAAATTTCAAGAGCTTCACATCATGAATGTCGTTTTAATTCATATTAAATAAAAAATTATTGACAGATTAGGATGTCATCAGTAATTATTTAGACGTTTAAGATACTTTATTTATTCGCCTTGAAATGGCTATCTGATATTGTTTAAACAAGCTGAGAATTGTAGAAAACTACCCATTAAATTTGATCAATGGGCAGTTTTCTTTAGGGGGAGGGTAATGATATAAGTCATTAAATAAAGACATTAACCATTTTTGTTAACGTGAAATGTAGTCGATTTTTATTGCTTTACTATTTAGGTTTATTTAAAACTAATTTCAATAGCATGCAGTGCATTGATGCAGTCAGGAGTGGATTGTAGTTCTGCCGCATTAGCATCTCTTCGACACTCATTATTTTTGGCTTGAGCAGTTTTGATGTTAGATACATACCAGGCAACGCTTTTAACTTCGTCTGGTTGACTCATTGCGCTTTGCATTAACATTAATCCCGTAAACGTTATGACCAATGCTAAAACAGTCACCATACCCGTGTCCGTTAAAACAGCGTCGGTTAGAAATCGTTTGATGTTATTTAGAAATTGTTTCGTATCGATTCGTTTACTAGCAGCTAAAATGATTTGTGGCATTGTTATCTCGCATATTAAGTTGAAAATTAAACACAAGTTACGTTTTCACGTGACGAATATAGTCTACAAATATTTTAACGTATTGAAAATGTGGCAAATTGTCGCGTGACATTTTGTCGCGCGACAATTTGCCACATTTAATAATTAAATTTTTTAGTTTAGACTTTGGTCTGCTCTAAAAAACGGAGCTTTTATACTTCTTACTTTTGAGCAGTATCAATATATCGATACTGCTTTTTTTTAAAGAAGACCTTTGTTTATTTCTATAATTGAGGATGCGTAAAAATGACCGATTCAACACATACCGATCACACTCATGACGAACATAAAGAGCACGAACATGATGAGCATCATGACGAACATAAAGAGCATGAGCATGAACATCATGAAGAACATAAAGAGCATGATCATGAACATCATGACGAAAATCACAATCACTAATTTTTTGCTGCTAGGTCAATAAAAAATACGGGTATTTTGAATTCCAAGAGTCTAAATATCCGTTGTTGCTTACGTATTTCTATTCATTAAATCTATTTTTAGCATGCAGGAGGAGAATAATGATTAATAGTCCTTATCAAAATAATGAAGTTACTAACTTAGAGTCTGAATTATTATTTAAAAAAGTACAGTTTTATTGGAATTTGAATAAACTAGAAAATGCACATGCAAGTTATGCTGAAGATTTTCAGCATTTAACTCAAGTGAATAGGCAATTTGAGGTTGATATTGAGAATTAATGTATGGTGTTTAATCTGCACTAATTTAGCAAGCATTGGTGAATAAATTAAGTCAATATTGGAAGATAAAAACGCTTTTTTATAGGATCTTTTTTATATGAATAATGGCATGGCGAAGTAATAATTTTTTTGCGATAATAAAATTAAGACAATAAGTTTAAACGGTGTGCTTGTTCCAATTTTTAATCAAATAAACACTTGGCATTTAACGGTTCTTTTGCATGATGAATAAGCTTGATTTAATTAACAAACTGGCAAAACAGCAACGTTATTTATCCCATGCAGATGTTGAGGCGGCAGTTAAACAAATGCTTGCGTATATGATTGATGGACTTGGAAGGGGGGAGCGAATCGAAATACGTGGATTTGGCATATTTTCATTGCGCTATCGACGGCCTGTAAATGGACGTAATCCCAAAACGGGTGAGAAAGTTTTGGTTAGCGCAAGACATGTGATTCATTTTAAAACGGGTATGGAGTTAAAGAAACGCGTTATGGACTCAGCCAATACTTACGAAATTATAGATTAACAGCGTTTAGTTTTTCAATAATTAGCGTAACATACTGCGGGTATAAATCATTGAATTAGTTACAAATAAAGCCAATCGCATTAATTCTAGCGATTATTTGAATGTAACATTTCATAAATAGATTTACATCCAATGCAGCAAAAGGCTTTAGGACCGGATGCAGTGTGTAGCGTAAAGCTTACGTTATCCACTTTTATTTTACATAATTCACAAGACATCTTAATTTTAGTAGTCATAACAATCTCTTTTTAAAATCGTTGATATTCACGAAAAGTAGAGTAATCGGCAATATGATTAGAATTTTAAAATATTTATCACACTTTTAGATGAGACATATTGTCGCGCGACCATTTGTCACAGGTTCAAATGGTTTTTTTTCAATTATAATTAATGTGCTTTTATTCATTCTCTCTGGGGTTTAAAGGCTTGTATGACTTATTTTAAAGCAGTGTCTCGTCTATTTACCGGGATTTATACATTGGGCACTGTTTTATTTAATTTAACTGTTGATACATGCCATAAGCGTAAAAGTTCCGTGTAAAAAATATAAAAAGATAGAGGTTTCGTGAATCGATTTAATAGTAACAGTTTGATTTAATTGAGTTATGAAGTGAGTTGAAAATTCTTCATCTATATATTTTGCATGGGTTCAGGTGCCTTTTTACATTTATTTGTCCACTTTCCTACAATAGTAAACTCTCCCATAAAAACACCTCAGCTTTTGCTTCCTTTTCGGTTATACAGTTCAAAAAAATAAAAAAATGAAAAATGATAAACAAGCTGAAGAGTGTATTGTGCAGGCATTTCAAGAATTGACTGAGATAGGCATTCCACTCAATAGCATTACTGTTCCAGATACAGCCGCAGCGCTCCTTAATGAACAATTCAGTAGCGATGACGCATCTGAGCGAATTTATAATCAAATTAATACCATGATTATAAACGGAAAATTAAGATTATGCCCCAATCAGCAGAATACATGGGACTTGATCGATAAAGAATTATAAAAACGTGTTGACCAATTTCCTAGCCAATATCCGATTCATTAATTTTTGTAAAAATCGCATCAAATCCAATTCAATCACTTTCTACTGCGCCATATATATCTGCGTCAATTCAGCTTGGCGTAGACGGTTATAAAAAAAAGCTATTACTCGTTAAAGTAATAGCTTCTTAAGGTTAATGACCATACGTATGCTCTATTAAAGATACGAAAAGTTAGATTGTTTTATTTTGCGCAATGCACAGCACACGCCTTATCTGCTTCGCCAGATTGGGTGGCGCAATGAGTTGCACAGTTATGATCGCTTGCAGCAGGATTTGCGCCGCAATGATCAGTACACATTTTAGCTTCCTTATCGGTATGCGTTGCGCAATGTGTTTCGCAATTATGGGGTTCAGCTGCTACGGGCAATGCAAATAAAGCAGCCAGAGCAATTGATAATACTAATGTTCTTGCTTTCATAATATTCTCCTAAAAAAGATATCGTTTTTGTCACGAAAATTATTTTACAACCAAAAAAGCCTTTCGTCCATATACATTGATATGAATAAATTAACTAAATTTATTATGGTTTATAGATGCAATTAACTTGAAATTTTTAATAATTTCATCTAAAATCCCTTTAAATTTAGATATTTATAAGATATTATTAAAGTTGTTTATTAATTTATGTAGCAAGCATTTTTTTTACCTTACAAATTGCATTTAATCCTTTATAATTTTATATAAAAACGAGGTGTATGATGGAACTTAGCTCAGTTGGCTTATTTAGTGTCATTATTTTACTAATGTTGTTCTTGCCATTTTATATTATTACTTTGAAATAGACATCGATCAGTGTTAATTGCTTTGGGGATTTTTAACTCGATTGCATCGCTGGGAGTGAATAAAAATACTCCGATTTTATATATTTTCATTATGGTATCTATTAGCTATATTAGGACTGAAAATATTAAATATTAAGACGTTATTAAGTGATACTTACGTTATCTATTTTTACATAATACGGTACCTTAATTTTTTACTAAAGAGGAATTGTTTATTTTTTTAAAAGTAGTTAAGAAGTTGGTCTGCGTCAAATTGTCGCGCGACTATTTGTCCTATTCTCAAATGAATTATTTTATGTTATTATTTACTCGCTTTTATTAATCCACTCGCGATATAAAGGCTTATATTCCTTATTTTTTTTAAGCAGCATCATTTTTTCTAATGGTGCTGTTTTTTTTTATTCATAACATTACACTTTTTAAAATTAATCAAAAAATGTCAATGCGCTATTTTAGTCATCTAGGATATTTTAATTGAAATAGTTAAAAATTTTATAATGCCTTCATTAAATATATTTGAAATTACTATTATGTCGTTTAATTGAAAATCCGTTTTGGCTAAAATATATTCATTTCTAAACAATAAGCGGTCTTTCACCGCTTCAATGTAAACTTTTTAGTGAATCATACCGCTTTATTAAAAATGAGAAAATAGTCACTCAACGGAAATTTATTTTAAAACGCTAAATGAATGAGACGTAATTTGATTGCTTTTAAAATTAGAGTTGTCAAACATAATTTTAAAATCATCACCCTCATTGGTTGGTTCTTTAAATAGATCATGTGCAAATGCGTAGGAAATAGGTTGATGAATTAATTCGGCATCAATTGTGTATTGTTTTCCTGTAAGGCCTTTGATGCTATAGCTGATTTGATCGCTTCCGCCAATAAAATTAGTATCGTTTAACGCATCGCCTACTACTTTTACATCTTGTGGTGCGGATGATTTATTAAAGCCGGCAGGTAAAAGGCGATTATCTTTTAAATAGGACATACCACGGAGTAGGGTATAGGTGACTTCATTTTGATTGTTGGCCATGATGGCTTCATAAATTTGCACTTTATTCTCTGAATCTATCATATCGTAGTGCGGTTCAAACTTTGAGCTGTCACCATCCGCATCTACGTTTACAATACTGCCGTTAGGATTGATCTTTCCAGATTCAAAAACAATTTTATTGGTGTCATCTTTCACCTTAACATGCAATATCACGCGTCTTGATGGGTAAGCACTGGGGAGTTTATGACCGGTTTTGCTGGTAATGTTGAGTGTAAATGTTAAGGTCGAATTCGTGAGTGAAGCATTAACGGTACTAATTGTGGCCGCACTATTGAGCATAGTTTGCGTTTTTTCCATAGATTCATTGAAATCAGCGGTACTTGCAAGTACGCCGAGTTGAATTTTGTTACTGTTGAAAATATCAAGCATCAATTTATTCGCTCCGACAAAATCATGTTTACGGAAATTATCGCGTGCCGAAAGCGTGTTTGGAAGCGTGGCAATTTTTACTCCATTTGAGCGTGGCATATGACAATCCTGACATTCTTTTACACTGTCAGGTTTTGCGTAATTGCTTTGTTCCCATTCTGTGTAGGGCATTTGTTCAGGGAATTCCGTCTCGGGTGTGGTGCTTAACACCTTTCCAAATTGATCAACAAAAGGCGTTTTTAAATTATGGCAAGTCCCGCAAAGCTTGGATGACTCGATGTGTTTACTGTACGTTGGCGTATAGCCGATGGTTTGACGAAACATTTCAGGTGTAACAGGATTTTCATATTGCCCATAAAGTAGTAAATTATCGCCGATAGTATATCCACCGCTGAAACTATTAAGCTTTCCTAAATTATCCGCGTTTTGAATTTGATGACAAAGCGTACATCCCACCCCCGACATCGCTTCATCATGTTTAGGGTGTAATGGATTTAAGAGTCCATCTTGCCCGTCATCAAAAATGGTCTGCGTTAAAAGAGTATTTTCTTTTTTTGCTTCAAAATTTGCCATCGGCGCGTGGCATCGCGAACATTTATCATTAATGGTGCTGGCAAGTTGTGGATTGCGAGTGAGTTCACTGCGTACTTTGGCTTTCCAGAAAGGATCTCGTGATGCATTGGCCATCATTGTGGCTGACCAATCCAATTGAATTGAAAGGTCTTTGCCTGTGTTATCTAACAAATTATCATGGCATTTTGCACAGGCTACAGCTCCTTGAAAATAGTTTGAGTTATAAAATGCAGGATCTCCACCATCCGTGGCAGGCAGTAAAAATTTATCGGATAATTTAATGGTGCTCACGCTAAACGCGCCCGATAAGCCGCCGATGGTCAATGTTGCTTTATTTTTGGTTTGGGAAGTAGAGGCTGAGCCTATCCGAACAGATACTTTATCCAAATTAGTAACAGTGCTATTTTTACTCGAGAAATCCCCGTTATTAATTGCATATTCACCTCCCACAATACTTATCGAAGTTGGCGCATTGATGCCTGTCACTGTAATCGCATTTGATGTAATTAGTATATTTAAAGGTATGTCAATTTGTTCCAAAAAATTAAACGTGTCTGGCATGGTGTCTATCACGGGCTTTGGTGTATCTAATGTTGTTGCACTAAATGTACTTGACACACCACCGATAGTTAACGTCAATTTGTTTATAGTTTGATAAGTCGATGCTGAACCTATCCGAACAGATACTGTATCCAAATTAGTAACAGTGCTATTTTTACTCGAGAAATCCCCGTTATTAATTGCATATTCACCTCCCACAATACTTATCGAAGTTGGCGCATTGATACCTGTCACTGTAATCGTGTTTGATTTAATCAGTGTATTTAAAGGCAGATTAAATTGTTCAGTAAAATTAACTACATCGGGCGTTGTATCCAAAATAATGTTTTTTGGATTATCGATTGTCGTGGTGCTAAAGGTACCTTGGACGCTACCTATTTTTAATGTAGTGACGGTAGTTTTTTTATAGGTTTTAGCACTGGTATGTTGAACGCGAACACGATCTCCATTCACAACGGTAGTGGAGCTGGTTCTAAAAGCTTTGTCATTAATAGAAAATTTACCATTTTTAATACTAATGGTGGCTTTGGTATTGTTTTTAATACCGTCAACCGTAATCGAATTAGAGGTAATAAGGCTATTTAGTTTCACATTCGTTTGAAGTAAAAAACTAAAGGGCGTTGGAGCAGGAATTATGGTGGCACTTAAAGAATTTATGCTAAAGGTATATAACAAAACCCACAGTGGATAAAAAATAAATGTCTGTTTTTTTAACATAAAGTATCTCAGATTAACGCATTTATCGGTCATGAAAATTTAAAATTACCTTTATTCATAGCATAGATTAGGCCATTTCTGAATCTGTTATTTAAATCAATGTTTTTAAGTGGATTTCACCTTATTTCTTCAACATAACACAGCGAATAAATGTTGCATATCCCACACCTAATGCAAAAAAATAGGGGATATGCATCATAAGCAAAAAACCTCGTAAAGCCATAAATGAATCCGATGTAATTTGATCATGGTTGATTATATGGTTGAAAAAATGCATTTTTAATGCGGAAATTGAAATTTCTTGTGACGACAACCATCGCTAAAATAAAAGTGCGGCATATCACACATGGATAAAAGTAAAGTGTGGCATATCACGTATTTTGATAATCTCTAATAGCTTTTTTCTATGTTTTCTTGCTGTAACTCTCTAATAAATATAGAAATAAAAAAAGTGGTCTATTTTTAGCTATATATACGACGCAAACAGCATATTTTTAAGTGAATACTTAATATTTGAACTGTTTATTTCTTTTATATCTTGGAAGTTATTATGAAACTTTATAAAAAAGCTAAATTAGTTACGGTTGTTTCCTCTCTTTTACTGGCTGCTTCATTTCAAGCGGGAGCAGCAACATCAATTTTAGCGAATAGTACGATTGTTAATTTAACAGGCGGCACAGGCACAGCTACTTTTCAAAAGATTAACGGTGCGTCATGGGTCAGTGAAAGCATGGGGTATTTAGGATGGACGCATTTTAGTAAATGGGGATTTGTTACTTTATCCAAAGGTAAACCTGTGACCATCGTAGCTGATGCAACTGCTATAGCAGGGTTCCATCCGGGCATCACCGTTTGGCATCGTAAAACCAGTGAGAGTTTGCCAACAGCACTCCCAACAGCACCCGCTACAGGTGTTGCCCCAACGCCTGTGCAAGCTATCTTTTATATGAATGATCATTTTTATAATCAAGCCACAAGTATTTCGGTACCTAATGCAACCGATGAAACAAATGGCGTTAAAGTAGGTTCTATTAACATGGAATATGTGGCAAGTGGCTTTGATATGGACGGGTTAGGCGATAAATTTACGCTTGATTCGGCGTCTGGCATGCTTAGACCCTACGATGCAACAAAGGATGCAACTGCAGCTACTTTTGGCCCCTACTTACCGATGGGATACGCTACAACTGGACTGGCAAATTCTCAAAAATTATCTGACGCCGCCAGCGCGACAGGCGTAACCCCTGTCGTGACAGCAAAAACACCCGGAAGACTTTCCTTAACATTTACCCCTAAAGCCACCGGTGTTTATCAATTTGTATTGGGTGGGCTTAAACCGGACGTAGGGTCGGCGGCCGCGGTGAATGCAGGTAAAGGCGCAGGAAACGTTCATGCTATTGATGTGACTATTACACAAAAATAATTGGTAATAATTTAATCGCATTGCAGGTCATTGGTTCAAAGCAACATCAACTTTTGACCTGCAGACCCACTACATGGAAATAAAATAATGATGCCTTCACGATATTTACTTTTCATTGCATTGTGGATAAAGCAAGTAGCCATTCAGTTAGGCAGAGCATTGTTTTGGGACACCAATGTGGGATGTTGCGGTGTGGTATATCACGCATAGATAAAAGTAAAGTGTGGCATATCACGTATTTTGATGATCTCTAATAGCCGTTTTGTATGTTTTCTTTCTGTAACTTTCTAATAAATATAGAAATAAAAAAAATGGTCTATTTTTGGCTTTATATACGACGCAAACAGCATATTTTTAAGTGAATACTTAATATTTGAACTGTTTATTTCTTTTATATCTTGGAAGTTATTTGGAAGTTATTATGAAACTTTATAAAAAATCTAAATTAGTTACGGTTTTTTCTTCTCTTTTATTGGCTGCTTCATTTCAAGCGGGAGCAGCAACATCAATTTTAGCGAATAGTACGATTGTCAATTTAACAGGAGGCACAGGCACAGCAACCTTTGAAAAGATTACCGGTGCGTCATGGGTCAGTGAAAGCATGGGGTATTTAGGATGGACGCATTTTGGAAGATGGGGGTTTGTTACTTTATCCAAAGGCAAACCTGTGACCATCGTAGCTGACGCAACTGCTATAGCGGGATTCCATCCGGGTATCACCGTTTGGCATCGTAAGACCAGTGTGAGCCTGCCAACAGCACTCCCAACAGCACCCGCTACAGGTGTTGCCCCAACGCCTGTGCAAGCTCTTTTTTATATGAACGATCATTTTTATGATCAAGCCTCAAGCATTTCAGTACTTAATGCAACTGATGAAATGAGTGGGGTTAAATTGGGGTCTATTAACATGGAATATGTAGCAAGTGGCTTTGATATGGACGGGTTAGGCGATAAATTTACACTTGACTCGGTGTCTGGCATGCTTAGACCCTACGATGCAGCAAAGGATTCAACTGCAGCCATTTATGGGCCCTACTTACCAATGGGATATGCTACAACTGGACTGGCAAATTCTCAAAAACTTTCTGATGCCGCCAGTGCGACAGGCGTAACCCCTGTCGTGGCAGCAAAAACACCTGGAAGACTTGCCTTAACATTTACCCCTAAAGCCACCGGTGTTTATCAATTTGCATTGGGAGGCCTTAAACCAGACGTAGGGTCGGCGGCTGCAGTGAACGCGAATAAATTCGCTGGAACTGTTCATTCTATTAATGTCACCATTACACAAAAATAATTGGTAGTAATTTAATCGCGTTGCAGGTCATTGGTTCAAAGCAACATCAACTTTTGACCTGCAGACCCACTACATGGAAATAACATAATGATGCCTTTACGATATTTACTTTTCATTCTATCAAGCATGGGTTTTTCATCGTTTGTCTATGCGCATGGTGAGTTGACGGCTAAAAATTTGTCGCAATATAAAATACCTGTCACACCCGGTTTACTCGATGGCAAGTCACCTATCATTGTGGACAACGCAGCAGCCATTCAATTAGGCAAAGCATTGTTTTGGGACACCAATGTGGGAAGTAATGGCGTGGCATGCGGTACCTGTCATTTTCATGCAGGGGCAGATAGTCGAACCACTAATCAACTAAATCCGGGCATGCTCCATCTGGCAAATCCTGTATCCAGTCAAAAGTTTGAATTAGCGAGTCATAAAGGAGAACCCAATTACAACTTAACCGCAAATGATTTTCCATTTTTTAAATTTAGTAATGTAGATGATCGAAATTCAAATATCGTTTTTCAAACAGATGATGTGGTCGGCTCTTCTGGCGTATATAAGCAAACCTTCACCGCTATTGATCCCAATAGACTTGATGAGGACGTTTGCACTCCAACAGATGACCCTATTCATAAAGTAGGTAGCCTAGAAACTCGACAAACGACGAAACGTAACGCGCCAACCGTCATCAATGCTGTATTTAATCATCGTAATTTTTGGGATGGGCGGGCAAATAATGAATTTAATGGCGTTTCTTCATTTGGGCCAAGAGATGTCAATGCTAAGATTTGGGTAATTAAAAATGGCAAAGCAGTTGCGCAAAAAATTAGTTTAAAAAATGCTTCGTTAGCGTCTCAAGCAGTTGGGCCGCCTACAGATATGATTGAAATGTCTTGTAGTGGGCGTGCTTTTAATGATATTGCCAAAAAACTTTTAACGCAAAAACCATTAGCAAATCAAGAAGTTCATCCCGAAGACAGTGTACTTGCCCAATTACGCGATCAATCGGGTTTAGGACTCTCTAGCACTTATGAATCGCTTATTAAAAAAGCGTTCAACACGATATATTGGAAACAAACAGGTCCAGTACAAAAAGGAAAAAGTGATACGCAGCTAGAAGCCAATTTCTCTTTTTTCTTTGGTTTAGCCATTCAATCGTATGAATCTACTCTACTATCCAATCAAAGCAAATTTGATATTGGCGTGGCTAGTATGCAAGAAGAAGACACGGTTCCCCCTAATTTCACCGCCGCTGAAAAAAAGGGATTAGCCATTTTTTCTGATGTGCACTGTGATACTTGTCACGCAGGCCCTGCATTCTCAACCGCCACCAATCTTGAAATTTATTCAGCCAATGCTTACAAGACGGGAAATGCTTATGTCGATAGAATCGGCTTTGTCCCCGCCAATAGTGATGATAGCGTGGATGTTACGTTTGCAGACAGAGGTTTTTTTAATACGAGCGTTGTACCCAATAACTATGATGCTGGACTCGGCGGAGTTGATCCATGGGGGAATCCACTCTCTTACGCCGAGCAATATATCAATTCAATCAAGCCTAAACCAAAGAAATTTATTGATAATTTTATCGTTTCAGCCTGCGATTTTACGAATCCATTTATTTCAGATTTCAAGCCTAGCGAGTTGATTGCGAGTCAAGACAAAATTGGTTGCGCATCATTGCCAAAATCTTATGTTACACGTCCAAAGCAGATAGTTGTGCAAAATGAATTGGCTTCGGCAGATCAAGGTCGCCTGTCTACATTGGCTGAAGGTGCCTTTAAAGTGCCGATGCTAAGGGATATTGAATTAACAGGGCCTTATATGCATAACGGTGGAATGAAATCACTTGAAGAGGTCGTGGAATTCTATAATCGTGGTGGCAATGTGCATAATCGACGACACGTAGCTACCTTGGTTTTTCCGCAAGGTTTTAGTCAAGACGATAAAGACGCGTTAGTTGCCTTCCTGAAAACACTCACTGACGAAAGAGTGCGTTGGGAGAAAGCTCCATTTGATCATCCTTCCATTCAAGTATCTAACGGGCATAAAGCTTCAGGGACTGGTGGCTTAATGGATGATAACGTGCTGCAAATTCCTGCAGTGGGGAAAAATGGTTTGCCTTCAGAACCACTAAAGCCCTTTCAAAACTACCTTAAATAATTTCAAGCCGATGAGGAGGCAATTAATTTTAGATTTATATGTGATACAACTTTAACTATTCCCAAAAGGGGATTTCAACAATTTAATACTTGGTTATACAAAAATTTATCATGAAAAATATTATTACTTTTGCAATTTTAGTTTTATCTATTCAACAAGCAAGTGCCGCATGCACACCAGCAGACGCGAAAGGGACTTGGGTGGCATATCAAGCGGCTTTTGTCACGCCATTTGGTGACAAAGATAGCCATGTTGGACAATGCAAATTAGTTGTTGATGCTAAAGGTGTTGTGAATCCCGCCACTAGTGCTTGTGAATTTGTGACATTTCAAACTGAATTAATGCCAACAGGCGGTACATTCAAAGTGAAAAAAGACTGCAGTGCAGACATTAATTTAGAATTAGGGGCGTTTGTTGGACAAGTTCAAATCACGACAAATAAAAATGCGTACATGGGTCGTTTCGAAACAGAAACCGTTTCAGGTATTACTAATGCTGTTAAACAGTAACTGAACTAATAACTAATTAAACGATGGGTGTTTAATGTTCTTGCTTACGGAAATATTGCCAATGGATTGAATTCATGGCTTTATTATTAGATAGCCTAAAGAACATTAAACGCCAAATTCAGAGTAGTTGTTGCGGTTTTTAGTCGCACAAAAAAATCAAATTAAGTGATGTAGCGTGGAATTTTGTATGACTTTTGCTATTTTTTTATTACTATTCGCAACGGACACAAATTGCATTTTTTAGCTTCACATACTTTGTCAATCAATTGATTGTTAGTTTAAAAATCTGTAGAAAGTCCGTATTTTTGAATACGGTAAGACAGTGTATTTCTTGAAATACTCAGTAATTTTGCTGACTTAGAAATATTGCCTTGTGTACGCTCAAGAGCTTGATAAATCAGATTTGCTTCTAAATTATCTAAATTAATACCTGTTTCAGGTAGCGTAAAAGGGTTCTGTTTAGGTTTGTTGGTATTGCTTTTGAATTCAGTGGGTAGGTGTTCAGGCTCAATGACCGCGCCAGCAAATAATACGCTAAAACGCTCACAGATATTCTTCAATTCACGGATGTTTCCCGGCCAATCATAATTTTGTAAAACATCGATACATTCTTTGCTAAAAGTGGGTGCTTTACCTCCCGTTTTTTCTGCAATGACATCAAAAAAATATAAGCTTAAAGGGATAATATCTTCTTCGCGATCCATTAAGCAGGGTAGATCAATTGGAAATGCGTTTAAGCGAAAATATAAATCAGAACGAAATTGTTTAGCCGAAATTAACGTGGTTAAGTCGAAATTAGTGGCTGCAATAATGCGCACATCCACTTTGTGGGGAATGACTTCACCGACAGGTAAAAATTCACCTGAATCTAAAAAATGCAGTAACTTACTTTGGATAGAAATAGGCAAGGAATTAATTTCATCTAAAAAAAGTGTACCACCATCTGCTGATTTCAATAACCCTATTGTGTCATGATTCGCGTCTGTAAAAGACCCTTTTTTGTGACCAAATAATTCTGACTCAATCAAATTTTCAGACAAAGCCGCACAATTTAATGTTAAAAAAACCGTATTTGCCCGCTTACTGCTTTGTTGAATGGCTTGCGCAAAAACTTCTTTGCCAGTGCCTGTGTCACCTTTTAAAAGCACCGTCATATTCGTTCCTGCAACGAGTTTTGCTTGACGAATACGTGAATTCACAAGGGGTGAGAGCGTAATGATTGTTGAAAATTTATCCATATATTAAATAATGCAATTCTTATACCGCAAGTTTATAGACTTAAGAAAGTAGAATGAATCAATGCTATTTAACCGTGCTTTAATATAAAAAAACGAAATAAATCATAGTTTTATCTATTCCATTTAACAAAGAATTTGATCGCGAATAGGGGGTGCGATTAAAGTCAGTGTTAAATACCTTTATTATTAAAATGTTTCATTTGACCTATTATTTTCAAATAATGTGTGAAATGACGCATTGATGTGGAGGATTTTTGATGCGCCATGCCAAGTTGAATCGCGCCATGGCAACTCGGGTTTATCACCAGCAAGTGACTGTTGTCTGCGCGTATTGATTTCTTTTTGATTATGAATGCGTGACTTTCAGACCTAAAGCAGGTTTTGCGCAATTTTCCTCTACATTAGAAAAAGCGCGGCATTGCACCGCGCTTTAATCAAACTAGTTTAATGACTCATTGCTGGTGGTGTAGTGGGAGTGGTGGTTCCTCCCATGTTCATGCCACCCATTCCGCCCATACCACCCATTCCGCCCATACCACCGGTAGTGCCGGTCGTTGTACCACCCGTTGCAGGTGGAGTTAAGCTAAATGATTCGGGTTTTGGTGGTGGATGCAATTTCGCTGTGCCTTTAGGGCTATCAGTGAAACTTTTTGCAAGGGTGTGGCATAAGTCACAGCCAATCACTTGGCCTTTCACGACTTTGACCGCAGCCCCTTTTGCATTCATCAAGGTACGATCGGTTAATGTTTTGGATAAACGGGTGCCTTTGTGATCTGCGCCATGACAAGCCGCGCATTGATCTTCACCATCAGGGCCTGCTTTTTTCGCAAAGTCATTATGCCAACCGCCGTTGAATTTCTTGCTTGCATCTTTTGCCGCATTTGCAGCGGCACCGTCAGCATTTTTGTACCACGACTCATCGCCTACAGGGTGCATACCATGTGGGCCGGCGAGATACGCTTTGGGACTTTTTGAATCGACGACAGTCCCATCACGCACACCTTGTCCAACCCCTAATCCACTTGCGCCACCATCGGTTGCGACAAGACCGGTTTTGAAATCGTCTTTGATATGACAAACAGAGCATTCGGCAATGTTACCGTCGTAACCTTGCAGCTGTTTGGCCGTTTGATTATCGTTCGCATTAGGATCTTGGTTTGGCCAAATTGCATGTGAGCCCCCATGACAGGTTGAACAAGTCAATGTGCCATTAGGTCCTGTGCCATGAACGTCCGCACTTTTGCGATAGAGCGTTTGTGAAACTGATCTTGGTACATAGGCCGTTGCGCCACTGACCGTTTCCTTCTCTGGGCGTTTTTCAAGTGAAGGCATTACCGCAAAACGTGCATTGACAGGATCACGTGAGCGTTGCGCTTTATCAGCAGGATCCCAGCCATTGCGCATAACGCCCGCACTAAACGCTTCTTTGTCACCTTTGCCCATATTGCCATCACCCATGTGACATGAGCCGCAATCAGGATTGTCTAGCCAAGGACGACGAAAGAATACAGAGTCGCCAGTGTAGATACCTTGAACTGGACTTGCGCTCAAGTTAGCGTTGTAATCCTTGTTTGGATAGACATTACCCACAGCAAGCATACCACCATGACAATTATCACATTTCAAACCAGCTGTGTGATGAATGTCGCGGTAACTTTTTTCGGTTGGTCCTGTGTGGCATTTCACGCAGTTTTCTTCAACCGGCACGTTTTCACCCACTTTCACAAGCGGCTCACCATTTGTATCCGCTGGAAATAAGTCAGGGCGCCAGTTGTTTTTCTTGGTGTCATACGCTTGAGTTGTTTTCACCGTGAATTTACCCGTCGTTGGATCCGCCTTTAATGGCACACCATTGTCATCATTGAGTTGTGAATCCCAACCACGTCCACCAAGCATTTTGGGATGACCACGTTCATCACGAATTAAATCGCCTTTTTTATGCGCTACACCGTCTGCGCTCACTGCTGCGCTGACATCCGCTTTATACACTTGCAACTTACCGTGGAAAGCGTGGAAGGCTTTAGAGTAATCTGAGCGGTTGGTTTGGAATGCTTTTGCGCCAACGCCCACATCCCATTTCAGTGCACTTTGGTGATGCCCAGAGCAGAAATATTGAGGTTGTGCACGCGATTTACCTTTGTCGTCAGCGTAGTTATCCGCTACTTGAGATGAATAACTTGCCGGCCATTTTGCACCTGCCGCAGGCGCTGGCCCGTAGTACACCATGTAATCATGCATCACAAGGGTATTGAATGTTGCTGCTTTTTCTTGTTCAACCCACGAGCTACCGCCTTCTTCTTCAGGTGTGCGGAAATTGAGTTGCACTTGAAGATGCCAACTGGCGTCTGCATTGGCTGGTTTGGTTGGACTGGTTTCACTTGTGGGTTTGCCATTGGCATCCACTTTGACCCAGCGAGAAGCTTTAACGCGATCTTTACGCAAATTATTTTGATCGCGCTCAACATAAAACGGACTGGCTTTATCGTTGATATTGGGCGCTAGATTGGTGAATTTGTCGTTGCCGTCAATTTTATCGTCGAATTTGTTATGCACCGCAGGTGGCCAAGGTTTCATGGGATCGACACCCGGATCAAAATTCCCCGCGCCAGTTGCAGGCCCTGGCGATTTACCATCGGGAGCCACTAGCTCATCAGTGGTGACGGGCATACGCCATACATCTTCATCACCGGCAATTTTTCCCGCTGCGTGACATTCGCGGCAGCGTGTTTCAGAGGCAGTAGTGAAAACAGCGTCCGTTTTTGCGACGACTTTTTCACCTAGTTTTGCTTCAACGCGCATTAGCGGATAGGGATTGGCTCTGCCTTTGTCATCAATATCGCTGGCGGGAATAAATTGCGCGACAAAGGATTGTTGATTGGCGTTGTAATCAAATTTTTGTGGGTCATTGGCAACATAAGGATTTTTAATTCCAGGCATTTGACGCATCCCTAATCCATTATCCACATACCCACGAATGCCTTGATCGACTTTTGCTAAATCACGTGCAGGCGTAAAAGTGCTTTGGCCGTCAGCCATTGTCAAACCCGTTTCAGGTATTTTGAGCGCCTTAGCTAAAGGCTGTTTCATTCTGTCCCATTGCTCTGTTTTACGAATACTCGCTTGACGATAGTCTTGACCATCGATAAATACGTTATTAATTATTTTTTTTGCAACAGGGTCATATTGACTTGCAACAGGATCGAAATTTGATCCAGCCTGTTGATTTTTAAATAAATTAGCACTTGTTGAGTTAATTGAATCGCTACCTGAAGGATCTTTGGGATTTGATGCGGCTGAGTAGGTAACGGCTAATTTTGTATTATCAAGTAGTGGGGGTTTATGTTCGAGTTTTTGAATAACTTGCGCATTTAACGAATTGTAAGGAATCATGACGTTATAAGGCAAATTGACTTGACTGCCGCCTTGCATGCCCATTTCTTCGAAGGGTAAAACAACATAAGCGCCTTTGTCGTTTGAACCGTCTTTTTTAGGCAATGCTTCGCCGATGATGGGGGCAGTTTGCTCACCTACTTTCCCATTTGGATTAGTGCCACTGGGCGGAATAACCGAAACCATGGTTTCATCTAAACATTGATTGGCACCATTGGTCACCTTGAGGGTTACACGAAACTTACCCACATCTTTAAATTGATGATTTGTGGATGCTAATTTTTCATCAGTGCTGCCATCATTAAAAGACCATACATAATCGCCTTTAAGTTTAGGGGTGGCGACGAAATTAAGTGAAGTTCCTGCAACAATTTCAGTATCTGTCGCAGGACTTAAAATCGCACATGCTGGCACTGCGGCGGCTGATTTACAGGATGCAGGCGCCCCTGTAACGGGGACTAAAATTTCAGTTTGTGAATTATCTTTGGGGTTGGTTGCCTCAACGCGCACCAAACAAGGCACGGTTGTCGTGGCAAGCAAATTCATGGTAAATGTTTTTTTTGCTGTGGAATTGACCGTGTATAGCGTGATGTGATTGACAGCGTCATAAACTGAAATTCGCGCGCCAGCATCAATGGTAGCTGCAGTTTTACCTGCCACTACCACTTTGCCGGTTTTGGCATCTAGTTTTGCTGTGGCGGATATGGCCGCTGCTGCATTTGCCAAAGGCGAATTCAAAGCCATAACAGTCATCATCGGCGCAAGCGCAAGCAACCCTAGCCGGCTTTTGCGCCGATGTGGCGGTATGTTGGTATTTTTCATAAAACCTCATTTATTATCAATTTTTTTAAAGTTAACTTTCTAAAAATCCACCCTAAATAATCGGTGGTAATTTCACTGTAAGCAAAAAATAGTCCTAAATTATTTTTTTATATAATTCAATGTGATAAGCGTTTTTTTCTGGTTTTTTTGGATTGCAAGTGCGTGATATCACCTATTTTTTATTGCAAATGGGTGATATGAGGCATTTTAGTTTGGAATGGAATGAAAAAAGGGATTGAAATGCCTTAGTTGTGTCTCATGCGTTATATCCCGTATTTTTAAATTTTAAATGCGTGATATGACGCATTTTTTGTTTTTGATGAAAGTGAAAATAGGGTTAACTTTAATCTTAACTATTGATTTATAAGCTATTTATAAATTTGGCTTCTAACCTGCTTTAGAGTTAGAAATAATTAATATTATTTTTTACTAATCGTATAAAACTCATTCAGAAATTGGGAAGATGCCGTTTAAATTCAAATTATTTGTTCACTTCATTCTTCGTGTTTTGGTATTTTTTATAGTTGCGGCGTATGTTTGGGCGGGTAATTCAATCGATTTGCCAGTGAGTCACCCACATATTCCATTACTCGATAAAAATGGTGAAAACGTGCTGGATACGCAAAAACCTTACAGCTCACGTTTAAGCTGTGGAGGGTGCCATGACATGAATAAAATTGGTCATGCGTATCATTATGAAATGGGGCAGGATGAAAGTGATGAGCAATTTGGATTGGCGCGTGGAATTCCCCCTATAACTTCACCAGGATATTTTGGTGGATTTAATTGTATGCAAGGAAGTAATACGCAGTGGCTCAGTAAAAAAAGTAATGCAAACGAAAATGCATTTTTAGATTACGGTGCGGTTGGACTTATTAAGGCTTGCGAGAGTTGCCATGTTGGTGGTGGGTTTGCGGAAAAAGATCGTGCAGGTCAAAAATATGATTTGGCAGATGAAGCAGCGATTAACTTATTCGACAGTGATTATTTCGAATGGGATGCGAAAACAAAAAAACTTCAGCGCTGGGATTGGAAACGTAGTGGTGTTATCGAACCGGATTGCCTGGCCTGTCATGCTGATTTTTCAGGCTTTATTCAACCTGTTAATGATTGGAGTGAATTGCGTAATAATCAATTTATTGCAAATGGATGGTTTGAATACGCGAATTCTGCAATGTTAGCGTTTATGAATATGCAACCTAAATCAGCTGAAGAGGGACGTTTTCTGCTTACCGTTACAGATAAAGGATCATCCACAACAGCGCCTACGCTGAAATGGAATAAAGCGGTTTTTGATGAAAATGGCGAAGTGTCTATGCCGCTACTGCGTTTTCCTTCAAGTGAGAATTGTATGCAGTGTCACTCGACAAGTAACGAGCGTCGAGGGTTTTATGGCTTTGGTGAGAGTGCAAGAATTGTCAATAATCCCGATCAATTAAGTCAGGTAAACCCACAAACTGATGTGCATAAAGGGAAATTATGGACGGAAAAAGGCAAATCGAGAACGATTGAAAATTGCAATGCGTGTCACAGTAAAAATTATTATAAATCGGGTATTGATTTAAGTGTTGATCATAATTTTTTAACGGGTTTTTCAGATGAAGATGTACGCCGTGATTTGAATTATCAACCTAAACCACTCTCGTGTGAGCATTGTCACGGGGGGAAAGAGTTTGCGAGTACGGAAAAACCGTCGTTACCCTATTCTGGGCAAACGACTCTGCTGGCGGCTCATAGAGAGCGTTGGTTAAGTCGGGGTGATATGGAAGGCTATGCGCAGTCAACCTACAACAAAACGGTGGCCACACATTTTAATGTGGTCGCCTGTCAGACTTGCCATATTACGGGGTTAGTGAATCAAGATAAGCCGTTAAATTTGCGTTATCGCTATCGCGCGAGTGAAGACGGAAAATTGCGAATGATTCCCTATATCCCTGCGTCGCGCTATTACTGGATAGATAGCACGAATCAGCGCGTATTGAGTCGGGCGGAGCGTTTATCTGTGACAAATGGCGTCGATAGTGAGCCAAAAACCTATCAAGATATCAAAACACTCAAAACCCGTTTTGATGATTTGCTCAAAGCAAAAGGGTACATAAATCCTAATTCACAACTGGTTTGGACAGAATCTAACGATTATTTAATTAGCCATAATACCCGCCCTGTTGCACAGACGATGCCTTGCTTAGACTGTCATGATAGAAAAGCAAATGGTTCGATTAATCCGTTAGTGTCGGACACAAAAATTTTAGGCGCTGAAAATGTTCGCGTGGTGAGTGAATTAAGTGACGGGTCTTATCCTCAGTTAATTAAAGAAGGTATCGTTAAACTGGGATTGTCCTATTTAATGGTGTCAACTGACGGAAAAATTATTGAACACGTTGATGAGGTTCTCTACGACACAAAACTCAATCCTTTTACGTCGATACTGCAAAGTAATCAAGTCAATGTGTTGAGTGGTGAGTTTGCGACCGTGACGCGTGGGGAAATTGCGAGTGCTTTCCCTAATTCGGAGTCGAGTGCGGCAACAAAATTAGTAGCGCAGTTAACCAAACAAGTGTTGGTATTAAAAAATGCGTTAACCGGCGATAAGGTTAAAAATCTTTGGCTGATGGCGAATTATTCGAATTTTAGTAAAACCGTTTTTTCAAATTATCGTTTTATGATTTCAGCGATGAATTGGAGTTCAACCGTCAGTAAAAAAACGCCCAGTTTTTCAGTGGGGACATTAGGGAGTAACGTGTTTAATTTTCAATCACGCTGCCTAAATCCAGATGCTGATTGTTTAATAGACTTGCTATTAATAAAAGACAAACTATTTTTAAAATTGCCCTATAGCGGCTACGCCACAAGTGTCAATGGTGTTGGGTTATACGCAGTCAAAACCGTAAAAGAAGGCGTATTTAGTGAGCCTAAAACGCGCATTTCAGCTGATGTTATTGCCGTAAGCCCACAAAATTATGTCATTCTTGCGGTCAAACAATTACCTGATTATGCGGTTTTAGTTGATTTAAAAAACGTAAAAAAATAGGCGAACTAACATGAAAACTTCTGATTTAATTGCACAGTCTCTTCCTTGGTTAACCGGTTCAAGTGTGGCGTTAGGGCAAGGCTTACTTGCAACGGGATGCACTGTTCCTAAAATTGGACAGTGCGCGGGATGTGGTAGTTGCATTATTGCAGTGGTGACCTTGACTGGATGGGCGCTTAAAAAACGGCGCAATGAACAGGCGCAAGGCCTTGAGCCGTTTGAGATTCGCACGAGTAATGATTAAGGCGCGTTTTGTTAATCACATTGGCGGATTTACGTTGTTATTTTCGATAACAACAGGCGCCTTAGCCGATGATCAAAATGACAGCTGGCGTGGGTCTTTGCGATCGAAAGTGCAGACGGATAATCGTTACGATCCTGACGGTGATTACACGGGAGAAGTGTGGGGGCAAATGGTTTATAGCAACCCGAATCAAAAATTAAATGCAAATCTGAGCGTACTTAGTCGCTTAAGTACGGATATATATCGCGATGATCAAGAAGTGTATCAAGCTTTTGTAGAAAAAAGACTTGATCGCCTGCCGTTAACGCTACGGGGTGGACGTTTTGAGAAGAGCGATAATTTGGGACTTTATTTAGTAGATGGCGCAGTGGCTAAGTATCAGCTCAGTCAACCCGTAAGCGTTGAAGTTTACGGTGGGCGACCTTTGCGAATTGATCATGTGCAATCGGTTCGTGGCTCACTTGTCGCGGGCGTGGAGAGTGTATTTCAATTGGCGCCTCATTTCGCTTCTGGTGCATGGGGACTCGATAACACTGATTTTGGATTGGGTATGCAAACCGTTGAGCGAAATGACATCAGTATGCGCCAAAACACGAATACGGCGCCGGTTGTCGATGATAATTTTGATGTGATTGAAAATACGAGTACAGGAACTACGCAAACCCGTAAAACACTGACCACTTATCGATTCAATGGTAATTCACATTTAAAAGGCTATTTAGTCAATGCTCAAAAACCTTTTGAAATGTATATAAAAGGCTCGTATGCGACTGAAAAAAGTCGACTTGAAAATGTGTTTGTAGAGTCTTGGTGGGATATGTTTAAAGATATGCGTCTTCGTAATTATTACGAAGCGTATCGCCCTCAACGCTATTTTGTGACGTTTCGGGATCGTTTTTACAGTGCGTATGCGCTTGGCGAGCAGCAAATTTGGCGAGGCTCACTCGAGCAACGCTATTCGCATCGTTTGCGCTATTCAGCAGGGATTCAATTTGCAGATCGTGAAATCGGTGAAAGTGGTCAAGGCTACAATGCCAATATCAGCTATCAATGGCAACCTAATATAACATCGCAAGCGTCGGTGGATTATTTAGAATTAAGTGGTGGCGATTATGCCGCGAGCCTTTATTTTTCAAATACGCATGCGGTTGATAGTAAAAATCGCTATAGCATCAATTTTGCACTGCGTGAGGAACAAAAAAGTTTATATGGTGAAAATGTGGCGGCAGGGATTGAAGCGGAATGGCAAACCATGATGAAAAATAATTGGGTTGTTGCGCTTAAAGGGAGTTACATCACAAATACCAATGATAATGCCCGTAATGAATATTTAGGCTCGGCGCAATTAACGTATTACTTTGATTATTTTCAGGCGAAAAAACCATGAAAATTCGCGTCATTTGTTTTTTATTTTTGATAATTATGATTCGCAGTGTATTAGCTATGGACGCGAAAATTGATCATTCATGGTGGGAAAAACGCAATTCTACAAGTGACGTTTATTATCCCCATGCGGCGCATTTAGAGGTGATGAAAGAAGAGGGTGATAGTTGCCTGCTTTGCCATTCTTATGCAAAAACAGATGTTGTGGACAGCGAAAAAGTAAAAAAGCTAACTGTCATCGCAAACGAATCACTAAAGCCGGTTTGTCACAGTTGTCATGTTGATGAACAGCGAGGGCCGTGGCGTTGTGATTTGTGTCATAAAGACAAAGAAAAAATTTGGCCCGCAGATCATCGTTTTGACTATATCAATCATCACAATGAGGCCGCGCGAGGACAGGAAAAATATTGTGAAACGTGTCATGTAGATGTGAATTTTTGCACGGATTGTCATTTGCGTCGTGATACGTCAGGCGTAGGTTACCATCCTTTAGGATACCGGACATTGCATGGCATTGAATCTCGTTTTGATGCGGCACGTTGCGGGCGTTGTCATAATGAAAATTATTGCAGTGATTGTCATGCGACACGTTAGCGTTTTATTTTTTATGCTGAGTGTCTTGTTGACGATGCCACTCCAGGCAAAAACCATTTCGCAAAACGGCAGTTTAGCACTCACACCTGCGCACGGTTCGGGAAGTGCGTGGGGAAAATCGAATTGCAACGCGTGTCACATTGCGGTGAATTTACATAAAAGCGTGCCTAAAATTAAGCAAATAGTCGACAAGAAAAAAAGTCTACTAACGTGCAGTGGATGTCATGGCGACAATGGCGTGAAGAAGGCGCAAAGGCAGTGTTTAATTTGCCACAATGCGAAAGATATGCCAGAAAATCCGTTGCGCAGTGGAACGCATCGTCATGATTTTGATGCGTCTAAAGACCTGCCCACAACCAATAAACAATGCGTCATTTGTCATGATGCGTCAAACATGAATGGTAAATTTGAACCGGCTCTCGATTTAACGCGTTTTGAGGGCGCAACTTATGAAAATGCCAATGAGTTTTGTTTAGTTTGCCACAATCGAACGCATCAGCAGGCCAAGTTTCCTATTATTCATGCTGGAAAACGTGATCAATCCATCGCGGCGGAAGACGATTATCGAAAAATAGATAAACATGGCGTGACCGATGGTGAAGGGACGGGACTTTACAAGGGATTGCGTGGCGGTTATGCGTACAAAACGATTGTGGATTGTGTCGATTGTCATACCATGCACGGCACGACCAATGTGGGACTTATTATTGATGATTCACGTAAAGGCGCGTTTTTACTTGATTCAACCATTCGCAGTAAACCCTATCGCATTAAATTAGTAGAAAATGATACGAATTACAGTCAGCTTTGCGCTTTGTGTCATCACATGGAAACAGTGGCGCAAGGCGGTGATATCGACACCGGTAATGGGTTGCGTGGTGTGCATTTTAATAATGGTTCAGATTGCGTGACGTGTCACAATCACGGTGAGCGGGTTCAAAAAGGCTTATGAGGTTGTTGTCTGTTTTCTTGCTGATGTTTGCATGTACCGTGTTTGCCGATGAATCCAACCAATGGCGAACGCAATCATACACGCAATCAAAACATTTGCCTGATTTGCATCATGCAGTAGACGTTAAATTACTTGAAAATATGACTCCCCCTGCGGAATTTTTGCTAAAAGAAAATCGCATTTTGCAATGCCAAACGTGTCACGGGTTAGAAAAAATTGATGACATTTCTTATGACAAAATTGATAAAAATGCGCCTAACTTTTTGCGGTTAAATGGCTATCAAAAATTAGCTGTTTTTTGCACAAATTGTCACGATGCAAACCAGCATGAGCGTCCAAATATTCATTTGATGAAAAAGGAAGATGGCTCAATCAAAAAAGAAACCTGTTTATTTTGTCATCGTGAAGTGAATGAGAAACGCGACGTCAAACGTGAATTGGTCGATGCGAATTTACGCTTGCCTGTTGAGAAAGTTTGCGTGGGATGTCATTTGAAAACGCCCCATTTTAACGCGATTGAACATACTGAGGGAACGCTTTCAGAGGATACATCGAGTTCTGCGAAAAAAATGACTTCACGTTTAAAACAGCTTCAGCAAGAAAAAAATAGTTATTTGCCGCTGTCTAGCGATAACAAAATACTGTGTATTACTTGTCATAATCCACATGAAGAAGGCATTTTAGGTGAGAACAATCCGAGCAGTAAACAAGTGCAAGGTGACGTAGAAAAAGGCGTGGAATACAGCGAGCATAGCTGGAGCGCTGTAATGAAAGAAGATAAGCGCGAGCGACTTGAAAAAATAGCGATGTCGCTGCCGGTCTATAAACGTATTGAAAAAGAAGTGTTACTGCGACTGCCCGCAAAAGATGGGACGTTGTGTTTGAGTTGTCATGAATTTGAGAATTGAGCCATGAAAAATCCATTTAAGATTGCTTTGCAACGCTGGAATGATGTCCCTAAAGTCCAACGTTTTCGCTACGCTACTATTTTAGTGTCGTGTATTCTTTTTTTGGGGCCGCTGACTATTCTGCCTAAACTGGCGGGGAATAGTGATTTGTGCGGACGACTGTGTATGCGTCGCTTTTATTTATATTTTCCCAACATGTCACTTGATGATTTTGCAACGCATGTTTCTGCGGCAATGATTGGTGTGATTGCTTTTGGTTTGATTTTGCTGACGACGTTATTTTTTGGGCGAATTTGGTGTGGATTTTTATGCCCAGTTGGCGGGTTTAGTGAACTGGTAAGTCGACTTCTCAATGATCGCTGGAAAATTGAATTCCGTTGGTTACCGCAGTTTCAAATTCGCTACAGTTACTTAGGAACGTATTTAATTGTTCTACCCGCTATTGGCGTTAGTGCTTGTACTTTGTGCAATTTTGTGACGGTGCCGCGCCTCGTTGAAGCCATGTCAGGTGGCGCGGGGGGGCTGGCATTTATTTTTTCTGCGGTAGGGTTAGTCAACTTATCATTGTTGCTATTACTGGGTTTTTTCTCAAGTAAAGGTCGAGCCTATTGTCAATTTATGTGTCCCATTGGCGCAATTGATGGGATTGTGAACAGTTTTGGTGCGCGTTTTCGAAGTACTCACCGTATTCGCGTCGCCAAAGAGCGTTGCACGGGCTGTAATGTGTGTGCGCGTAACTGTATGTGTGGCGCGATTAAAATGATTGATAAAGTGGCGACGGTTGAGCAATCATCTTGTATGGATTGCCATGAATGCGTGGATGTTTGTGATTGGAACGCCATTGAGTGGACAACTGCGTCACGTCATAAAGAACCTAAACGCATCAAAAAAGGAACCGAGATTTTCCCCGATCCAGATTGGCAAGTGATTACCTTTAAACCCCGCTTTGAGCCGGTTATTGCGTCAAAAGGCATTAATTGGATGCGCGTTGTGAATTTGACTTTGATTTTAGGGTTTACAACGATGCTGACGGTTGCGGTGGTTGTGCATTAATGAAGCCTTTTTATTGCCTTTTTATGGTGTTGTTTTTGCTGTGTTGCACTGTTGCAATTGCAGATAAACGCCAACCCGATCCCGATGGCTGCTTTTCATGTCATGGCTTGCCTGATTTGAAATATATCGATAAAGAGGGGCAAATTCGCAGCGCGTCAATTTTGAAATCAGATTATTACGGCTCATTACATGGCAGCGTACCGTGTAAAGATTGTCATCGAAAAATTACGGATTATCCGCATGAACAAAAAGAGGGTTTAGTGGATTGTGGTGAAACTTGCCATGTAAAAGAACCCTCAAATGGGAAAGCATTTACGCATAAACCGATTGTCAAAGAATTTGAAGAATCGGCGCACGGCAAAGGATTAAGTAAAGATTTTGCCGCAGGTAATCGAAACAAAGAAGAAAACGATTCGAGCTTGCCTTCTTGTCGTCGTTGCCATAATAACGCACCGTACATTGCGCCATCACAAATGGATGATTTTAAAGCTGAGTTTGCGCACAATGATGCGGAGTGCGGGACGTGTCATGAAGGTGATGCGTGGCGAAATCAATACAGTGGGCATATTTTGCGGCGCTATATTGGCAATCATTTGAATAAAAATGTGTCGAATGGCTTGTGTATTGAATGTCATAGCAACATCGAAAAAATGGCGAAAGTTGAACAAGAAGATCCCCAAACACATGAGAAAAAAGCGGCGAGCGTTGAATTTGTTCATTCCACCCAAAGTTATGGAAAAACGCTACATGGTCGTTTACTTGCCGATGGAAATTTGCATGGCGCATCGTGTGTGCAGTGTCATGCCCCGACAGGACTACATCATGGAATTAAGCGAGACGAAGATGTCAACTCATCCGTAAATCCTGCGCATTTAGCGCAAACCTGTGGCCAATCGGAATGCCATAAAGATTATTCGACAAGCGTAGTCAACACGGGTTTTTTAACCTCTGACATGCACAGTGTGGCAACATTGGGACTGGGCGTGGAAACTAAAATTGAAGATGTGTTAAAACTGAATTGGGTGGAGTTTAAAGCATTGTCAATTTGGTACAAACTCGCTGCTATTTTAGGAGCGTTATCTTTTGTGTTCTTAATAGGTAATATTGCCTGGAGTGTGCTTGGCGATTCAAGTAAATTGAATAAAAATACTAATAATTCGCTTTTAGGGGCAGAAAATTTTCAACGCATTATTATTGGATCCAAACCTAAAAAGAAAGAAAGTCTGATTCAAAAAATAAAACGGATTTTAAGCACACTACGGCAAAAATTTCATCGTGACGATGAAAATAAGAATGATGAGGATGCGTCATGAAAGCGTTTTTGATTTTATTTTTATTATTTATTCATGACGCAAATGCGGCAGAGATTCCTTGGTATCAGCAGCAAGTTGAAAATGCAGTGGTGTCACAAGAAATGTTAGCTGTCTCGGCAAAATTAGTGCGTGAGCATAAAGATAGTGACATTCAGGAAAAATTTGCAATTCCTGTCTTTCATAAACAGGCTGGCGAATTAGAAACATCGCCGCAAAGTTTTTGTCGAACTTGCCACACGCCATTGCCACATCAAAAAGAGTTGAGAACACGGACGTTTAATAATATGCACGTTCGCTTTATCGCTTGTGAAACGTGTCATATTGATAACGCGAATGCGAATTTGACCTATCGCTGGTTTGATATGGAAAAACAAAAAGCAATGACACCCAGTCCTGACTTTTTGCGCATTGGCAGAGAAATAGACAATGAAGTACAGCGTCCAACCAGTCCAAAAATCGCACCATTATTAAATCATGAACGTCTATTTTTGGTAAAAGACGATATTTTTGCCAAAAAGATTGCTACGCAATGGAAAGTTTCTAACGAAACGGAAAAAGTGGCGTTGCATGCAAAAATTCATGCACCGCTTAATTGGCAAAAAACAGACAAAACGCATCAAGGCACGCCTTGTCAAGATTGCCATAATGATAAAAAATCAATACTCGATTTAAGCGAATTAGGTGCGACATCAACGCAAATTCAGGCGATTTCTACGCATATTATTCCGCGCTATTTAGCGCATTATAAAAACGATCAGCAACGGATGACGATTCGTGAAATGTTGCATTAGTTGTATGTATTTCGTGTTTTTGCTTTTTGTCATGGCTAGCAATAAATGTTTAGCCGTGGAGGTGACGGCGCAACGCGTGTTGATTACCAATGCCGCGCAACCAAGTGGCCTAGCTTTGTCAGATAACAATTTCGCATTTTTGGATACGCAAGGATTACACATTGATGACGTGAAAAATACGGTGAATAACGATGGTGGTGTGTTAGATATATTCGCATCGAAAAATACATGGTGGGTAGCCAATCCGCTCAAACGTGAAATTATGAATATCGATAACGCAGGTCACCTTATTCAAAAAATGGATGTATCGCATACACCAGAAAGTAAAAATATGCCCGAACCGGTTGCTGTAGCTGTTTCCAATGACATGGTGTACTGGGCAGATCGGGCGAATCATCGTATTTGTCGGTATGATTTAGTGGACAATAAAGCGTTAGCGTGTTTTGGTCAGCGTGGGGAAATGGATGGCGAGTTTCAATTTCCTTTTCAAATGACGTTTGATCGTGACGGCTATTTATATGTGGTAGATATTATGAATTCACGTATTCAGCAATTTGATAAAAACGGACGTTTTTTGGCTTCGATTGGCACGTTTGGCGTGAGTAGTTCAACGTTATTTCGCCCTAACGGCATTGCCAGTGATACTAAACATGATCTGCTCTATGTGAGTGACAGCTATTTTGGCACCATTAAAGTCTTTCATGCAGGTGAATCCTTGGGGGAATTAGCTGACAGCGAAGGTAATGTGCTTGTTTTGAAATCGCCCACTTCGCTTGCGTGGCGCGAAGGCAAGTTATTTGTGGCAGAAACACTTGCCAATCAACTTATTGAATTAACAATCAATACGGATAAATTAACCCCAGTCGCAAAAAGTAAAGATATTGACCGTGTGAATTCATCACAGAAAAATTGCCTGATGTGCCATTTGTCGTGGATTGAGAAAACCGCGAAAGTCGATGCACAAGGCGTTTTGCCGGATGGTGCATTTTTAATGTGTTATAGCTGTCACAACGGCGCGATTGTGGATTCGCGTTTGCGTATAGGTGCGGGGCGTCAGCATGCGAGTGTGTATGATGATGCCGCCTTGAAAAAAGAGCGATTTGTTGCTAAACGTGTAGATAAATTACCGGATGATTTTCCTCATGGTGAGCATAATGCGCTCAGCTGTTCAAGTTGCCACACCCCGCATACGCAAGACACCCCTGCTCAGGCTAATGAAACACTCTACAAAGAGCATGGGAATGCGTGGCTGCGTGTGAAAAATAAAAATGGTGATTTATGCGAAAAATGTCATGAATCGAAAGGAAATGCGGCGCGTGAAAAAGACGTTGCGCATCGCGGTATCAATCATCCCTTAACTATCAAATTAAGCGCACCACCGCAAAAAAATGCGCTCGGTTATGCTACTGAAATGGCTTTGCAAGCACATGGATTACCTAAAGAATTGGCGAATCACGGTGCGGTTTTAGGTAATCAACATGAAATGGTGTGCCAAACGTGTCATCAAATTCATGGTGGTTTTGATAATGCGTCGTTAACCGTTTTAGAAAATACCAAGGCAACACTTTGCATTAGCTGTCATTTGCGGCAATTTTCTGAAAATGAAAAAGAAGCGCATAAAAAGGGTGTGCATCCCGTGAATATCAAACCAGATGTGAAGAAACATGCTATTCCAATGAAAAAAGATAATAAGAATATCGATTTTGTGACGTGCGAATCTTGCCATGTTGCGCATGATGGTAAACTTGGCAGTGCATTGCTTGAAAAAAAATACGTCACGCAAGAGGCGTTATGCGAAACCTGTCACGATAAACAAGCGGCTAAAAATAAAGAAGAATCGCGGCATAAAGGCATTCATCCCGTGAATGTCAAACCTGATTTACCAATGAAACAGCATGATAAAGATGTGACATTAGTCACTTGTCAAAGTTGCCATAACGTTCACAGTGGCAATCCCGATACGGCGCTGCTTGATAAAGGCATTAAAGAGGCGGAGGCACTTTGTCAAACCTGCCACACTCGCCAACACGCCAAAGATAAACAGGAGGCGCATCGCAAAGGCGTGCATCCAATAAACGTGAAACTCGATGAAGCGGTTGAGATTGTCGCAGGTAAAAAAACACGCGAAATGGGCTGTTTAACCTGTCATAGCGTCCATGATGGCAAACCCGATACGGCGGCCTTAGTAGAAACGGATAAGGACGGACAGCTTTGTTCGCATTGCCATCAGGGTAAACAAGCTGTTGTGGGAAGTGATCATGATTTGCGTATTACGGCAAAAAACACGTCGACTCGTTTTGGTGAAAAGCCAAGTAAGATTGGCGTTTGTGCTTCTTGTCATACGCTACATAGGGGGGATAATTCTCCTCCTCATTTATCGTCTGCGGCATCAGTGATTGAAGATTTTGCAGATCATGAACTGCAACACAGTACATTGCGTGAAGATAAATTGTGCATGAATTGCCATCAAAAGCAGGGGATTGCAGAAAAAAAAGTGGTTAAATATTTCACGCATCCAAGTAAAGATATGGTGCTGCGTTCAGATAAAAAAATCATGCCGCTACTCAATGAAAAAGAAGAAGTTGATGAATTAGGCGAGATTGCTTGTAAAACCTGCCACGATCCGCATTTTTGGAGCGCAAAAATTCAAACAAATGCGCTCAAGTCTGCGCCAAAATCCATTTTATCGTTAGGGCAAACAGAAAACGTGGAAGGGTCACCCTTAAATAGCTTTTTACGTACCGAAGGCGTTAAAAATACCTTTTGCGTGGAATGTCATGGAATCACTGCGTTGCCAAAATTTAAATATTTCCACGATAAAAATACCGTGCGTCACATTGGCGTGGATTACCTAAAATGAATAATCAACCTGCGCCGCGTTTATTACTGATTTTGCCAATCGTATTAATGGTGACGTTAGGTGTGTTTTATGCTTATGGACTCACTTTTGATCCAAATAAAAGCCAATCTCGTTTAATTGGAAAAGCGTTTCCTATCGTGACGTTGCCAGCATTAAGCGATACCCAAAAAGATGTAAGCAGTCTCTATTTTAAAACACCAGCCATTATTAATATTTGGGCCTCTTGGTGTAGTGCGTGTCGCGCAGAGCATGAATTATTGATGGAAATCGCTGCGCAACATCATTTTTTTGTATATGGCGTTGATTATCAAGATGATTTAGGTAATGCGCGGGCATATCTAAAGGCGCAGGGCAATCCTTTTGATGACATTATGTTTGATGGCGCGATGGCTTCTGCGCAGCCTTTTGATGTACTCAGTTTACCGCAAACTTATCTGATTGACCAAAATGGGATTGTGCGAGCAAGACATGTGGGCAAATTAACAAAAGAAGTTTGGGAAATGCTGAAGGCAACGCTAAATCAGCGCGAAAATTAACGTATAATGCGCCTAAAATTTTAAAAATATAATTATTCACTCAATGATTGATTTAAACAAACTTGAAGCTTACCAACTTTCGTGCGTTCGTGATGATCGTATGCTTTTTAGTGAGCTGGATTTTACCTTAAATAGCGGACAAGTTTTGCTGATTGAAGGCGCGAACGGCGCGGGAAAAACATCTCTACTGCGTATTTTGACGGGGTTTCGTCGAGCAGAAAGTGGTCATTTGTTTTGGAATGAGGAATTGATTGAAAATTCGATTCATTTTTATCAAGACACCGCGTATATCGGACACAATAATGGCTTAAAAGTGGCGTTAACCGCGCAAGAAAATCTCCGTTATGCACAGGCACTCTCGTCAACAACGCTCAGCATTGATGAAGCAATGATGCAAGTGGGTTTAGACGGCTATCAAGATACCCTTGTGCGTTTACTATCCGCGGGGCAGCAACGCCGTTTAGCACTGGCGCGATTGCTTTGTACACATAAACCCCTCTGGATTCTTGATGAGCCATTTACGTCGCTTGATCGCGCTAGCATTCAATTATTTGAACAGTTTATTGAAACGCATGCCAATCTTGGTGGCCTTGTTATTATGACCTCACATCACGAAACCCAATTGCCGCATACTTTAATGCAAAAAATTCAGTTATGAAACAAACGTCATCATTACTCCATGCGGTTGGCGCAGTGATAAAACGCGATTTATTACTTGCTTATCGTTTTCGAGCAGAATTAATTAATCCCTTAGCTTTTTTTGTGATGGTGATTACCTTATTTCCACTGGCACTGGGTGCAGAGATTGCCTTACTCAAGCGCATTGCGCCAGCCATTATTTGGGTGGCGGCGTTGCTTGCATCACTTATGTCAATTGAAAGTTTATTTCGTGCTGATTATGACGACGGTAGTTTAGAGTTGATGGTGATGACGCCACATCCATTGTCTATTTTGGTTCTGGCAAAAGTGATTGGGCATTGGCTGGTATCAAGTGTGCCACTTCTTTTTGTTGCCCCTCTAATGGGGATGATGCTTCACATGGATACGGATATTATTGGTGTGTTGCTGGTCACGTTATTGCTGGGAACGCCTGTGCTGAGTTTAATTGGCGGCATTGCGGTTGCCTTGACGCTGGGTTTGCGTAAAGGTGGGGCTTTGCTGGCTATTTTAGTGTTGCCACTTTATGTGCCGATTTTGATTTTTGCGAGTAGTGCCATTGATGCGGCGATGACGGGTTTTCCTGTATCGGGTCATTTATCGATGATGTGTGCCATTTTGTTTTTAGCGCTTACCTTAACCCCACTGCCCACTGCGGCAGCTTTAAAAATGAGTTTAAGTTAATTATGTTCATGCGATTTATTTATAAGTTTTCCTCACCGCCGTATTTTTACGCGATTAGCGGAAAAATGTTGCCTTGGCTTACGGTGTTATTTTTGGTGTTACTTGGCTATGGGTTATATGGCGGATTAGTGACCGCGCCGGCGGATTATCAACAGGGCGATAGCTTTCGCATTATCTATGTTCACGTTCCCGCAGCGTGGATGTCGATGTTTATATATGTGGTGATGGCAATTAGCGGGGGAATTGGGCTTGTTTGGCGCATTAAACTCGCTGAAATCGTCAGTATTAGCAGTGCCTCGGTGGGTGCGAGTTTTACATTTTTAGCGCTGGTGACCGGCTCGCTTTGGGGCAAACCCATGTGGGGAACATGGTGGGTTTGGGATGCACGACTCACCTCAGAGTTGCTTTTATTATTTTTATATTTGGGCGTCATCGGTCTTTACAGTGGCATTGAAGATAAGCGAGTGGCTTCGCGCGCTGTGGCTATTTTAGCGTTGGTTGGCGTGGTGAATATCCCCATTATTCACTATTCGGTGGAATGGTGGAATACGCTACATCAAGGTGCAACGGTGACAAAACTCGATAAACCGTCTATCCATATTGATATGCTAATTCCCTTATTGTTTATGGCGGGCGCGTTCAAAGTTTATTATGTGATTGCGTTGCTTTTGCGCTGTCGCAATGAGTTACTTGAACGTGAACAGAATGCAAAATGGATTGATGAATTATTGGAGAATGTGAAATGAGTGAGTTTTTCGCTATGGGCGGCTATGCATTTTATGTATGGACAGCTTATGGATTAACGTTTGTCTTAATGTTACTGGGAATTATTAAACCGCTACTCACCAATAAACATATTTTACGCAGTTTAATATTAAAACGTAAGCGTGAGAAAACGTCATGAGAATTGTAAAGAAAAAGCGTTTGATTCTCATTTTACTGATGATTACGGGCATGTCTATAGCGACCTTTTTTGGACTTCGCGCTTTTAACGATAATTTGATGTATTTTTTCTCGACAACGGATGTTGTGGAAGGTAAAGCGCCTAAAGATCATTTATTTCGTTTAGGTGGCATGGTGGTGAAGGGCAGTGTTGTTCGTCAACCGTCGGGGTTAACGGTGCAATTTGTGCTAACCGATATGGCTAAAGAGGTCACGGTGCAATATACCGGTATTTTGCCGGATTTATTTCGGGAAGGGCAAGGAATTGTAGCAAATGGCAAATTAGATGCAAATGGCGTTTTTATTGCGCAAGAAGTGTTAGCAAAACATGATGAAAATTATATGCCGCCAGAAGTGGCTGGCAGTATGAAGAAAGTGCCAACGGAGCCAAAACCATGATGTTACCCGAATTAGGTCAATTTGCTTTAATTCTCGCTGCGTGTCTGTCGATTACGCTGGCTATTGTCCCGTTAATGGGCGTTCAAAAAGGCATTGGCGGATGGATTTCGCTTGCGCGTCCAGCCGCGTTTGGGCAATTATTTTTTATGGTGGTAGCGTATGGAATTTTGACCACCTGTTTTCTGCAGCATGATTTTTCGGTGCTATACGTTGCCTCAAATTCCAATACGCATTTGCCAACTGTCTATTTAATTGCTGGCGTTTGGGGTTCGCATGAGGGATCCCTTCTGCTTTGGGCGTTAATTTTATCCCTGTGGACTGCGGCCGTCGCCATGTTTAGCAAAAATTTGCCCACTGAACTCCTCGCTCGTGTTTTGAGTATCATGGGCGCGGTAGCGGTTGGGTTTTTACTCTTTATTATTTTTACGTCAAATCCCTTTGAGCGTTTATTTCCAGCGCCATTGGAAGGTCGTGATTTAAATCCATTGCTACAAGATCCCGGAATGGCAATACACCCGCCTATGCTTTATATGGGGTATGTGGGTTTTTCGGTGGCGTTTGCCTTTGCAATTGCCGCGCTTATCAATGGAAAACTGGATGCCGCCTGGGTGCGATGGACTCGGCCTTGGACAACGGTAGCCTGGCTATTTTTAACCTGTGGGATTGTTTTAGGAAGTTGGTGGGCTTACTACGAGCTGGGTTGGGGTGGTTGGTGGTTTTGGGATCCCGTTGAAAATGCCTCATTTATGCCATGGCTTGTCGGGACGGCGTTAATTCATTCTCTCGCCGCGACAGAAAAACGGGGGATGTTTAAAAGTTGGACTATTTTGTTGTCGGTTTTTGCATTCTCATTAAGTTTGCTGGGCACTTTTCTCGTTCGCTCTGGAGTTTTAACCTCTGTTCATGCCTTTGCAAGTGATCCCACCCGTGGTGTTTTTATTCTCGTATTTTTAGCCGTTGTCGTGGGGGGGTCGTTGACGTTATTTGCCATTCAAGCGCCTAAAATTAAGAGTGAAGGGCATTTTGAATTAGTTTCTCGTGATGCGTTGATTTTAACCAATAATATTTTACTTGTTGCCACGACAGCAACTATTTTGCTGGGAACGCTGTATCCTTTAGCAATTGACGCGCTCGGCCTGGGTAAAATTTCCGTTGGCCCGCCTTATTTCAATGGCGTATTTATTCCTTTAACGGCGCCATTGGCATTTTTTGTTAGCATTGGCGTGTTATCACGCTGGCGACAAGACAATGTAAGTCGTTTGTGGCAACTCGTTATGTTGCCACTGGGGAGTAGTTTGCTCATTGGTTTTGCATTGGCTTTTTTGCCTGACCAATTTACTTGGTCAGCATTTATTGGTTTATCTCTTGCGGCATGGACGATGCTTGGCGTGGGAATGGGTATTTATGACCGGTTGCGACATAAACCCAGTAAATGGTCAGCTTTAAAAGATCAGCCACTGGGCATTTGGGCGATGTCACTTGCGCACTTTGGTATTGCGGTATTTATCGTGGGCGTGACGTTGGTGTCGACCTATTCACAAGAAAAAGATATTCGCCTGGTGCCCAATGAATCCTTGCATCTCGCTGGTTATGATTTTCTCTTTCATGGCGTAACCCCTACTGAAGGCGTGAATTATGACGCGAATCAAGGCCATTTTACGGTAACGAAAAATCAAGCATTAGTGGCTGAGCTTTATCCACAAAAACGTATTTATCGCGCATCAGGTATGCCAATGACCGAAGCGGGCATTGATGCGGGTATCACGCGTGATTTGTTTGTTGCGCTGGGTGAGCCACTTGGGAGCGATGGTGCTTGGGCACTGCGTATTTACTACAAACCATTTGTGCGTTGGATTTGGATGGGGGGCGTTTTTATGGCTTTAGGTGGATTACTTGCGGTGATGGATAAACGCTATCGTCGTGAATTTAAGCCGGAGAAAAGTTAATGCGTTTGCGATTTATCTTGCCGTTAATGGCTTTTTTGGTGATGGTCGTTTTTTTAGGGATTGGTCTCAAACTTGATCCGCATGACGTACCTTCGCCCCTTATAAATAAACCCGCGCCAGTATTTACTTTGCCACAACTACACGCGCCGCAAAAGACATTTTCACCTGCTGATATGGCAGGTAAAGTGTGGTTACTTAACGTCTGGGCCTCATGGTGCGTATCTTGCCGACAAGAACACGTTTATTTAACCGAATTCGCCCGTGATGGCTCAATTAATCTCATGGGACTCAATTACAAAGATGAACCTGCGGCGGCTATGCAGTGGCTTGAGCGATTGGGTAATCCTTATAAAATCAGTATTTCTGATATTGACGGAATGGCTGGGCTTGATTGGGGCGTTTATGGTGTCCCTGAAACATTTATTATTGATAAAAAAGGGATCGTTCGCCATAAACAAACAGGGCCCGTTGATCCAACGATTCTGCAAACCATTATTATGCCGCTCATTGAACAGTTAAACAGGGAGAGTTAGCACATGAAAAAAATTGTGTTGTGTCTATTTTTATTAATACAAAGCGTTCACGCTGAAATTGAGGTGTATCAATTTACATCGCCAGAACTGGAATTGCGATACCAATCACTCACGGAAGAATTGAGATGTCTTGTGTGTCAAAACCAAAATATTGCCGATTCTCACGCGGAACTTGCACAAGATTTGCGTCGCAAGGTCTATGAAATGCTCAGTAGTGGTCAAAGCAATGCACAAATTATTGATTATATGACGGAGCGTTATGGGGATTTTGTCTTGTATCGCCCGCCGTTTAATGCGCGAACGATTCTTTTGTGGTTTACCCCGGTTTTGGCACTGCTTATTGGCGCATTAGGTTTTATGTCAATACTTAACCGGCGTGAAACCAATGCAGATGAGCAACTATCTCAAAACGAATTAGCGCGAATTAAAGAACTTTTATATTTGAAGAGTAATAAAAAATGATTCAATTTGGTATTTTTGTTGCGCTATTGATTGCCATTGCGCTGTGTTTTTTGCTTATTCCCTTGTGGCTCAAAGCAAAGCCCGTTGCCCAAAATGATGAATCGATCAATATCTTGCTCGCTCAGAATAAAATGCAAGCACTCAATGAGGAACTTGAAAATGGCATCATTACGCAAATACAATTTGATGCGTTGCAAAATGAGTTAATGCTGCATTTACATCAAGATTTAGCTAAATCATCTGAGCATATTATTGATGAGACTAAAGGGCGATGGTTAGCCCTGCCTATTGCTATTTTTGTTCCACTTCTAGCATTAGCTATATACAGTATTAAAGGCGATTTGCGTGCCTTTGATATTTCCACGGTTACCGCAGCAGGGACACCTAAAACCGCAGCCGACATTAACGCGATGGTTGAAAAGTTAGCGCAAAAAATGGCACAAAATCCGCAAGATCCTCAAGGCTGGATTATGCTTGCGCGTTCATATAAAGTGCTAAAGCGTTATCCCGATGCGGTCAGTGCATTGCGTAAAGCGCGCGCATTGCTTGGTGATGAACCCCAAACACTGTTGCAATTAGCGGATGTGATTGCAATGCAAAATGGTGGGTCACTTTTAGGTGAGCCCGCTGAACTTACCGCAAAAGCCTTAGCGCTGGATGCTAATAATGATATGGGGCTCTGGCTTTATGGTTTAGCGAATGCGGAAGAGGGTAAATTTAGCGAAGCCATTGATTATTGGAAAAAATTGCAAACCCACTATAAACCCAATGAGGCAGATTTCAATGAAGTCCAAAAACTTATTGATGAAGCAAGAGCGGCTTTAGGCGAAAAAGTGGCGGGTACAAAAGACGCGACAACTCCCGTTGAGGCAAACGGCAGAAGTCTGCATTTAGCGGTTACACTTGATGATAAATTCAAGACTACCGTCAGTGCTGAGGATTATGTTTTTATTTATGCTCAACCTGCGCAAGGTGGAAAAATGCCTTTGGCGGTGGTGAAAAAACAAGTGAAAGATTTACCAATTGACATCACGCTCGATGACAGTATGGCAATGATGCCAAACATGACTATCTCATCGGTTGCCAATGTGCAAGTCAGCGCACGCGTCAGCAAAAGTGGTAATGCGTCGCCACAAGCAGGTGAGCCTATTGGTAAAAAACAAGTTTCAACATTGATTGACTCGGGTCTAATCAATTTGGTGATTAGTGAAACTGTGCAGTAATATTTTGTGCATCTTAACTAGCCGAATTAGTCGGTTTGCTATCGCTAATTATGTATTAGTCTTTGCAATAAAATTTTAAAATCCTATGAACCAGTTAAAAGAAGATGTTATTTGTTATTGTAGCGGAACTACCAAGGCGCAAATCAATGCTTTAATTGTTCAAGGCATCATTGAATTGGATTTGATTTCTAGGCAAACAGGTGCTTGCTCAGGATGTGGTGCTTGTGACGTTGAGATAATGGCGTTTTTAGCTGAGCATGGGCATAACTTAGATTGATTTCCAACTAATCGGCTTTAAACATGCCTTGATTGCGCTGTCCCTTGCAAACAGTTTGCAGGGGGGGGATTTCGTTTGGCCAATTAATTTGATCAAAATTCATTTTTATTATTTGAAATGCGCGGTTTATCTCCACCAGAATGGAAGGCTGACTTAGTAAAATTTCCATTAGGAAACGTATTAGCGAATGCAAAAACAGCGCAAGATCAACCTTTGGAAGTCGTAGACAGTTTTTACAATCGCTCTTTACCTGTTGAATGACCTAATCAGATTGGTTTGATGCGATTTTGGCAAGGGACAAAAATACTACGTAAAAATGAAGCTATGTAGTTATCATCCACTACCCGCAACATGATGATTTTGTATTTTCAGCCGGACGACAAGCAAATGGATTCTCACCCTCCGATATAGATTTTGGATCATTAAATGTTGGTATTGCATCTAATGAATGAAACGCTTCCCACGCAACACCTTGTGGATCAGTAATCCAGTATTTATCAGAGCGGACATAACAACATGCCGCACCTTGTTGCGCTTCAATAGGTGCTTGGGTTGCATCAAGTTGTTGTTTTATTTGTTGTAATTCTTCTTCACACTCCGCTTGAATACCTAAATGATCGAGTCCTGTTTTAGCACTACGGTTAGAAATAGCAAAATTCACACGCGGATCATCAAGCATCCATTTTGCATAATCATTATGTTGTATCGTAGGCTCACAACCAAATAGTGTGCGGTAAAATCCAATGTTTTGTTCGAGGTCTTCTACCGAAAGATGGATATGTAGTCTTTTCATTATTAAATCCTAAAAAGTTAAGTGCGTTTTTAATTGACTGTGCCAATTTCACGTACACTTTTTTCAAGTGCTAATTGTTCTAAACCAGCCGGATTTAGGGACGTGAATAAAGAAATACGACGATGCAAAACAGCAAAGGCTTTAGCAAAGGCTATATTTTTTTCTTCTTCCTCAACAGCAGCGGGATCAAATACTCCCCAATGTGCCGTAATGGGTTGCCCTATCCAAACCGGACATACTTCACCTGCCGCGTTATCACAAACTGTAATCACAAAATCTAACTTGGGAGCATCTGGCTGAGCAAATTCTTCCCAACTTTTACTGCGCGGATGATCTAAACTTATTCCCTCTTTTTCTAATTGCTTGAGTGCATAAGGATTAACAACACCCGTAGGCATACTTCCTGCGCTAAAAGCATGAAAACGACCATACCCTAATGCAGTTAAAATACCCTCAGCCATAATGCTACGCGCTGAGTTACCAGTACATAAAAAAAGCACATTAAAAACACCATTTTGCATGTCAAATACCTCATCAATAGTTAGTTTTCTGTTTCACAGCAAGATGAAACAATGTGTAAATCCGAACACTGTGCTACGTCGCCACCACAACATTCTTCTGTCATATAAGTCATTAATTCAAACATGAATGGCATGTTTGCCCGATAACGCTGATAACGCCCCTCTTGTTGCACCGTGGTGAGACCGCAATGCGTTAATGCTTTCAAATGAAACGATAAATTAGTAGACGGTATATTTAATTCAGCAGAAATATCACCTGCAACCATACCTTCTAAGCCTTTTTTTACAAGCAATCTAAAAATATCCAATCTAACTTTTGACGACAAAGACTCAAAAATCGTTGTAGCCGTATGTGTATTCATATTTTAATAGTTCAACTCTTATTGAAATAATGAAATTTTAACACAAATCTGAACTAAAATGACAACATTACGTGTTACCCCTTATGCTTTTTATATATTTAAAATAGAACTCAATATTTTCAATATTTATTGATGTAGATCAACTTCATAATATATACATTGTGTTAATCTAAAAGTGTTAGCAATATTCAGCTAATGTAGGATTTGATAACTCTGTTTATAAGCAACTATAAATTTTCAAAATCAGTAGATAAAAAAGGTAAATTTATAATTATTTACATTTTTTATTAATAAAAGTATGTAATTTTCAGTTTCAATTCATACTCATATGTTATAAGAGAATTGCAGTTATGTTGTAATTGAGCTGCAAGAAGGTTTTAAATCAATTCTTTAAAAGGCGTAATATAAAATGAGTAAAAACTCAGCAAAAGCATATCAATTTACAATACAGAATAATGTTGTTGTTAGCGTTTCTGAAGTTAAAAATGGTCGGGTGAAATTCGAAAAAATGGATTCCGATGAACAATGGTCATTTGACGCGATTACTAAACAAGTAACGAAAACCGAAAATGAGCATGGTCGCCTTCAAACGACCGTTTACACGGATACAGATGGTGATGGACTGTTTTCTCAATTGAATAGCTCTTATGGTGTTCTTTCGTCAACAGGCACACTGTCTTCAACGAGTGTAAATAATGGGTATAAATTTGACGTAGTTAATCAAGCTGTCACCGCTATTTATGAAGTAAAACAAGGCATAGTGAAGCAAGAGCGTGTGGACTTTGATGAAGTGTTTACTCTTCAAGGAACAGACATTGTAAAAACAGAATCTGAACATGGTGTGGTTGAAACGACAACTTATTCAGATACTAATGCTGATGGTATTTATGCAAAAGTTTC
>JBDLTP010000028.1:0-15330 GCA_039805765.1 Pseudomonadota bacterium
GTGATAACATTTCAGTAAAAGTGAAATTGATTTCATCAATTGCTATGGAAGAAGGATTGCGTTTTGCGATTCGTGAAGGCGGGCGCACAGTGGGTGCCGGCGTTGTTGCATCGATTATTGAATAAGTTTCATCGCTCATAAAATAAATTGAGTGTTAAAAATTTTAAAAAAATATTTGTCTGTATAGGTCAGTAGTTCAATTGGTAGAATGGCGGTCTCCAAAACCGCTGGTTGGGGGTTCGAGCCCCTCCTGGCCTGCCAGCCAAATTTCTCTTAATTTCAGGTTTCTCTCAAAGTCCACACTTATGAATACGCAAACTGAAGCATCAATAAGTGTTTTTGATGTTGTTAAGCAGGTTTTTTCCGTTGTTTTTGTTATTGCTGGAATTGCAGCATTTTACTACTTTGCCGACTTTAGATTGCTCTATCGAATTCTAGGTTTGATTGCTGTGATTGGTGCATCTGTTTGGATGTTAGCCACTACTGCGTGGGGTGCTTCAATTGCTGGATTTATTGCTGATTCAAAAATTGAAGTAAGAAAAATTGTATGGCCTACTAAAGATGAGACAACAAGAACGACATTACTAGTATTTGCAATGGTGTCAATTGTAAGTTTAGTGCTTTGGTTGCTGGATACATTTCTCTTTTGGGGTGTGCGGATATTGACAGGGCAGGCTTAATATGTCTCAGCGCTGGTATGTTGTTCAGTCGCAATCGAATTTTGAGAATAAAGTTAAGCAATTTCTCCTTGAGCGCATAGCTCGTGAAGGATTGGAAAGTTATTTTGGTCAAATTTTGATTCCAACTGAAGAAGTTGTTGAAATGAAAATGGGACAGCAACGAAAAAGTGAAAGAAAGTTTTTTCCTGGATATGTGTTAGTTGAGATGGAATTAACTAACGAAACATGGCATCTTGTTCGAAGTACGCCAAAGGTATTAGGTTTTATTGGTGGTGTTTCAGATCGTCCAGCTCCAATTTCAAATAAAGAAGCGCAAGCTATATTAAATCGAGTTGAAGAAGGTGTGAATAAGCCTAGACCTAAAGTTTTATTTGAGGCAGGTGAGGTTATTCGAATAATTGATGGTCCATTTAAAGATTTTAATGGTGAAGTTGAAGAAGTTATTTATGAGAAAAGTAAATTGCGAGTTTCAGTACTTATATTTGGACGCGCGACTTCAGTAGAGCTAAATTTTGATCAAGTTGAAAAAACATAAAATATGTGATTATCTTCGTCTTTGAATAAAGGCGGAGATTTCTTGTCTTAGGGGAGCTGAAAAGCGTTTGACCCGTATTTTGGAGTAAAAAATGGCTAAAAAAATTACCGCATATATTAAATTGCAGGTTAAAGCAGGTGAAGCAAATCCTAGTCCGCCAGTCGGTCCAGCTTTGGGTCAACGTGGTGTGAATATTATGGAGTTTTGTAAAGCGTTTAATGCAAAAACTCAAGATGTTGAAAAAGGTTTGCCATTGCCAGTTGTTATCACGGTTTATAGTGATCGTAGTTTTACGTTTATTACGAAAACACCACCTGCATCTATATTGCTAAAAAAAGCATTAGGATTGAAAAGTGGAAGTAGTAATCCAAATACCAAAAAAATTGGTATTGTTACTCGTGAACAGTTAGAAGATATTGCAAAAATCAAAATGGAAGACTTAAATGCGGCCAGTTTAGATGCTGCTGTAAAAACAATTGCTGGAAGTGCAAAAAGCATGGGCTTGACTGTGGAGGGTTTGTAAGATGGCTAAATTAACCAAAAAAGCAAAATTAATAAAAGAAAGAGTTGATGCGACCAAGCAATATTCTGTTGCTGAGGCAGTATCAATATTAAAAGAATTTGCTACTTCAAAGTTTCAAGAAGCTATTGACGTTAGTGTTAATTTGGGTGTTGATCCACGTAAATCAGATCAAAATGTCCGCGGTGCAACTGTACTTCCAAATGGGACAGGTAAAACAGTACGTGTTGCTGTTTTTGCACAAGGTGCAAATGCTGAAGCGGCAAAAGAAGCTGGTGCAGACATTGTTGGTATGGATGATTTAGGTGATTTAGTCAAAAAAGGTGAAATGAATTTTGACGTAGTTATTGCATCCCCTGATGCCATGCGAGTTGTTGGTCAACTAGGACAAATTCTGGGTCCACGTGGATTAATGCCAAACCCTAAAGTGGGTACCGTAACAACAGACGTTGCAACTGCAGTTAAAAATGCAAAATCTGGTCAAGTTCGTTACAGAACAGATAAGTCAGGTATCATTCACTGTACATTAGGTAAAGTTACATTCGAAGCTGATGCTATTCAAGGTAATTTAGAGGCATTAATTGCAGATTTAAAAAGATTAAAACCAAGCACTTCAAAAGGACTTTATGTAAGAAAAGTCAGTTTGTCGTCAACCATGGGCCCTGGCTTGTGGTTAGATATTAGCGGTTTATAATCAACCAAACTTTGAGTTGCTGGAATTTTATATTTCTGTAGCCGTCAAAGACCGCAGGGGTTTTACTAAAACTTAATAACCTGCGTAGGCGGAACGCAATTCATTGAATTGCGCACCGTAAGATTTTAAGCACACTAGCTATTAGTGTGAATTTTCAAGCTGAAAATTTTCAGAATTATCGGAGTAAACTATGGCTCTAAATTTAGATAGCAAAAAAGCTGTCGTAGAGGAAGTTTCTGCATATGCTGCGAAAGCACATTCAGCAGTAGCGGCAGAGTATCGTGGGTTGACTGTAACCGAATTAACTGAATTACGTAAAACAGCAAGAGAAACAGGTGTTTATTTGCGTGTTGTAAAAAATACGCTTGCTAAACGTGCTGTTGCTGGAACTGAATTTGAATGTATGCAAGATGCGCTCGTTGGGCCTTTATTACTTGCTTTTTCAATGGAAGATCCAGGTTCTGCTGGCCGTTTAATCAGTAATTTTGCAAAAAGTCACGATAAACTTATTACTAAGATTGTAGCCATCGGTGGCCAGTCTTATGGCGGTTCTGAGTTGCCACGTTTGGCTAATTTGCCAACACGCGACCAGGGTATTGCTATGTTGATGTCTGTTATGAAAGCGCCAACCGAAAAATTTGTTCGGACCTTGGCGGCACTCAGAGATCAAATGCAAGAAGCTGCATAAATATTATTAACTCGTTTAAAACCTATTATAGAGGAACATACAATGGCAATTTCACAAGCGGATATTTTAGACGCAGTTGCAGGCATGACCGTTATGGAAATCGTTGATTTAATTACAGCGATGGAAGAAAAATTTGGTGTTTCAGCAGCGGTAGCTGTTGCAGCAGCGCCTGTTGCAGCAGCAGTAGCAGAAGAGCAAACTGAATTTGATGTCATTATGACAAGCTTTGGCGACAATAAAGTGGCTGTTATTAAAGTTGTACGTGGTATCACAGGCTTGGGCTTAAAAGAAGCGAAAGATGCTGTTGAAGGCGTACCTACAGTATTAAAAGAAGCTGTTTCTAAAGCAGAAGCTGAAACCTTCAAAAAAGAATTAACAGAAGCTGGTGCAACGGTTGAAATTAAATAAATTTTGATTAGTTGTTCAAGGTTCGCCTGATTTTTGATTGGCTGGTGGCATTTTGCTGCCGGCCTTTTGTTGCTTGCAATGATTGCACAGTGAAACTGTTCTACGACAAAAAGGTTTTGAAGCGATATGTCCTACTCTTTTACCGAAAAAAAGCGTATTCGAAATAATTTTGGGAAAAGCACCGAAGTGCTTGAAGTTCCCTATCTTCTAGCTACTCAAATCGACTCTTATGCCCATTTTCTGCAGTCTGGTGTAAGTGTTAATAAGCGTGATAATGAGGGATTACATGCCGCATTTTCAAGCGTATTTCCCATTGAGAGTCATAATGGTTATGCGGAGTTGCAGTATGTTCGATATCGCTTAAGTGATACCATTTTTGATGTACGTGAATGTCAGCAACGTGGTGCAACTTATGCAGCTTCTTTGCGGGTTCTTGTGCGTTTGGTTATTTATGATAAAGAATCGCCTTCTTCAGCTAAAGTAGTTAAAGATATACGTGAGCAAGAAGTCTATATGGGTGAGTTGCCATTGATGACGGAAAACGGAACGTTTGTAATTAACGGAACCGAGCGAGTGATTGTGTCGCAATTACATCGTTCACCAGGCGTTTTCTTTGATCATGATAAAGGCAAAACGCATTCTTCTGGAAAGCTACTTTTTAATGCACGCGTTATTCCTTATCGTGGTTCATGGCTAGACTTTGAATTCGATCATAAAGATTGTGTATATGTTCGTATAGATCGTCGCCGTAAAATTCCTGCGACCATTTTACTTCGTGCATTAGGTTATGATAATGAAGACATGATTAACATGTTCTTCGAAACAAATAAATTTAATTTAAGTAGAGATGTTTTTACCTATCATATCGTGCCCGAGCGTTTGCGTGGCGAAATTTCAGCGTTCGATATTAAAAATGGTAATCAGGTTCTTGTTGAAGAAGGTCGACGTATTACGGCCAAACATATTCGGGAAATAACAAAAGCGGGTTTATCTTCTTTTGAAGTCCCAAAAGATTATCTAATTGGAAAAATATTAGGTCATAACATTATTGACCAAAGTACAGGTGAATTAATTGCGCATGTAAATGATGAATTAACAAGTCATATTATTGATCGCTGTATTGATGCAGGTATTACAGAAATTAATACGTTGTATGTAAATGATTTAGATCGTGGTGCTTACATTTCAAATGCAATGCGTTCAGATACAACGACAAACACACTCGAAGCGCTTGTTGAAATTTATCGTATGATGCGTCCTGGTGAACCGCCAACTCGCGAATCAGCTGAAAATTTATTTCAAAATTTATTTTTTACAGAAGAGCGATACGATTTATCAACGGTTGGTCGGATGAAATTTAATCGTCGACTTGGACGTGAAGAAATTGAAGGTGTTGGCACATTAACTAAAGACGACATTATTGATGTCCTAAAAGAGCTAATTGCAATTCGTAATGGAAATGGCGTTGTCGATGATATTGATCATTTAGGTAACCGTCGTGTTCGTTCGGTTGGTGAAATGGTTGAAAATCAATTCCGAGTGGGTTTGGTTCGTGTTGAGCGCACCGTTAAAGAACGCTTAACATTGGCTGATTCTGAAGGGTTAATGCCGCAAGAAATTATCAACGCAAAACCGGTTTCAGCGGCGATTAAAGAGTTTTTTGGTTCAAGCCAATTATCTCAGTTTATGGATCAAAACAATCCATTATCGCAAATTACCCACAAACGTCGCGTTTCCGCTTTAGGTCCTGGTGGTCTTGCTCGTGAGCGTGCTGGCTTTGAAGTGCGTGACGTACATGCAACTCATTACGGTCGTGTTTGCCCAATTGAAACACCAGAGGGACCAAACATTGGTTTGATTAATTCGTTATCCGTGTATGCACGAACTAACAATTATGGTTTCTTAGAAACGCCTTATCGTAAAGTTGTTAATGGTAGAGTAACTAATCAAGTAGATTATTTATCGGCTATTGAAGAAGGCGAGTTTGTTATTGCGCAAGCGAGTGTTCCTGTTGATGAAGAAGGAAAATTAATTGACGGATTGGTTTCTTGCCGAAACAAAGATGAATTCACTCTGGCGATGTCAGATACGGTTCAATATATGGACGTATCTTCAAAACAGATTGTTTCTGTTGCTGCATCAATTATCCCATTCCTTGAACACGATGACGCGAACCGAGCATTAATGGGATCGAACATGCAGCGTCAAGCAGTACCGACATTACGTGCTCAAAAACCATTGGTTGGCACAGGTATGGAGCGCACTGTTGCTAAAGATTCTGGTGTAACGGTTGTTGCTACGCGTGGTGGAAAAATTGAATTTGTAGATGCAGCAAGAATCGTTGTTCGTGTCAATGACACAGAAACCGAAAATGGAACATCGGGCGTTGATATTTATAATTTAATTAAATACACACGTTCAAATCAAAATACATGTATTAACCAAAAACCGTTGGTGAAAGTTGGTGATATAGTTCGCTCTGGCGACATCATGGCTGATGGTCCATCAACAGATATGGGTGAGTTAGCCTTAGGGCAAAATATGTTAGTTGCCTTCATGCCTTGGAATGGCTACAACTTCGAAGATTCTATTTTAGTATCTGAGCGAGTTGTTAAAGAAGATCGCTTCACAACCATTCATATTGAAGAAAAAACATGTGTGGCTCGTGATACAAAGCACAGTCCTGAAGAAATTACAGCCGATATTCCAAACGTCAGCGAAGAAGCGTTATCAAAATTAGATGAATCTGGCATTGTATACGTTGGAGCTGAAGTTAAAGGCGGTGATATTTTGGTGGGTAAAGTGACACCAAAAGGTGAAACGCAGCTTACACCAGAAGAGAAATTATTGCGTGCTATTTTCGGTGAAAAAGCAGCTGATGTTAAAGACACGTCATTGCGTGTTCCTAGTAGTATTGAAGGAACTGTCATTGATGTTCAAGTATTCACTCGTGATGGTGTCAAAAAAGACAAACGCGCCTTAGATATTGAGCAAGAGCAAATTAAAAGTTACCGTAAAGATTTAGATGACCAAATCAAAATTTTAGAAGGTGATATTTTTGCTCGTGTTGCCAAAGATTTAATTGGGAATGTGGCTCAAGCTGGTGCAAACGGTTTGAAAGCTGGAACAGTTATTACACAAGAATATCTGGACAGTATTAAGCCATCTGAGTGGCTCAAAATCAAAATGAAAGATGATGAGCTAAATGAGCAGTTGCATGTTGTATCTGCTCAAATTGAGCAGCAGCGAAAAGATTTTGAAGAAAAATTCGAAGTGAAAAAACGCAAAATAACGATGGGTGATGATTTACCACCGGGTGTGCTTAAAATGGTTAAAGTATATTTAGCTGTTAAAAGACGCATTCAGCCAGGGGATAAAATGGCTGGTCGACATGGTAATAAAGGGGTTATCTCAATGATTCGTCCAATTGAAGATATGCCTTATACCGCTGACGGGAATCCTGTTGATATTGTCCTTAATCCCTTGGGTGTCCCTTCTCGAATGAACGTAGGGCAGGTTTTAGAAACGCATTTGGGTTGGGCGGCAAGAGGTCTTGGCATTAAAATTGGAAAAATGCTCGAAGCGAAGTACGAAGAATCACAAGGTCAAGTTAAAGCTATTCGTGAATATTTAGATAAAATTTATAATTGCAGTGGGCGCAAAGAGGATTTAAATTCGTTTACGGATGCTGAAATTTTAGAAATGGCAACTAATTTGGTTAGCGGTGTGCCAATGGCGACTCCGGTCTTTGATGGCGCAAATGAAGAAGATATTCGTACAATGCTTCGTCTTGCTGATTTGCCTGAAGATGGTCAAACAGTTTTATATGATGGCTTAACAGGGGAGCCTTTCGAGCGTAAAGTGACCGTCGGTTATATGTATATGCTGAAGTTGAACCATTTAGTTGATGATAAAATGCACGCACGTTCAACTGGTCCTTATAGTTTAGTGACTCAACAGCCATTGGGTGGTAAAGCACAGTTTGGTGGCCAGCGTTTTGGTGAGATGGAGGTATGGGCATTACAGGCGTATGGTGCAGCATATACGCTACAAGAAATGCTTACTGTCAAATCTGATGATGTCACCGGTCGTACGCGTATGTATAAAAACATTGTCGATGGTGATCATAAAATGGAAGCGGGAATGCCAGAATCATTTAATGTTTTAATCAAAGAGATCCGGTCATTAGCGGTCAATATTGAGTTAGAACGAGAATAATTTAGGTTAATAAATTAACAAAGCGTAGCGATGCGCTTTGTTTTTTACCGATTAATTTCTCCCTGTTAAACGCATTTAAAGAGGACAAGCTCTTGAAAGATTTAATGAATTTCTTGAAACGCCAAAATCGTGCAGAAGATTTTGATGCGATTCATATTGGACTTGCTTCACCGGACATGATTCGTTCATGGTCTTATGGTGAAGTTAAAAAACCTGAGACAATTAATTACCGTACATTTAAACCAGAGCGAGATGGCTTATTTTGCGCAAAAATTTTTGGCCCTGTCAGTGACTATGAATGTTTATGTGGGAAATATAAGCGATTAAAGCATCGTGGTGTTATTTGTGAAAAATGCGGAGTAGAGGTTACTTTATCTAAAGTGCGTCGTGAGCGCATGGGGCATATTGATTTAGCAAGTCCGGTTGCGCATATTTGGTTTTTAAAATCATTGCCTTCGCGCATTGCATTATTGCTTGATATGACACTTCGTGAAATTGAGCGTGTGTTATATTTTGAGTCATTTGTTGTGCTTGAAGCAGGGGATACCTCTTTAATTAAAGGTTCATTGTTATCTGACGATGAATATCAAGATTATCAAGAACAATTTGGTGATGATTTTGTCGCCAAAATGGGTGCGGAAGCGATTTATGATCTACTTAAATCAATAGATTTGAAATCTGAAGTTGAAATTTTAAAACAAGAAATTAATTCAACGAGTTCAGAAACAAAAATTAAAAAATATGCAAAACGCTTAAAAGTGATGAATGCTCTACTAGCATCTAAAAATCGTCCAGAATGGATGATTTTGAAAGTGTTGCCAGTTTTGCCACCTGAATTACGTCCTTTAGTGCCTCTTGATGGTGGTCGTTTTGCAACTTCTGATTTGAATGATTTGTATCGTCGCGTAATCAATCGTAATAACCGTTTGAATCGTTTGCTTGATTTGAGTGCGCCGGACATTATTGTCCGTAACGAAAAACGTATGTTGCAAGAGTCTGTTGATGCGCTTCTGGATAATGGTCGTCGTGGTCGAGCGATTACAGGTACAAATCGTCGTCCATTGAAATCCCTTGCAGATATGATTAAAGGCAAGCAAGGACGCTTCCGTCAGAACTTACTTGGAAAACGTGTTGATTATTCTGGACGTTCTGTGATTGTTGTTGGTCCTTCATTACGATTGCATCAATGTGGTTTACCTAAAAAAATGGCACTTGAGTTATTCAAGCCATTTATTTTTAGTAAATTGCAATTTCGTGGGTTAGCAACGACGATTAAAGCCGCTAAAAAAATGGTTGAGCGTGAAGGAGCTGAAGTTTGGGATATTCTTGAAGAAGTCATTCGTGAGCATCCCATTCTGCTTAACCGCGCACCAACATTGCATCGTCTTGGGATTCAAGCATTTGAGCCAACGTTAATTGAAGGTAAGGCGATTCAATTACATCCGCTTGTATGTAGTGCGTTTAACGCGGATTTTGACGGTGATCAGATGGCTGTTCACGTACCACTGTCAATTGAGGCGCAATTAGAAGCGCGTACATTGATGATGGCAACCAATAATATTTTATCACCAGCAAATGGTGAGCCTGTTATTAATCCGTCTCAAGACGTTGTTTTGGGGCTTTATTATATCAGTCGCGAAAAAATGAATGCGATTGGAAATGACACGCAAAAAAATCCAAGAATTTTTGAAAATGTCAGTGAAGTTCATAAAGCCTTGGCTGAAAAAATAGTTGAATTCCAAACTAAAATTCAGTTACGTATTACTGAAAAAGTAGCGGATGCAGAGGGGCAAGTGAGTTATAAAACGCATCGCGTGAAGACAACGGTCGGGCGTTCGTTAATATGGGAAGTCATTCCAGAAGGCATGCCGTTTGATTTAGTTAACTGTGATATGACTAAGAAAAATATTTCACGTCTAATCAACTACAGTTACCGCTATATGGGTAATAAGGATACGGTCATATTGGCAGACCAATTGATGTATTTGGGCTTTAAATGTGCTACGCGCTCAGGTATTTCATTTGGTATTGAAGATATGGTGATTCCGGCTAAAAAAGATGAAATATTAGCGGCCTCAAATGCAGAAGTGAAGGAAATTCAAAGTCAATATGCTTCTGGTCTTGTGACTGATGGTGAACGCTATAATAAGGTTGTTGATATTTGGTCGCATGCAAATGATCAAATCGCTAAAGTGATGATGGATGGTCTGGGTAAAGAATCTTATATCGATGAAGAAGGTGAGATTAAAGAACAGAAATCATTTAACTCTGTGTTTATGATGGCAGAATCGGGTGCTAGGGGTTCTGCTGCTCAGATTCGTCAGTTAGCTGGTATGCGTGGATTGATGGCAAAACCAGATGGTTCAATTATCGAAACCCCCATTACTGCCAATTTCCGCGAAGGTCTTGACGTATTACAGTACTTTATTTCAACGCACGGTGCCCGTAAAGGTTTGGCGGATACCGCGTTGAAAACTGCAAACTCTGGTTATTTGACACGTCGTTTAGTTGACGTTGCACAAGATTTGGTAATTAGTTCACAGGATTGTGGAACAAACAACGGTTTGTCTATGACGCCAATCATTGAAGGTGGTGATGTTGTTGAACCTTTATCAGAAAGAGTCTTAGGTCGCATAGCGGCTCATGACGTCATGGATAAAGCAGGTGAGAGCATTCTTGTGCCTAAAGGGACATTACTCGATGAAGATTGGGTATTGAAGCTTGAAAAGAACAGTATTGATCATGTGTTAGTACGCTCAATTATTACTTGTGAAAGTCGTCATGGTGTATGTGCTGCATGTTATGGTCGCGATTTAGGACGTGGTCATTTGGTTAATATTGGTGAGGCTGTGGGTGTTATTGCGGCGCAATCAATTGGTGAGCCTGGAACACAGTTAACCATGCGTACCTTCCATATTGGTGGTGCTGCATCAAGGGCTGCTGCTATTAGTAATGTGCAAGTGAAATCAGCGGGTTCAGTCCGTTTAAGTAATTTGAAAAGTGTTATTAACCGTGAAGGTAATTTAGTTGCTGTTTCTCGCTCAGGTGAAGTGGGTGTTGTCGATGAATATGGTCGTGAACGTGAACGCTACAAAATTCCTTATGGTGCAGTTCTATCAAAGAAGGAAGATGAGCGTGTTGAAGCGGGCGAAATTATAGTAACTTGGGATCCATTTACACATCCGGTTATCACGGAAGTAGATGGTATTGTTGAGTTGAAAGATTTCGTTGATGGCATCACTGTTCAAACACAGTCAGATGAGATAACTGGTCTGAGTTCGCTTGTTGTTATTGATCCAAAACAACGTGGTAGCGCGGGTAAAGAATTGCGTCCAATGGTGAAATTACTAGATACTAATGGTGATGCGATTTATTTGCCAGGAACGGATATTACAGCTCAATACTTTTTGCCAGCAGGGGCGATTGCTGGTATTAAAGATGGCGGTGAAGTAAAAATTGGTGACGTAATAGCGCGTATTCCACAAGAGTCAAGTAAAACACGTGATATCACGGGTGGTCTACCTCGTGTTGCGGATTTATTTGAGGCGCGTAAAACAAAGGATCCTGCTATTTTAGCGGAGTCAAGTGGTACGATATCGTTTGGTAAAGAAACGAAAGGTAAGCAACGTGTCACCATTACTGATTCGAGTGGCGAGCAATTTGAAACTTTAATACCTAAGTGGCGGCATATTACCGTTTTTGAGGGTGAGCAGGTTGAAAAAGGTGAGACCATTGCAGAAGGTGAATTAACTCCGCATGATATTTTGCGTTTGCGTGGTGTTGAAGAATTGGCTAATTATTTAGTCAAAGAAATACAGGATGTATATCGATTGCAAGGTGTGAAAATTAACGATAAGCACATTGAGGCAATTATTCGCCAAATGTTACGTAAAGTTGAAATTACATCATCTGGTGATACAAGCTTCATGAAAGGGGAGCAAGTTGAAAGAGCCGCTATGCGTGAAGAAAATGATCATGCTGAAGCAAATGGAAAAATTCCAGCAAGCTATGATTCGATCTTACTTGGTATTACAAAAGCGTCTTTAGCTACTGAGTCATTTATATCAGCTGCATCATTCCAAGAAACAACGCGTGTTCTTACTGATGCGGCAGTGCGTGGATTGAGCGATAGTCTGCAGGGATTAAAAGAAAATGTAATTGTTGGACGGTTAATCCCAGCAGGAACAGGCTTGGCATATCATGAAAGTCGACGCAAAAGACTTGAAATCACAGAAACAGTAAGCGATGTTGAGTTATCGTCAAATATTGACGTGGAAGATGTTGAAGAAGCGCTTAAACAAGCCTTGAATATTTAAGGCTTGACCTAATGTAAAATAGCCAGTATTATAACCTGCTGTAGTCGGGCGTTGTGTTTTAAATTGTTTAAAACCTGTTATGCCTTTATTGGTAGGTTATTCTATTGATCTGACAGTTAAAAATATATTTTGGAGTAGAAATATGGCCACGATCAATCAATTGGTCCGCAAGCCTCGAGCTAAAAAAATAGAAAAAAGTAACGTTCCTGCTTTGGAGGCATGTCCTCAACGCCGTGGCGTTTGTACTCGTGTTTACACAACAACACCAAAAAAACCAAACTCTGCTTTAAGAAAAGTTGCACGTGTTAGATTGACTAATGGTGCTGAGGTGAGTAGTTATATTGGTGGTGAGGGTCATAATCTTCAAGAGCATTCCGTTGTGTTGATTCGTGGTGGTCGTGTAAAGGATTTGCCAGGTGTTCGTTATCACGTTGTTCGTGGTAGTTTGGATGCATCAGGTGTAAATAATAGAAAATGTGGACGTTCTAAATATGGAACGAAGCGCCCTAAAAGCTAATTTTATTTGGTAAGTAAATGTCAAGAAGAAGAATAGCTACAAAAAGAGAAATTATTCCAGATCCAAGATTCGGTAGTTTAATGCTAACCAAATTTATGAATATGATCATGGAAAGCGGTAAGAAATCAGTTGCTGAAAGCATTATTTATGGTGCATTGGGTGTGATTGAGGGTAAGGGGCATGAAATGCCGCTAGAGGTTCTATCTAAGGCATTGGAGAATGTTCAGCCACGTGTTGAGGTTAAGTCTCGCAGAGTGGGTGGTGCTACTTATCAAGTGCCCGTTGAGGTTCGTCCGTCAAGACGAATGGCGCTTGCAATGCGTTGGTTAATAGATGCTTCACGCAAAAGAAATGAACGTACTATGGCTTCAAAATTAGCGGGTGAGTTATTGGATGCGTTTGAAAGCAGAGGTTCTGCTGTGAAAAAACGTGAAGATACTCATCGCATGGCTGAAGCAAATAAAGCATTTTCACATTACCGTTGGTAGTGTGAGGTTGAAGATTAGTTGTGGCTCGTAAAACACCAATAGGCCAATATCGAAACATTGGTATTATGGCACACATTGATGCCGGCAAGACAACCATAACAGAGCGAATATTATACTATACAGGCATCTCTCATAAGTTGGGGGAAGTTCATGACGGTGCTGCTGTTATGGATTGGATGATTCAAGAGCAGGAACGAGGCATTACAATTACATCTGCGGCTACCACTTGTTTTTGGAGTGGTATGCGTAAGCAGCATGAGCAGTGTCGTATCAATATTATTGATACGCCTGGGCATGTTGACTTTACAATTGAGGTGGAGAGGTCTCTTAGAGTTTTGGATGGTGCTTGTGCGGTCTTTTGTGCGGTAGGTGGTGTTGAGCCTCAGTCGGAAACGGTTTGGCGTCAGGCTAATAAATATAATGTGCCAAGATTAGTGTTTATCAATAAAATGGATAGAATTGGGGCTAATTTTTTTGGTGCAGTTAATCAGATTAAAACAAGACTAAATGGAAATCCAGTATTGCTTCAATTGCCAATTGGTAAAGAAGATACATTTGAGGGTGTTGTTGATTTATTAGGGATGCGTGCAATATATTGGCATGATTCAACGATGGGGATGACATTTGATGATATGCCTATTCCATCTGACATGCAAGATGAAGCTAGGCTCTGGCGTGAAAGACTTGTTGAGGTTGCAGCTGAAGTTGATGATGATTTAATGGAGCAATATTTAGAAACTGGGGAGTTAAGTGACTCGGATATAAAGCGAGGCATACATGACTTGACAGTTTCAAATAAAATTGTTCCAGTTCTTTGTGGTTCGGCTTTTAAGAATAAAGGTGTTCAAGCCTTACTGGATGCTGTGTTGGATTACTTGCCTTCGCCCTTAGAGGTGAAACCGGTCATTGGAGTTTCATCTGATGGCTTATCAAGTCTTACGCGACTGCCTTCTGATAGTGATTTCTTTTCATCTTTGGTGTTCAAAATAGCAACGGATCCTTTTGTTGGTGTGTTGTCATTTTTTAGAGTTTATTCGGGAATTCTTTCGGTAGGGGATGTTGTTTACAATCCTATAAAAAATAAGCGTGAGCGCATTGGAAGAATTGTACAGATGCATTCTAATAGCCGTGAAGAAGTAAAAGAAGTTTTTGCGGGTGATATAGCGGCAATTATAGGGCTTAAAGATATTGGAACGGGCGATACTTTATGTGACTTGAAAGAGGTTGTTATTTTGGAAAAAATGACATTTCCCGAGCCGGTTATATCAATAGCCATTGAGCCTAAATCCAAAGCTGACCAAGAGAGAATGGTTGTTGCTTTGGAAAAATTATCACAAGAAGATCCTTCATTTAAAACTAGTATTGACCCCGACTCAGGGCAAACTATTATATCCGGGATGGGTGAACTTCATTTAGATATTATAGTTGACCGCATGAAGCGCGAGTTTAATGTGGATGCAAATGTAGGTAGTCCTCAAGTTGCTTATCGTGAAACTATAGCAATAGAAGCGGAGCATGAAACTCGATTTGAAAGGCAGTTGGCAGGCAAAGGTCAGTATGCGCATGTTTGCTTAAGAATAGAGCCAAGAGAAAGAGGGTCCGGCTATTTATTTGTTAACGAAATAAATAGCAAAGATATTCAGCAAGATTATGTGTTGGCAGTAGATAAAGGTATTCAAGATCAGTTAAAAAGTGGTATCATATTAGGATATCCAATGTTAGATTTAAAAGTCACATTGATTGATGGCTCATATCATGATGTTGATTCAAGTGAAACTGCCTTTCGTACAGCAGGGTCAATGTGTTTTAGAGAATGTGCTAAGACAGCTAATCCTATTTTGCTAGAACCTTTAATGTCTGTTGAGGTAACAACTCCTGAAGAATATATGGGGGATGTTGTAGGTGATATTAGTAAAAGACGCGGTGTTATTCAGTCTATGAATGATACAGTGTCTGCGAAAGTGATTAACTGCGAAGTGCCATTGTCTGAGATGTTTGGTTATGCGACTGATTTACGATCCTCAACGCAGGGTCGCGCAACGTATAGCATGCAGTTTGAAAAATACAGTGAAGCGCCAGCGCATATTACTGAAGCAATCATTAAGAAATTTTCGTAAAATTTAGAATTATTTTAAGGTGTAACTCATGGCTAAAGAAAAGTTTTCGCGTAGTAAACCGCATGTAAACGTAGGTACAATTGGTCACGTTGATCATGGTAAAACAACGTTAACAGCGGCTTTAACAAGTGTAATGGCAAAATTGCACG
>JBDLTP010000029.1:0-13506 GCA_039805765.1 Pseudomonadota bacterium
GCGAGGGTCGGGGGTTCGATCCCCTCAGCACCCACCAGACTTTGGAGCGGTAGTTCAGTTGGTTAGAATACCGGCCTGTCACGCCGGTGGTCGCGGGTTCGAGTCCCGTCCGCTCCGCCAAACACTCAAAAAAGCCGAACTTTTAAGTTCGGCTTTTTTATTTTCAGCTAGGCGCTAACTGTTCCAATTCTTGCACCTTATCGCCCCTCGTGCATAATAACGAACATTCACTCAAATTTAACTCTTAAGGTAATGCTTATGGCCGTTGGACAACCTCATTTCCCGCTCATGCCACCTATTTCTGGCGTGCAATTAGGCACTAGCTGCGCGGGCATAAAACAAACATTGAGAGATGATTTACTTATTTTTGAGGCCAATGAAGGGGCAACTTGCGCAGCGGTTTTCACTCAAAATGCTTTCTGCGCAGCGCCAGTTATTGTTGCCAAAAACCACCTTCCCCAATCACCACGCTGGCTCCTTATCAATTCAGGCAATGCAAACGCAGGGACTGGCGAACAAGGGATGCGCGATGCTATGCAAACCTGCCAAGATTTAGCGAATATGACTGGAGGTAATATGGCGCAAGTATTACCGTTTTCAACCGGTGTGATTGGTCAAGCGTTGCCTATTGATAAAATTACCAGTGCACTGCCGAGTACACTCATGAATCTTACCGAAGACAATTGGCAAAAAGCGGCACTTGCCATTATGACAACAGATACCTTTCCAAAAGGCGTATCAAAGACGTTTGATTTAAACGGCCATAAAATTACTATTAATGGTATTTCAAAAGGCGCGGGCATGATTCAGCCAAACATGGCAACCATGCTGGGATTTATTGCCACAGATGCCAAAATTAGTCAGGAATTATTGCAAAACTGTTTACTTGATGCCGCAGAACTCTCCTTTAATCGTATTACCGTGGATGGCGATACATCCACTAACGATGCGTGTGTCGTTCTTGCCAGTGGCAAAACCCATGCTCCAGAAATTTTGGAGGATACACACGATTACGATATTTTCTACCAAGCCCTATTAAAAGTATGCCAAGAGCTTGCTGAATTGATTATTCGAGATGGCGAAGGCGCGACCAAATTGATTCGCATTGAAGTCAGTGAAGCAGCAAATATTCAAGAAGCGGTGCAAGTAGCCAAAACCATTGCACATTCGCCACTTGTCAAAACCGCTTTCTTTGCCAGCGATCCCAATTGGGGGCGAATTCTTGCGGCAGTTGGTCGTGCAGGCGTTGTGAACATGAATTTGGCGGCCATTCAAATTTACCTCGATGAGGTATGTATTGTCCGTGAAGGGGGCCGAGCAGACGATTACACCGAAGAAGCGGGGCAAGCCGTGATGGATCAAGCGGAAATTAAAATCAGTGTCAAACTTGGACGTGGTAGCATCAAACAAACCGTATTAACCTGCGATTTTTCTTACGACTATGTAAAAATCAACGCAGAATATCGCACTTAATATTTGCATCACAAAAACGCCTCACTGAATTGCTGTCCAGTGAGGCGTTTTAATTACAGCTCAACCAAATTTGTACAAACTTGGACTCACCTATTAATGAGCTGATTACCCCCCTTTTTATAGCATGATTGCATAGCCCGAGTCATTCGAAGACAATGGGGCTTTTCAAGAGAGCCATCAGTGGACAATTCATGAACTCTATGTCCCTCACAGATCAACCCATGCTTGCTTACGGCATTGCGCTAGCAATCGGCCTGCTCATCGGCGCCGAACGTGAACGACGCAAAGGAATCGGCCCTACTCGCTCTGCAATGGGTATTCGCACGTTCTCTACGGCATCTCTTCTGGGGGCGGTGAGTGTAACGCTAGGTGGCTCGATGCTACTTGCCGTAATGACATTGGCTGTTGCCGGACTTTCCATGATGGCTTTTCGGCTCAGCCAAGAGCAAGATCCAGGTTTGACAACGGAAGTGGCACTTCTACTAACCCTCCTACTTGGCGGCTTGGCGATGCGTGAGCCAGTTTTAGCCTCAGGACTGGCAGTCATCCTGACCATATTATTGTCCGCACGAAGCGTCCTTCACCGTTTTGTCAACACCATCCTCAGCGAAACCGAGCTCAACGATGCGCTGATTCTTGCTGCTGCAGCGCTTGTGCTTTTACCTCTCGCCCCAGATCAGTACTTAGGGCCTTTCAATGCCTTGAATCCTCGAACGATCTGGAAGATTGTTATTCTTATCATGTTCATCAGCGCCACAGGCTACATCTCATTGCGTGTCATGGGGCCGCGTATCGGTCTTTCTATTACGGGTTTTACTTCAGGCTTTGTATCAAGTGCCGCCACCATTAGCGCAATGGGCGCGCGGTCAGCTCAAGATTCAAATCTCTTATGGGGCGCCATAGCCGGAGCAGTCTTATCGACCGTAGCAACGTTCATTCAAATGACTGTGGTTTTAGAAGCCACCAATCAGGCAACACTTTTGGCACTATGGTTGCCAATAGTTTGTGCTGGCGCGACCGCAGCTGCCTATGGCGTCCTTTTCACCATAATAGCTTTAAGTCAAAAAGCACCTGATGCCGTTAACCTGGGGCAACCCTTCAGCCTGAAGACTGCCTTATTCTTTGCCGCGACTGTTTCAGTTGTCATGTTGCTTGCCGCCGCCCTTCAACACTGGCTCGGCAAAGAAGGCGTCATTGCAGCCGCTGCAATTGCCGGCTTCGCCGATACTCATTCCGCAGCTGTCGCAGTTGCCTCCCTTGTAGCCACTGGCAAACTCAGCGCGAGCGAAGCGGTTTTACCCATCCTTGCGAGCCTGACGACAAACTCCATTACAAAAATCGTACTTGCCGTGCTAAGCGGTAACTGGCGGTTTATTTGCGCGATTATCCCTGGATTGGTTCTAGTTATTGTTGCAGCGTGGGTGGGAGCGGCATTCACTCTAGACTATTTTTGACTATAGCGGCGGGTGGGCATAGCTGAGAGATTATTCACAAGAAGGCAATATCGCTTTCCTAATTTCGTTACAAAATCGTGTCTGTTTTTCATAAAAAAGCCTCTTAAAATAGAGGCTTAAATATAAACATTACACAAGGGGTAAAAGGTGACCCTTAAAATGGAATGTCATCATCGTAAGGTGCATTAAAACTATCTGCGGGTTTATTTGCAACTGGCTGAGGTGCATAATGTTGAGCAGGTTGAGGTGCATTATTTTGATAAGATTGTGGCGCGTAATTTGAAGCGGGTGCTGGAGCATTATATTGACCTGCTTGCATAGGCGCAGGCGCGGAGGATTCGTTACGCTTTCCCACTAAATCCAAAATTGTCGCATTCAACTCCAAACTGTTTTTGGTTGAACCATCATTTGCTTTGTATTCACTCATAGTCAACTCACCTGAGACAAATACTTGCTGTCCTTTTTTCAAATAATCTTTTAAATTTCCTTCAGCGCGTTTCCCCCAAACCACAACACGTAACCAAACCGTTTGCTGACGATCACCAAAACCGACATTATTGGCAACTGACACGTTCAACACCGCTTGGCCAGAAGGCAAATAACGTACTTCAGCATCACGCCCTATCGTTCCTGTACACGAAAAAACATTACTCATTTTTATCCTCTTGATGGTTTTTTAGCTTACTATTAAACTATGCCGTACTTAAAAAATAAAGGTGTACTTTTTTAAAGGTGTTTTTTATTCCGATGCAGTCTAAGTCACATAAATTTCAGGACTACCTATTCTCACTAACGTAAAGGTACTTTTCCCTCGATTATCTTCGGCTTTCCAAAATGTATTACCAATTTGAACTTCTGTACCAATAAAAACACCTCGATCAACCACCACTCGCGCATTATCAATTACTGAAAAACTGTCCATCAACTCCTGTAATTCTTCTTTAGTTGCCTTAATATCAATTGTCAATTTACTTAACGCACGATGCAGTTTTGCCATCGTTTGTTCATTACTCTTTTCAGGATGATCATCCAAGAAAGCCAGAATCTTTTTAATATCTTTTTCCTCGGATTGTTTTGCAATCAAGTCATTCTTCATTTCTATTAAACGCTTTTGCATATAGGGGTTTAGCCCCACTTGAAGATGCGTTTTAATCCCTGACATAGCGCCCACAATGACCGCCTTAATTTGCATTAATGCGCTGCTACTGCCTCCCATAATGGAAGACTTTTTGCTGCCATTTTTGGCACCTGCAAAGATTTTATTGCCCGCCATTAATTGTGCGTTCATTGCATATTTTGAAATGACAATATCCGTCCCTGCTTCAATATGGAAATTTTCAACAAAACCAATTACAACCGAATTGCGAGCAACAATTTTTCCTGTATTTAGTGCTTTTTCTTCTTCTGTTTGATCTTGCGCACCTTGGGCGCCATTTTTGATTTGAATATCCGCGTTAGCAAATAATTCACTATTGCCCGTCACACCGCCTTTAATATTCAAACTTCCCATTGATTTGACACTGGCACTGATGACGCTACCTTCAATGACAATGTCTTCAAGCGCATAAACATTCATCCCTTCTGTCACATCGCCCTTAATGACAATCGCGCCATCAAATCGAATATTTCCAGTTGAAAAATCAACTGTTTTTAAGGTCAAAATAGCTGAAACGGTCATGCCATTAGGCACGGCTACGGGCTGTCCTGTGACCGATGATAATAACTGATTTTCATCATCAGGATTGATATAAACCCCAGTCATATCTTTTGAAAAAGGGGTATCTGCCCCCACTTTTGGCATGATAACCTCACCATAAATATCACACCCCTGTTTGCCCTCAACGGGGGGGGTACGCTGCATCACCACGGAATCTTTAAAAACAACGGGAATATCACCAAGCTCACGATAATCCGCCATGCCATTTTCATCAATTTTAGGTTTACGCTCATGATGCATATCAGGCATCATGCTTTTGAATTGTGCATCAATACCATCAACGGGATGCATACCTTCTGCAATAACAACATCTGTACACGCTCCCTTTGCCAGTATCTCCTCAAGCTGCTCTAAAGAAATTAGCCCCCATGTTATCTCTTTATCTTTAATAGCCGCTTGAATCGCACCCATTGTTAACTCTTTGCCACCATAGTTAGGTGTGATGGTCATTCTCGCTTTGAGTTTATCATCAGAGACACGAATCTCACATTTTGCATCACGCTGTTCGCCAATTTCACATTCAAACGCTTCAGCCGCCTCATTGTTATATCGAGAGAGTAATTCACCTAGTCCGAATTCACTGATAAATAAATGCGAAAAACCATCCTTCTGAATACGTCTATTAATCACATCGACAGTTAAATTATCTAACTTATCGCTACTTGGCGTAAATACAGCAAGCAGTTTTCGCCCACTTTTGCTTAGTTTAAATTCTAGGCCATTTTCAATTTCGTTATCGTTCATAGTCTTCGTCTTTATCTTATGGTTATCGTCATGACTGAATTTACTGCGATGGAGATTTTGCCCCATTATTGAGGGCGTATTTAGTGTAAATCAAGATAAATAGTTATATAAAATGATAAAAATCACTCAAATTGCTCATCAGTTCCCATAAAATCGCTGATATTTAACTCTTCCGTGAGAATGAGCTTCATGTCTAAAATGCGCAAGTTAATATTCTTAACGTTACTCCATAAAAAAATCCATCACTTAATTATTTACCCTAAAGCGCCTATGCCTTGCATTAGCGACTAAACTCCGGTTTAACCTTTTAACTTAAAGCACCGCTTGTGGGTAGGAACCTAAGCTCTTTAACATAGATATTTTTGTTTTTAGCGCACGCAAAGCCTCTGCAACGTTATCGTCTTCACTATGCCCTGCAATATCGATAAAAAAAACATATTCCCAAAGTCCCTGTCTTGATGGACGTGATTCTATACTTAACATATCAACACCGAGTCTGGCAAAGGGCTCGAGCATAGCATGTAATGCGCCTGATTTATTGGGTGTTGAAACCACTAATGTCGTTTTATCATGCCCTGTCGGTGTTGCAGTTTGCTTGCCAATAATAATAAAACGCGTGGTATTGCTGGTATTATCTTCGATATTGGCTGCAAAAATTGGAAGATCGTAAACTTGCGCAGCAATACTTCCAGCAATCGCTGCAGCTTGCGGGTTTTCTTTGACTAACTGCGCCGCTTGCGCGTTACTGCTCACGGATGTTTGGTGCACATTAGGTAAATGCGCTTCGAGCCATTCACGACATTGCGCTAATGACTGCGCATGAGAATAAATTTCTGTAATGTCACCTAGTGATCTGGCATGCGTTAATAAATTTTGCTGTACGCGAATTTCCACTTCCCCACAAATTTGCAATGAAGAGGTGAGTAAGCAATCCAGCGTGTAGCTAATGACACCTTCCGTTGAGTTTTCAATTGGCACCACCCCAAACGCACAATGCTCTTTTTCCACCAAATCAAACACCGCATTGATATTGGCTGCCGGCACGGTTTTAACAGCATGACCAAAATGTTTAAACGCTGCTTGCTGTGTAAATGTCCCTTCAGGCCCTAAAAAGGCCACATCCAAAGGCTTCTCAAGCGCTAAACAAGCCGACATCAATTCACGAAAAAAACGCATCGCCGTTTCATCTGAAAGTGGCCCTTCATTTAATGATTGAATTCTGCGCAAAACCAGTGATTCGCGATCTGGGCGATAAAATGACCCACTTTCACCTTGAGCCAACTTGGTTTCTGCTACTTTTTGCGCATAAGTAGCTCGCTGATTGATAAGTTGCAAAATTTGTGAATCAACCGTATCAATTTTTTCTCTTAATTCAGTCAATGGGATAATTGACGTTGAAGGCATAAATAATCCTTTTGTTTTAGCGTTTTAAAGCAGCTTATAATTTTGCGAAAGATACCATAATTGCGTTGTCTACACACCATCGTATCCATTCATTATGTTGCCTATTTTATGTTATAAAATGAGGTGTCCCCTCATTTATTTTTCAAATTAGCTATAATACGCGTCAAATAAAATCAAAGATGGTTTTGTCTAAAATCGTTTTCACTGCAAAATCAAAAACGTTGAATCGTTTGTTTACCGCGCCATTTAACCAATTTTATAACTATGAATAAATTTTTTCTTATCTTTGTGATGTGGCTTGGCGCTGTAATGACGGTCTTAGCGGATATGCCACAAGCCGATATTCAAGTCAAAACGCGCGTCGCAGCGTTGCCAGCCGAATTTCAAATTTTATTTACCATCCCGCCTGAGCATCATGCTTATTTGGATAAGGGGGATGAGCAAATGTTCATCCCAATTAGCTTTGATTCAAACAATGCGCTAAGTGCCGCTGGCCTTACAATAGATGCCATGACAAAACCTGCTGGCGTTTACGACAATGAAGTCAAAGCCACCGTTTTACGCGGTAAAGGCGAATTCAATCTCACTATCTCTGGCACCCAAACCCCACCTGAGACGTTCGCGCTTGCGGTAAAATATCAAATTTGCAATGACATCACACTCCAATGTTATCGCCCACAAACGGTTTCTGTTGAATTAGCGTTTGCACCTTCAAAACCTCAATCGAGTAGCTCATCCCCCGTACCCACTCATTTTGAAAAAAGCGAAAACTTTACAGACACCTTAGTAAACTTATTTCACGATAACAAAAATAATGTTCTCGTCATGTTTGGTTTAATGCTTATTGCTGGTATGTTATCGGTGGCGACGCCTTGCGTTTACCCTATGCTTCCTATTACGTCGATGTTTATTGTCAATCGGGCACATGGCGTAGCCTCAAAAGAAAAGCAACACGCTCTGGTTTACGTTTTTGGGATTGTTTGCACCTATATGCTACTGGGTTTAATGGCTGGCATGACAGGCGGCGCTTTTAACTTGTTTATGCAATCGGGCTGGGTCAACTTAGCCTTTGCTTTATTTTTTACTTTTTTTGCTATCGCGCTCCTGGGTTACTATGAGCTGGCTTTTATGCAAAATGAGGTACATGAATTAGATCAACATTCATCGAGAGTCAAAGGGTTAAGTGGCACATGGTTAATGGGACTTGTTGCTGGACTTGTGATTTCACCTTGTGTTGGGCCGATTGTCTTTGCACTGCTTTTGCAAGTAGCTGATAACATCGCAGACCGTGCAGCTGAATTAGCATTGATTAATCAAACACTCACGTTTGCCGATAAGCTCCTGATTTCATTGCAAGGCAGTGTCATGATGGCGGGGTTTGGACTTGGCGTTGGAATACCTTTTTTTGCCATTAGTGTATTGAAATTCAATAAATTGCCTAAAGCGGGTTATTGGATGAACAATATCAAATACGCTTTTGGATTTCTTATTTTATATTTCGCTTACAGTTACTTAAACAAAGCGATGGGAGTTTTTGGTGTGGATCCACAAACAACATTAGTGTTATTACTTGGAACGCTCGGCATTTGGATTGCTGTAGTGAATTTTAACGTGCTCAGTTTACTCCCCCATAATGCGGAGCCCAATCATAAATTTAAGCATTTTATGGGCGTGATGATGATGCTTATTGGGGTGTGGCTAGTGGTCATGAGCCTAGGTCACCTGCCTATTTTCAGCTCAGCGCTTCGCACGGCTGTTGCGTCTGAGAACCCCGCAATCAACTTAGTTGAAGATGATGCAGGGATTGCTTGGTATCGTCAATTTGAGGCGGCGCAAAAAATAGCGCAACAAAACGGCAAACCCATATTCATCGACTTTTATGCAAGCTGGTGTGCTAACTGCGTCGCGTTCAAAGAAGAAACGCGAAACAACAAAGCCTTAAACGACGCACTTCGCACGCAAGCGATTGCTGTCAAATTGGTCGATAAAGAACCTGATTTTGAAAAATTTCGAGAAAACCCGCTTCATCGTCAATTAAAAATTGGCCTACCTTATTTTGCCATTATTAAAGCTGATGGAACACTTCTATGGTCAAGTACTAATTACAGGTCAGCTGAGAATATTATAAATGTTCTGCGTGCAAATCAGTCTTAATTTTCGCTCATGAAAAAATATGCGGCAGGATTTTGTCTATTTTTAGCGCACACGGTAAAAGCTGATTTAACGTGTGTGTCAACGCAAATGCTCAATGCGGATAGAACAGCCTGCGTAGCACTTATATGTCAAGCACCTCAAATTCTCAATTTAACCAAAACCGCATGTTTTACACCGCCCGTCTGCACACCTCCTAATATCTTAAATTCAACGCAAACCGCTTGCAATAGCCCTAAAACGCTCCTCTGCACACCCCCTAAAATTTTAAATCAGGCCAAAAATACCTGTATTGATCCAATTATTTCGCCCACACCGCAAAATACAAAACCTATTTTAAATACCCCTCTACAAGAGTGGGATGTGAACGTGGGGGAATTACTGCGCATTCCGCTATCGATTAATGATGCACAGCAAGATGAATTTACCTTATCCAGCACGTTAATCATGGGCGAATTTGGCGTGGCGTATAGCAATGAGGAAAATTTGCCTACCGTTGATTTTTTATTTACCCCCACTGAGGCGCAGAGCAATAAACTTTATACAACAACATTCAGTGCCAAAGAAACTCAAACAACTCAACATTACATTTCAAATAAAATTGCTGTCAAAATCCGCGTGTGGCCGTCCGCTAATCATGATATTGATGCCGCAACACAACTTATTGTTTCTACTGCACAGTGGCAAAGCAATACTTTGCATTTAGATGGGCAAATTGTATTGAATCCTCTACTCACACTCGATGAGCGCCAAGCATTTATCAATCAACAATTTGATTTAATCATCAGCTCACCCGAAAACAACCTACTTCACATCGCGCCATTGATACTGAGCAATCAAGGTTTTTGGAGCATCAGCTTTCCACTTTCACTTAAGCAAACCCCTTGTTATGTTATGCTTGAATTTAATACTCGAAAAGCACGTCATCAAGTTCTGAATGCGCCGCTGAGCTGTGTTCAATAATTATTTCAACACTGTGAACTGCGTCACACTTTTCACTTAAAATTTTGATTTACAGTTTATCGGCCGATATAGTTTCTTTTGCCACGACAAAATCCAGTCAATCACAATGGATGTAGCGTTTTATGAAGAATCCAATTATAGTAACTCATGCGAGTATTACCTTAATCATCGCACTTTTTTCGCATTACACACCCGTTTATGCGGCATTCAATCCTATTGAGCAAATCAGAGAAGCGTCCTCGTTAACCTGCATCGCGCCGCACATTTTAAATATAAAAACAAATACATGTGAGCAACCCTTAAGCAATATACAAATATCCTTTTATACGGCACAGATTCCGTCATGCGAGCAACCACAAGAATTCAATCCCATAAGCCATACCTGTGAATTGCCACTGCAAAAACTGCCTGTACTCTGTCATACAGGTCAGTTTTTGAATGCCAGTAAAACAGCGTGTATTACACCTGAAATAACCTGCCGCGCCCCGCAAACATTGAACCGAATCAATAATCATTGTGAAATGCCTGCTCGGGATTCAAAGAACACCTGCGCAACCGGTAAAATCCTCAGTGCAACAACGCTAATTTGTATTGATCCCAGCGCGCAACATGAAGAACTGCCATTAAGTTAAGATGCTATGAAAGCCAATTTTGTGGCTTCAAATAAATATCATAAAGTTCAGCCTCGGGCGTTCCGGCTTGAGGTTGCCAGTTATATCGCCAGTTCACAACGGGCGGCAGCGACATTAAAATGGACTCCGTACGCCCACCTGATTGTAAACCAAACAGCGTGCCGCGATCATAAACCAAGTTAAATTCAACGTAACGTCCACGACGATATAATTGAAAATCACGCTCACGCTCACCATAAACCGTGGCTTTACGTTTTTGGACTAGTGGCAAATAAGCGGTAATATAACTACTACCAACGCTTTGCATAAACCCAAAACACTTTTCAAAACCACCGTCATTTAAATCATCAAAGAATAACCCCCCCACCCCACGCGTTTCATTGCGATGGGTGAGAAAGAAGTATTCATCGCACCATTTTTTATAATTAGCATACACATCCGCGCCAAACGGATCACACGCTGCTTTTGCTGTTTCATGCCAATGCAGCACATCTTCTTTAAAAGGATAATAAGGGGTTAAATCAAACCCGCCTCCAAACCACCAAATTGTCGGCTCGCCTGTTTTTTTTGCAATAAAAAGGCGTACATTGGCATGTGATGTTGGCACATAAGGATTATTTGGATGAATAACAAGCGACACGCCCATGGCTTCAAATTGGCGATTAGCGAGTTCTGGGCGTTTTTGAGTGGCTGAAGGCGGCAGATGAAAACCCGATACATGCGAAAAATTCACACCCGCTTGCTCAAATGTGCCCCCTTTTGCAAGCACACGCGTGCGACCACCACCGCCTTCTTCACGCGTCCACTCCTCTTCAATAAATCGCGCAGAGGGCTCTTCGCCTTCTAATGCACTGCAAATAGTATTTTGCAAATTGAGCAAATAGTCTTTGACCTGATCGATTTGAGCTTGATTCATAGGTTTTATCTTTAAATGGATTATAATTTAGGTTAATTAGAAAACGTTATTTTGGAATGTACTTAAAAAAATTACGTTTAATGTGGGATAATTTTTATCCTTTTACTTTTAGAATTCAACTCATTTCTACTTTTATGATGCCCTACCCTACGCTTGAGTCGTTTGTTGGAAATACACCACTAGTTCGTCTGCAACGCTTGCCTCACCATCCAAGCAATACTATTTTGCTCAAATTAGAAGGTAATAACCCAGCAGGCTCCGTCAAAGACCGACCCGCATTAAGCATGATTTCACGCGCTGAGGAGCGCGGTGAGATTAAGTCAGGTGATCGTTTAATTGAAGCCACTAGCGGCAATACAGGCATAGCATTAGCCATGGCAGCGGCTATTAAAGGCTATAAAATGACGTTGATTATGCCCGATAACATGAGCACTGAGCGTATTGCATCAATGCGAGCTTACGGCGCTGAAATCATTTTAACGCCTGCCACAGGTAGCATGGAAGCCGCTATTGATTTAGCGCGCGAAATGGAACGTGATGGCAAAGGTCGTATTTTAGATCAATTCTCAAATCCCGATAATCCTCGTGCTCACTACGAAACCACTGGCGTAGAAATCTGGCGTGACACGCAAGGATCTGTCACGCATTTTGTCAGTGCTATGGGGACAACTGGGACGATTATGGGAACATCAAAATATCTACTCGAACAAAATCCCGCCATTCAAATTGTTGGCGTACAACCCAAAGGTGACGCTAAGATTGCCGGCATTCGTCGTTGGCCAAAGGAATATTTACCTAAAATTTATGATGCGAGTCGCATCAATCGTATTATTGAAGTGGATCAACTGTCAGCCGAAAATATGACGCGGATGCTAGCACAAAAAGAAGGTGTTTTTGGCGGCGTGTCTTCAGGTGGCGCCGTTTTTTCTGCACTTCAGCTTGCAAATGAAGTGGAAAATGCCGTCATTGTCGCTATTATTTGCGATCGTGGTGATCGTTATTTATCTACAGGTTTATTTGATATGACCGCCTGAAATTGACTTAATTACCCCCTAAAAATCATGAGTTTCAAATCCGTTGACACATTTCATAATTATGCCATCGACCAATTGACGGCCAAATTAACGCAGCAACAAGATTTACTATCTTCCATTCAGCGTGTATTGCCCGAAGACCTGGCAACTCACGCCCTCCACTGCGTAGCACATAACAAAACACTGATGGTCTACACCGACTTGGCAGTGTGGTCTTCACAACTGCGTTTTCACAAAGCCGCCATGCTTGAAGTTGCCGCCACGTTCACGAACCCCGTCATCACCAATATTCAAATACGACTTATTTCTCAAAAATAATCACTCTCATTTCTAAATGATAATGATTTTCATTTAGAAAAATAACTGTTATGATTTCCCTCAATGAAATTTTGTGGGAGTTAATATCGTGGTACATCAAAAAAATGGGTTATCTTTTGCCATAGCGGCTTTATTATTCGTTTCCACCTCTGTTTTTGCGCTGGAAAAGCCAAAAACAATGGATGAAATGTGGAAAATTATCGAAATGCAACAAAAGCAAATCGAAGCCCTACAAAAAAAGGATACCGCAACACCCGCAGCGCAAGCAGAAAAGGCTCAACCCAGCTCACCGTCGCCAGCGGTTGCGGCAAACGAGGTTAAAAACTTGGAGCGCAAAACAGACGTACTCAGCCAAGAAGTGGAGAAACTGCGCACCAATTTGTCTATCCCTGAAGAAGCCAAATACAAAAGTATGTATGGAATGGGACCAGCCGCGTCAAAAGTATATGGCACCAGTAAAGGCCTCTCTATTGGCGGCTATGGTGAAGCTATGTACACCAATTACGTTGATACAAAAAGCAATAACAATAACAAAGATAGCGCAGATTTAGAACGCGCTGTCATTTATATAGGCTATAAATTCAATGATTGGATTGTACTCAATAACGAAATTGAATTTGAACATGCAACTACTGGCGAGGGAGGTGAAGAAAAAGGTGAAGTGTCTGTTGAGTTCTCGCAACTCGATTTCTTTATTGAT
>JBDLTP010000030.1:0-56258 GCA_039805765.1 Pseudomonadota bacterium
GGTGTTTTATGGTTTGAAAATAACACGCTATATGGTAGCAACGATAATGATTTAGCAGCAGAATTTCAAATACAAGTATTAGGCGTGAATACATTATCGGTAGCCGATATTAATTTATAAATTTTATACCTCTAAAAGCCCAAAGAAAGAATTCCGAGGGCTTTTTCTATGTATTAATTTTAGTGTAAATTATTATTTTTATAATTTCGAATATTTTATGATAATGAAAATAAGAGATATAAATGATTAAAAAATTTAGTGTTATGTTTTTGGGTTTTATGTTTTTTCAAACACATGCTTTCGCTACCGAATCTATCGCAAATTCATTAGGAGTTTACCCAAGTTGCGATGGATGTCACACAAATGCAAATTTAAATTCAGCGGATAAAGGGAATTTAAAGTCTTCTGCAAAAACCGCTTATAATAAAGATAAAAGAGGATTATCTGGTTTAAAAACACTTCTTGATTCAACGCCGTCTGTCATAACGTGTATTGCTCCACGGGTTTTAATAAATAACGTTTGTTCAATAGTATCCACTATAAACACAAAGCCATCCGTTAACGCCATTGCTCAACAATGGGATGTACAGGTAGGTGAAACTTTAATTATTCCAATATCTGTAAATGACGCCCAAGAAGATGACTTTCAAATTATTGCTAGTAAATTGACCGGCTCGAGTTTAAGTGATCATTATGTAGGAGAATCAGGTTTGCCATCTGTCGACTTTAAATGGACGCCTGCTGCTGTAGATGTGAATAAGATAAAAACTATCACATTCAATGCCAAAGAATCGAATACTAAACAAAAATATGTATCTAATAAAATATCAGTAAAAATACGTGTTTGGCCAGAAGGTGATCGTGATTTCGCTTCAATTACAAAACTAAAAGTGACAAAAACTGTATGGAAAGATGGAATGTTGAATTTAGCTGGAGCAATTACTTTTAATAAATTATTAACAAATACCGAGCGCCAAGACTTTATTGATAAATCACCTTATTTAAGTCTTTATAATTTAAGTGGTGTTGAAATTTATTCAATGCCACTAGCTGTAAAATTTAATGGCAATTGGCAAATATCAGCTAAGATTCCTTTTGTTCCCTGTGACATAACACTTCAATTTTCAGGACAAAATGCGAGCCGTAAAGTAATTGGCTGTGGAAATTAAATGATTTAAAAACGACATAGGATAAAAATATACTATAATTTGAACTTGTTATTGACGATCTAATACTGCTTAGCAGTATTAATTAAAAACGCTGAAACCATTATTCTACATGAGCTACAGCGTTTTTTGATGAGAAAATAAGGATTTATTTTAAGCTGCGTTAACTTAACGCTAACTGAACCATTTCCTTTAATTCATGATAGTTAAACGGTTTTTGCAGCATACCCCTTTTTGCAACCCAATTATTTTCTAAATACGCTTGATCAAACCAAACCATCACATCACCTCTATTGATTAAGGCTTGATCATATTCCGCCCAATTCGTTATCCGATAGTTGGTTTTTTTCACTCGATAGTTGTTTGTCATTGCTTCAGATGCCGTTTTTTTAAATTCTGATATTCGCACATCTTTGCTATTTATGCACCAACTCCGTTACCAAACAAACACCAAACTAAAAAAGATTTCCATGATGCTACTAGGAACGATTTTGAACAATATGTCCAGTCCCAAAACACAAAAAAATTTTGTTAGTCCTATTGCAAATAAAAAAGGTGCATTCAACTTTGAATGCACCTTTTTTCATCTTAACGGTTGTAGATATACATCGTCACTTCAAATCCAAACCGTAAATCTTGGTAACGCGGTGTTTCCCATTTCATAAATTGATAACTCCCAAAATGTTAAAATCACCGAACTAACTAACCTTTTTAAGTATAAGCAATTTAAACGTTTAGCGCAATTTATCAATGCATTGAAATCAGTTGAGGGATACTAATACATATTGTTGTGCCTTGTTTAAGATTTGTTTCAATTTTAAATTCACCATTTAAACTCCGTACTCGCTCTTGCATACTCAATAATCCAAAGCCGTTTTTGATATTTGACATTTCACAACCTTGTCCGTTATCCATAATCGTGAGTAACAAATTTTTATTGAATTCAATAGCTAAAATAATCGATACTTTTTCAGCGTGAGCATGACGAAATACATTGGTTAAACATTCTTGAATAATCCTAAATAGGTGAATGTTGATAGTAGTTGGGCACAGCTCAATAGCTTTGTCACATTGAAAATCAATTTGTAACGTTGGACAACGTAATCGCCAACTATCACATAATTCGTCCAGTGCCGCTTTCAATCCTAACTCGGTTAATGTCAAAGGATGTAATTGTTGCATCATTGAGCGAACAACGTTCATTAAGTGGTCGCAAATCTCAATAATAGATTCTGTACTTTGTTTAACAAGAGGATTTTGCTTATCATTGATTCTTTCGATAGTAGCAGTCATGACTTTGATCGCCGTTAATGATTGCCCTAACTCATCATGTAAATCTTGTGCGAGGCGTTGGCGTTCATCTTCTTGAATTCTCAATGTATGTTGTGTTAGCGCATAGTTTTCTTGCTGACTGATCTCTAATCTCGAAATTAATTTATTGATGGCATTTGCAATTAAATTTATGTCATAACTCGAAAATTCGGGTAAGCGATTTTGATAATCTTTTTTTTCAAGACGCTCTAAACTTCCAACAATTAAATGAATAGCTTTTAATACACGATTAAACATAACTCGAACAACAGTAAAAACTAGTGTCATCAACAAAAGTAATAAACCCAAAAATGCCACACTTTCTTCCCAAACCTCATCAATCTCATTGATTGGATTGGCTTTAATTACCACCATTAACGCTTGTCCATCATTTGTTATTAAAGCACGCTCTATTTGTGTTGGTGAACTGCTCACTAACGCCACAAACCATAGCGGAGTATTAATAGAGATTTTATCTTGTCCTGACGTTGTTTTAAGTATTTTTCCTGCAGGATCTTTGACTTGGATGCGTAAATGCCGCGTGGCTTTTAAGGCTTGCAATTGTTTAATCCATTGCGTGCTAGCTAAAGGTTTTGATAATTCAAAGGTGATAAGTTGGTCGGCTAAATGAACTGATGATTCCATTTCATTTTGAACCGCTTCTTTAGCATGCCATAACGTGCCCACTGCGCCAATGACACATATACAGAGCGATAAAAATAAAATTCGGATATTGATTTGGTAGCACAATGTATTGATTTTCATGTGTTTTTTTAATATTAATGACGGATGGAAATTTTCTAGTCAAAATAGGGAAAAATCCCCAATTATTTTTAAAGTGTTATTGTTGATAATGATGACTTTACGTTGACGAGAATTGTTTATGAATTTATTCACTAAAATAGTATTAGGGTTTGTTTTTCCATTGAGTGTATTTGCACACGGACCAACGCCTCAAAAAGCAGATGAAAGTATTGCTATTCAGGCGCCTGTTGAAAAAGTTTGGGCAATTATTAAACAATTTGATGGGCTTGATAAATGGCATCCTGATGTCAAAAACAGCACGGGTGAGGGTAAAAACGAATCCGGTTCGGTTCGTACAATTACGTTAAACAATGATGAGCAATTCAGTGAAGAACTTGATTTTTACAGCGAGCAGGATCATTTGTACAAGTACCGATTGAAAAAAGATAATACAGTCGCCTTGCCAATTAGTTCGCATACAACCAGCATTCAAATCAAGCAAGGTGAAAATGCAAACACCAGTGTTGTCAGTATCAAAAGTCGTTTTTATCGCGGTGACACAGGAAATACACCATCGAATGCATTAAATGATGACGCTGCCGTAAAAGCCATGACCACATTTTTTAAAAATGAACTAAGTGGACTTCAACAAAAGGTAGCGCATTAGGTATTTGCTTTTTCAAATTTAATAATGCCTTCTCTCATAGCTAGTAGCGTTAATTCGGCAACCGAGGTAACGCCTAGCTTTTCTCTAATGTTTGTTCCATGATTACAAACAGTTTTGTATGCTAGATGTAACTGTTGAGAGATTTGTTTTGTAGTGTAGCCATTAGCCAGCAATGAAAAAACATCAAATTCACGTGGTGACAATAAATGAATTTTTCCATCAATATCGTCACCCTTTATTGACGACATCGTAGCAATAATATGTTGTGCAAGTTCACTGCTGACATAAGTGCTTCCTTGATACACTTTGTAGACGGCATTCACTAATTCCTCTGGCATACTGTTTTTTGTCACATAACCTTTCGCACCTGCTTTAATGGCTCGCGTTGCGTAGAGCGGTTCACTATGAGCGCTAAACACCAATACTTTACAGTTTGAATCGCGGTTAATTAATCGTTTAATCGTTTCAAAACCACCAATTCCCGGCATAGATAAGTCCAGTAAAACCACATCGGGTTTATGTAGATCAAATAATTGACACGCCACTTCACCTCTTTCTGCTTCGTAAATTTCACCAATGTGATGAGATAAAGAAAGGTAAGTTTTGTAACCTGCTCTAACAACGGCATGATCGTCAACTAACAATATATTTATTTTATTTATCATACAACGCAATTACTCCAATTAAAGATAGTAATCATGGAGCGTGAGTATGACTTTGACAATAAGAATTTTTCCTTTTTTTCATTTATAAGACAAAACAGGAAAATTTCCTTTGTTTTTTAGGAAACATTAACAGATTTCACAGGGATTATTCTGTAACACCGAATTTTAACTTCACTATAAAATTTGCACCGCATTAGCAGTTTTGTTCACTTTGATGAATCGAACTTTCTAATCACTGTTAATGCACTGAATTTAGTCGATGACAACTATAAAGTAGCTTAGATGGATTGGTTCTCCTGATATAAGGTCTTTTTTTTGTCATGTCTTCGCTAGTTGTTATGCAAAAAAACTGATACTTCCTAGGTTTTAATCATCTAGGAAGTATATAAAAACTGATACTTCCCCGATTTTAAGAGTCTAGGAAGTGCATAAATATATAAATTCGGAGGAATCATGCAGGTTTCAATATTTGCTCAAAAAGCTGGAAAAGTAGTACTGGCTTCGGGCATATTGCTTGCTTTATCGCTACCCGCGCAAGCAAATAAAGAATTGGACGCATTATCAAAACAAAATACCAATTGGGTTATGCAAACAAAGGACTACGGTTCAACCCATTTTAGTGATATGTACGACATCAATATTAACAATGTCAAAAATTTGAAAGTAGCGTGGTCATTTTCAACGGGTGTGTTAAACGGACACGAGGGTGGACCTCTTGTTGTTGATGGCGTTATGTATGTTCATACGCCCTATCCAAATAATATTTACGCCATTGATTTAAAACAGCCAGACAAAATTTTATGGCAATACAAGCCTAAACAAAATCCGGCAGCACGTGCTGTCGCATGCTGTGATGTTGTGAATCGCGGATTAGCTTACGCTCCAGCTACAAAAGAATATCCCGCTACTATTTTCCAAAATCAATTAGATGGTCATGTTGTCGCCATTAACGCAAAAACTGGCGAAATGCTTTGGAAACTTGAAAACTCTGATATTGCAATGGGTTCGACGTTAACGGTCGCACCGTTTGTAGCAAAAGATAAAGTCATCGTCGGTACGTCAGGTGCAGAACTCGGTGTGCGTGGTTATGCGACCGCTTACAACATCAAAGACGGCAAACAAGCATGGCGCGTTTATGCGACTGGCCCTGATGAAGATATTAAATTAGCCAAAGATTTCAACAGCGCAAATCCGCATTACGGTCAATTCGGTTTAGGTTTAAAAACCTGGGAAGGCGATGCTTGGAAAATCGGCGGCGGTACAAACTGGGGTTGGTATGCCTTCGATCCTGATTTAGATATGCTTTATTACGGTTCAGGAAATCCTGCACCGTGGAATGAAACCATGCGCCCAGGTGACAACAAATGGACAATGACTATTTGGGGTCGCGACATCAACACAGGTGAAGCAAAATTCGGTTATCAAAAAACACCGCATGATGAATGGGATTACGCTGGTGTGAATTACATGGGCTTATCCGAACAGATGGTCAATGGTAAAAAGACCAAATTGCTTACCCATCCAGACCGCAACGGTCTCGTTTATACCTTGAACCGTGAAAACGGCACATTGGTGAATGCGTTCAAAATTGATGACACCGTCAATTGGGTGAAAAAAGTCGATTTAAAAACAGGTTTGCCAGAACGTGATCCTGAATACTCAACACACATGGATCATCAAGCCAAAGGCATCTGTCCTTCTGCGATGGGTTATCACAACCAAGGCATCGAATCTTACGACCCGAACAAACAATTGTTCTTCATGGGAACCAACCATATTTGTATGGATTGGGAACCGTTCATGTTGCCGTATCGCGCGGGTCAATTTTTCGTAGGTGCCACATTGAATATGTATCCAGGTCCCAAAGGTACATTGGGGCAAGTCAAAGCGATGAATTCAGTAACAGGTGAATTTGCGTGGGAGAAACCAGAAAAATTTGCTGTTTGGGGTGGCACGATGGCAACCGCTGGTGATTTATTGTTCTACGGTACGTTAGACGGTTACATCAAAGCTTTGAACTCTAAAACGGGTGAAGAGCTTTGGAAATTCAAACTTCCTTCAGGTGTTATCGGTCATCCAATTACTTACAAACATGACGGTAAACAATATGTTGCTATTTATTACGGTGTCGGTGGCTGGCCAGGCGTTGGTTTAGTGTTTGATTTACAAGATCCCACAGCAGGTTTAGGAGCAGTTGGTGCGTTTAAAGAATTAGCGCATTACACGCAACAAGGCGGTGGTGTCATGGTGTTCGCACTGTAATTTTTGAAAAAAGAGGGTGTGACATACGTCGCACCCTGTCGTTATGACTTAATGAGAAATCCCATGCGAATAAAAATACCATTGATAGCCGCTTGTTTTTTAAGTGTGAATTCAATGTCCCTTCATGCTGCTGAAACACCTTTAAAAGTGTGTGCCGCCGTAGACGAAATGCCTTATTCCAATCAAAAAGGCGAAGGTTTTGAAAACAAACTCGCCCAATTTTTAGGTACAGCATTACATCGAAAAGTGGAGTCTGTTTTCTGGAAAGACCCGCGTTATTTTATCCGTGATTATTTAGATAAAAATTTGTGTGATGTAGTAATTGGTATGGACGACGGTGATCCGCGTGTTGCCACAACAAAGCCTTATTACCGTTCAGGATACGTTTTCATTTCGCGCGAAGCAGATAATTTGGATTTAGACAATTGGAATAGTCCCGCGCTTAAAAAAGCAAAATTGATTGCTTTTGTTCCTGCGACACCTGCTGAAGTAATGTTACGAGCAATCGGGCGTTACAACGATATGTTCAACTATCAACAAGAATTGGTCGGTTATAAATCAAAACGTAATGAATACGTTAAATATGACATTCCAAAACTGGTCAGTGAAGTGAGTTCGGGTCACGCTGAAATCGCTGTGTTATGGGGAGCTTCTGCGGCACGTTACGTCAAAGAATCGTCTGTGCCTTTAACAATGACTTTAATTCCTGATGATAACAAACGCGCTGACGGCGAAAAAGTGGGGCATCATTACAGTTCGTCAATGGCAGTTCGCAAAGGTGATAAAGCATTGCTTGCGCAGTTAAATCAAGTGATTGAACAACAGCAAGATGCGATAAATGACATTTTAGAAGCAGAAGGCATTCCGCTTGTTTCTGAATAATTTTGATTTTTTACACAATACACGATTATGAAATTAAAACCTCTCGTCACTGGTTTGACTTTAGCTGGCTTATTGGTGGTAACTGTGCAATCGGCTCACGCTGATCTAACGTTACATAACGCGATTACAGGCGAAGTGCTGGATTTAAGTTTTGCCAAAAAAGGCGGCAACACTGAGCAATTTAAACAATTTATGCAAACCGGCAAAAACCCTTACAACGGCAACAAAGAAGCGGTTGAAAAAGGAAAAAGTTTGTATATGACGGGTTGCTCTGGCTGTCACGGTCATGAAGCCGAAGGCAAATTAGGGCCCGGACTTGCTGATGATTATTGGACATACCCACTCAATGAAACAGACAAAGGATTATTTGAACTGTTATTTGGTGGGGCGAACGGCATGATGGGACCGCAATACGTCAACTTTAGTAATGACGATTTACTGCATATCATGTCTTTCATCCGTGATATTTACACTGGCGATCCTAAAAAAGCCAAATGGTTAAAATAATTTTTGAGGAGATTTTTATGAAACGAATCTTTATGTTTGCAGGGTTTTCATTAGCTGCATTATTTGCAAATGTTGCATTAGCTTATGACGGAACACATTGTAAAGAACCTGGTGTTTGTTGGGAACCCAAACCGGGTTATCCTGAAAAAGTAGCAGGTAGTCAATACGATCCAAAACACGATGTAAATGAGTTAAACAAACAGGCACAATCGGTTAAAGAAATGGAAGCACGAAACGCAAAACGTACCGAAATGTTTAATAAAACAGGTAAGTTTGTTTATGATGTGGATGAAGCCAATTAAGCCACTGTATTATTTTTAGCTAAAAAATGAGGGAGTACCAGCGTACTCTCTCGTCACAAAAGTGGAATTTATGACAACTAATCAACTTGGCGATTGGCGCACTAATGCGTTGCAATTTGAGCAACAAATCAATCAAATTATCATTGGACAACCCACCGCTGTAAGGCAAATGATTTTGGCGATTTTTGCGCGAGGTCATGTACTACTCGAAGGACAAGTTGGTGTGGGAAAAACCACATTATTACGTGCGATTGCTCACGGTTTAGGTGGTGAATATGACCGCATCGAAGGCACAATTGATTTAATGCCATCTGATTTGATTTATTACACCTATTTAGACGATAACGGAAAGCCGCGTGTTGATGAAGGGGTTTTACTCAAAAAAGGTGAGCAACTCGCCACGTTCTTTTTCAACGAAATCAATCGAGCGCGTCCACAGGTTCATTCTTTGTTATTGCGGGTTATGACAGAAAAACGGTTACACGCTTTTAATCAAGAATACTTTTTGCCACATTTGCAAGTTTTTGCCGACCGAAATCGGGTTGAAAAAGAAGAAACCTTCGATTTACCTGCAGCAGCAAATGATCGTTTCATGTTTGAAATCAATATCAGTACGCCAACCGATGACGCAGTGCTTGAACAATTGATGTTCAATCCGCGTTTTTATGATGTTGACCAGTTGATTTCAGAAATGCCAATCGGTTTAGTGCCTTATTATCAATTAAATGAATTTGCTACACTGATACAAGAAAAAATCACCAGCACACCCACTTTACGTGCTTACGCATTGGCATTGTGGAAGGCTTCGCATTTTCCGCAAAATTATGGCATCCAATTACCCGATGTCGAAATGTCTGCGTTATTACAAGCAGGCGCAAGTCCTCGGGGGATGGCGTTTTTTATTCGCGCGGCTAAAGTGCATGCGTGGTTAAACGGACGTGAAATGTTATTACCTGACGATTTGCAAGCCGTTTATGGTGTAACGATGGCGCACCGTATTTTCCTTAGTCCGCTTTATTCCTATCGAAAAGAAGAACTTATGCCGCAACTGATTACGGCAATTCTCGATAACGTTCCAGCCCCCTAATTTTTATGAATGCGAATAATTTTTTGGAATTACTCAAACCCGCCCAAGGTTTTATCCCTTTGCGCGATAAATATCTGATGCTTTCAGGCGTTGGCTTCGCGTCGGTATTGATTGCAGAAGGCATTGATAGTTTAGAAACTGCGCCTTATGCTGCGTACTACGTTGGCGCGGTGAATAGTGCGATTAGTTCGCGTTTTTGGGATTTGATGAGTGTGATTAGTTTGTTAATGCTTTGTGTGACCTTGTTTTTGATTTTCCTCACGCAATTTTCCCCCAAACTTAGTGGCATTGAATTACAAGCACGGCGACTTAATCAATCCTTCTTATATTTGACTGCTGATTTAGGTGCGGTGGCTTTAGGTATTTTGTTTGCTCTTTTATTCCATCCACAAGAAAGCGCGTATTTGCTGGATTGGCAAGCCTTGTTGTTTAGTCGTTCAAGCATAATTGCACTATTATTACTTGGCGTTTTAAATTCAGGTTTATGGCTTATTGGCGCATCGCTTTATAACGTAAATGATTCAACTTATTCAGGATTGATTTCAGCTTTATTTGAACAGCCGTTAAAAATTTTCCTACCCAGTTATTTGAGTTTAACGGGCGCGGTAATTTATTTAATGGTTAGTCAGCAATAATCACATGACGCAAACTTTTCAATATCGTTTAAAAGGATTAAGCCGCAGTGTTTTTGTTGGCAAACATCCAAGTCAATGGATGAGCAACGGGCAATTATTCAAACGTTACGCTCCTTTTAGCGCAAATGCTGACCCACGGCGAATTGATGTCAGAGCCAGTGTTTTAGATCCTTTTGAACAATATCAAGTCAGAACGTATCAACAACACAGTTTGCTTGATGTGTATTTAATTGCAGATTTTTCTGCGTCGTTTCGATTTGTTGGCGAACGTTCAAAGCCACAACTGTTACAGCAATTATTTTTGTCGATTGCTTATTCATCGTTATCAGTGGGTGATTATTTTGCGTTTATTGGTTGTGGACAAAAATTGGATGCCCGTTGGTTTTTACCTGCAAATCGACACAGCGGACGCATTGAAGCCTTTTGCAAACAATTACAAACTGCGCCCGCCAGTTCTTCAATTTCAAGTCTTTCAAACATTGCACCTTATTTATCAAAACGGCGTTCGTTGATTTTTTTATTATCGGATTTTCATGTTGATTTAGCGTCGTTGCCAAAATTACTGCATTCGTTTAAACATCATGACGTTGTGCCGTTGGTACTTTGGGATAAACAAGAATTTGAATCGGTTCCATCGTGGGGTTTGATGACTTATCAAGATATGGAAACGAACATGACACGTACATTATTTATGCGTCCAGCCTTGCGCGAAAAACTGTTGTCTGCATATCAACAACGGCGAAAAAACGTGCAAAACAGCTTACGCGCGTTGGGTTATGAACCATTATTTTTAACTTCTGCGCCCTTTGCAGAACAGTTAAACGATTATTTTCGTCAAAGAAGCGCATGAAACGTTTACTCAGTTTGTTGATGGTGATGTTTTTGTTGAGTTGCAGCGACTTAGCAACTAACGCAATTACGGATTTTGAACATTTAACACCGCGTCCGTTTGGTTATGTGATGGGCGACGAAATCGAACATCGCATTATTATTGAAACCCGTGACGGTGTAAAACTGAACAAAGCGGCTCTTCCAACACAAGGAATTATCAATCGTTGGTTAAATTTGAATCAAATACAAGTTAACGAAAGTCCATTGGATGATGGTTTTCATTATGAGATTGCGTTGCGCTATCAAGTTTTTTACGCACCACAATCCGTGAAAATGCTCACCATTCCAAGTATTGCATTGGCTTTTAATCAAGATGAAAAATCGTTAGAAAAAACAATTCCTGCGTGGCAATTTACGCTTTCGCCTTTGCGTGATTTACAAGTAAAAAGCGAACAAAGCAGTGAATATATGCGTCCTAACGCACCTGTGCCGTTATTGTCTGCGCCTTACGCAGTCACAATGTTGTTATTTAGTACGTTAGGATTTTTAAGTAGCGGCGTACTCCTCGCCTATTTCTATGGTTACATTTCATTGCCACGTCGAAAAATCTTTAAACGTGCCAATCAGCAATTAGCGAAATTGACAGAAAACGACACGCACAAGGCATTTGCCATCATGCACCACGCCTTGAATACGCTAAATCGCAAGCCGTTATTTTTCAGTCAATTATCCGAATTTTATGAGCAACATCCACAATATCAATCCGCCAATAAATTATTAGATGATTTTTTTCAGGTTTCGACAGCTTATTTCTTTGCTGGTCGAGATGTGCAAGCAACTGAAACACTGCAATTGATTAAAAAATCGTGTCAAATTTGCGCAGCAATTGAACGAGGGCAAAAATGAATTTAGCCGTCGAATCGCCTTATATTTTAGTTGCTTTGTTGCTGTTGTTATTACCACTTTTTAGTAGCAGTATGCGGCACAGTCCTTATCCATACGTTTCGCTAATTCCTTTTGATACCTTATCAACTGTCATTTTGTGGTCGATTCGTGTTTTAGGTGCCTTAACGATAATCGCATTAGTTTTAGGTTTAGCAGGTTTGCATCAAACGCAGCAATCACGCGAACGTATTGGTTTTGGGGCAAATATCGTATTGTTAATAGACAGAAGTAACAGCATGGATACCACTTTTGCAGGCAAAACACCTGATGGTTCAGACGAATCAAAATCGACTGCCGCCAAACGGTTATTAACGGAGTTTGTGCAAAAACGTCCCCATGACCGCATTGGTGTTGCGGCTTATAGCACGGCGCCGTTATTTGTTTTACCACTGACTGAAAATAAACAAGCAATTCAAGCCGCAATTAACAGCATTTCTTTACCTGCACTAGCATATACCAACATCAGTAAAGGTTTAGGTATGGCATTATCGTTCTTTGATAAATCCGAATTGACAGGATCACGCATCGTTTTACTAGTATCAGACGGTGCAGCGGCAATTGATCACGATAGTGATTTGAAATTACGACAATTGTTTGCACAACAAAATGTACGTTTATATTGGATTTTTTTGCGTACACCTAACGGTCAGGGTTTATACGATTTACCACAAGATAGTCGTGATGATAATAATCAAGCTATGCCTGAGCGTTATTTGCATTTGTTTTTCTCCAGTTTGGACATTCCTTATCAAGCCTATCAAGCCGAAAATTTAGACGCGATGCAAAAAGCCATTGAAGACATTAATCGTTTAGAACAATCGCCTTTGCATTACCTTGAACGTATTCCAAAAGACGATTTATCTGTAGCCTGCTATTTGTGGGCAACGTTAGGATTATTACTTTTATTGGTGGTGAAAGGTTGTGAGGTAAAAGTGTAATGAGAATAATAAGGTTAATTATGTTATGGCTAGTTTTACTGACAAGTGCATCAGTGATTACTTTTCAAATCATAACTATTTATCGCATTCAACACGAAAATGCTCGGATAAGCGAATTGAATGCGGGGCACGATGTCAGTGTCGATAAAATTATCAATGCTGCGCCAGAAGTTCGGTTTGCTCGCGCGATGTATTATCAACGTCAACATCGTTACGATGAGGCTTTAGCAACGTTGAGTTTGATTATGGATAAAGGCGATTCTAATTTGCAAACGACATTGCGCTATAACTTGGGAAATATGTATTTACAGCAAGCCGTTGAACAACTTGAAGCAAACAATATCAATGCCGCACAACCGCTAGTTGCCTTAGCAAAACAGGCTTATCGACAAGCGTTATCGTTAAACAGTCATTATTGGGATGCCAAATATAATTTAGAAATGGCGATGCGTTTATTACCTGAAATGGACAGAATTGACATGAAAGACGATGAATCAAATGCGCCTCCACCCCAATTATGGGCAACAATTCCGGGATTTCCAAGAGGACTACCTTAATGTCACGCGCCGTTTTTACGGATTATCGATTTTATTTTTTGCTCGTTGCATTCAGTTCAATGTTGCTGATGTTTGTGTTTCCACAACGACTAGAGAACAAGCCTATCTATAATCTCACCGTTATTGTTGATATTACACGCAGCATGAATGCAACGGATTATGAAAAAGATGCTAAACCGATTAGCCGCTTAGAGTTTATGAAACAGTCGTTGCAAAAATTGCTGCTCGATTTGCCTTGCGAATCAACAATAAGTTTGGGCATTTTTACGGAACGGCGTTCGACTTTGTTATTTGAACCGATTGAAGTCTGTTCAGGTTTAACTGAAATAGAATCAACGATTAACGCTTTAGATTGGCGTATGGCGTGGGCGGCTGATAGTCGTATTGCACAAGGCTTGAAACAAACTATTGAAACTTTAAAAAAGAGTGATTCAACCTTAGTTTTTATGACCGATGGACAAGAAGCTCCGCCTGTAAATCCTCGCTACGCGCCTGATTTGCTTACTCTTAAAGATAAAATGAAAGGTTTAATTGTGGGTGTGGGTGGTTTGCAAGCCGTGCCAATTCCAAAATTTAACGAACGCGGTGAAAAGATTGGTTTTTACAGTGCAGACGATGTGCCGCATCGTTCGACTTTTGGCGAATCAAATTTAAATCCTGAAGCAATTGAAGGTTTTGATGCTCGAAACGCACCTTTTGGCAAAAATGCCGTTGTTGGAACTGAACATTTATCGGCATTGCAAGAAAATTATTTACAACAGATAAGTCAAACCGTTGGGTTTCATTACACACGTTTAATTGATAGTGATGATTTGAAACACTCATTAGATGAAGCAAAATTGAGTAAAATAAGAGCAGTACAAACTGATCAACGCTCGAAGTTTGCGACATTGGCATTGGTTTTTTTAATGTTAATTTACATTTTGCCAACGTTACAGTTCATGGTGAATTTAAGTAGCAAGTTTAATTCAAATCGAAGCGGCACATAGGCTATTTCATGGATGCTATGGGTTTTCACAAATAATCATATTTCAATCCAGTAAAGTGACTCAGTAAATTCAACTTAGGCTTGCTACTCAAATTCACTATTCTTTATTTTCAAATCTAACGTCATGAACAAAAAATTTTTAATAATCGGCGTCCTAACTGTTTTAACTAAAACGACTTATGCAGAAACTATTTTTGTCAGTTTGGAAAAAGACAATGCTGTGGCAGTTGTTAATCCAATTAGTGGAACATTGATTAAAACTATTCCTGTTGGCAATCGACCACGCGGAATTTCTCTCAGTCATGATAATAAATTGTTATATGTAGCGACTAGCAATGACAACACTATTAAAATTTTCGACAGTGAAACGCTCAATGAAATTGGGCAATTACCGTCAGATAACGACCCAATAACGTTTGCATTAAATCAAGCTGGCAACACAATGTACGCCACTAACGATAAAGAAAATTTGGTGACTGTCATTGATTTGGAAACTAATAAAGTCATTAATCGAATAAAAGTCGGTGTTGAACCTGAAGGTATAACAGTTAGTCCAGATAACAAGTGGATTATTAGTGCCTCGGAAACTTCTAACAAGGTGCATTGGATTGATTTAAAAACACAAGAAGTTGTTGAAAATACGACAGTTGAAGCACGTCCACGTTTTGTAACTTTTACAAATGATAGTCAACAATTATGGGTAAGCTCAGAAATAGGAAAAACCGTTACCATCTTAGATTCCAACTCAAAGCAAGTAATCAAAAAAATTAAATTTGAATCCAATGATGCTGCTGATTCTGACGTTAAACCTGTTGGAATTGTTATCGATAAAAACCAAAATCGCGCTTATGTAGCACTTGGACGATCAAACAAAATTGCGGTGATTAATGCGCAAACATTTGAAATTGAAAAATACTTGCCAGTTGGTTTACGAGTTTGGAATTTAGTTTTCTCGCCCGACCAGAAAAGACTTTATGCAGCTAATGGCATGAGCAATGATGTATCAGTTATTGATTTAGAATCACAAGCAGTTAGTAAATCTATTCGTGTAGGCAATTTACCTTGGGGAATTGTTGTAAAGCCATAGGTTCAATCCCCCTCTTCACTTATAACGCTTGACTCCCGTTCGGCGTAGGCAATCCAAAACCCATTAGCGTTTTGGCTATTTCATAAGCTGTATCACCTTGATGGTAATAATTCAACACCACTTTTTCATACTTTGCATTCCGTATCACTGAATTAGCTTTAGTGGTATGGCTAACACAGCGTGATTTACGAGAATTGGGGTGATACGGTTAGCCGTCGTCGTATTGGACGCTTGATGAAACAGACGGGCTTGGTGTGCAAAACCATCAAGAAATTCAAAGTCACTACGAACTTCAATCATAACCGAACGCTTTCTGCTCATTTACTGAATCGTCAATTTAAAGTAGATGAGCCTAATCATGTCTGGGTATGTACCTGTAATTGTTAAACAAACTATAAATATCTAAGTTGGTGCTTACTATACAGATGCACTAATTAATAAACAATATACCAATTTATTGATATATTGTTTCTTGAATAAATTCAATTGAAATAATTATAATTCATCATACAATCGTTACCCACGCGGTAACGCTTCACACGCCTTAACCTGTGAGCAATATATATTAGTTGCATGGAACTTTTATTTTTATCAGACTGCAGATAATATCAATGTTTTTCAAATCCAAAACTCTCCCAAATACCACATTTTAAAATGGCACGAATCACCTGTGCTGCTAAAGACGCTTCTTTGCTTTTAGGCAGCATTACACTCATGTCATGACCCATTATATTTTTTTCAATTATTGAGAATATTTTGCCATCTAATAACTCTAGCGGAATAATTAAATTAGCGCCTGTTGTTATATAAAATTGATTAAATGGAACGACGTTTCCTGCAAAAACTAACCCAGCCATCGCCGTATGTGACAGGCTTATGTCGATTATAAACATCTCACGCTGATACAATAAATCTAAAACTGCAATCCCCTTACCTTCAATAACGCCTGTTACTGTGTAAATGGTATAATAAGATTTAAGCATAATTTGCAATATTGAGAACTCAACTGAATCTTCATCAGGCGGTGACGTTTTTAAATGACGTTCAACTACACTTGCATTATTGATTCTGAATTGATGAATGCAATAATCAAAAAAGACATCTACTTCTCCATCTTGCCTAACATCGATCCCGCCATGTTTCCAAAAACCCAGTTTTTTTGCACACTCTTTTAAACCCGAACTTGGGATTTTTTCACCTAAAACATTATTAAGCTCTCTGCCAACTTCTCTAACTAAATGATAGTGATCCATGTCATTTGAAGTGGGTTGCGCACTATTATTTTCTGTATTTGAAAGCATCGGATAATTACATTGATTTAATTTATGATAGTTGGATTGTTCCTTAATCCAGTCGATAAATCAAATTGAATTTCAGATCATTAAACGTTTACATGCTTCATTACATAAACTAACTCTGCATGTTAGAATGGCAAGTTACATACCACTTATTCATTGACGAGCTAAAGAATACGGAGATTTTATGCAACAGTCATTTTGGCTAGATCGCTGGCAACACAATCAGATTGGTTTTCACGACAATGACATCAATTCCCATTTAAAACAAAACTGGTCATCATTAGCGTTACCCAAAAATAGCCAGGTGTTTGTTCCTTTTTGTGGCAAAACCAATGATTTATTGTGGCTACGTGAACAAGGTCATCAAATAATTGCTGTCGAGTTAAGCTGTATTGCAGTTGAAGCCTTCTTTTCAGACAATCAGTTGGTGTTTAAAAGAGATCAAGTGGGTGCGTTTGAACTTTTTGAAACGGAGGGTATTCAGATATATTGCGGAGATTTCTTCAAATTATCCCCTGATATTTTCTCTGATGTTGTGGCCGTGTACGATAGAGCCTCTTTAATCGCCTTACCACCTGAAATGCGAGAACACTATGCCGCTAAAACGCATGATTTACTTCCATTTCATACGGTTATCTTATTAGTGGCATTGTATTATCCACAACATGAAATGCAAGGACCCCCATTTAGTGTCGGCCTTACAGAAGTTAAAAAGTTGTTTGCTAATTGGTGTAGTGTGGAACACTTATACACTGAAGACATCACTGATAAAGAACCCCATTTCAAAGCTAAAGGCCTCAGCCAAATTCACGAAGAAGTGTATCGCATAACAATCAAAAACAGGATTTAGCAATCATGCCATGCCGCACATTGAAACAAGTCATTCCTGCTATTGCAACTTCTGATGGCGCGGGAGTTAAATTATTGCGTAGTTTGGGGCAATATCAACAACGCCTTGACCCTTTTTTGATGTTAGATGAGTTTTCATCTATGAATGCAGATGATTATATTGCTGGCTTTCCTGACCACCCTCATCGTGGCTTTGAAACGCTCACCTATATGCTTGATGGAAATATGCTCCATAAAGACCATCTTGGAAATCAGGGACTTTTAACAAGTGGTTCAGCACAGTGGATGACAGCGGGACGTGGCATTATTCATTCAGAAATGCCCCAACAAGAAAGCGGGCGTATGCGTGGCTTTCAGTTATGGATAAACTTGCCAGCCAAAGAAAAAATGAAACCCGCAGCGTATAGAGATATTCCCCCTGAAGACATTCCAGCCCTCAATCTGACTCAAGGTGAACGGGTGAAAGTGATTGCAGGAACCGTGCAAATAGAGAATCAAACCCTAGTAGGCCCCATTCAAGGTCTTAGTACCGAACCCTTATTTTTAGATGTACAAATTCAATCGGGCGATTGTTTTACGCTACCCGTACCAAAAAACCATAATGCGTTCATTTATGCTTACGAAGGAAATATCATGATTGGTGGGGAGGTGTTATTCACACATACCGTGGGTGTTTTTTGTAAAGGCGATGAAATTAAAGTCTATGCTGATACTGCAAATGCAGCATTTTTAATACTCGCTGCTCGCCCTTTAAACGAACCCATTGTGCAGCATGGTCCCTTTGTCATGAATACGCATGAAGAAATTGAACAAGCGATTAGCGATTATAGAAATGGAAAATTAACCAGTTAAAATGTGATCCACTTAATTAGACATCATATTATAGATTAGGATGCTCTTAAGCATTGAGGATAAGGCTTTTAAACATCATAACCATCGAACATGTTTCAGATTCACCCTAAATATTTAATTCTGGATCAGAAAAATCTATAATACTCTATTATGGTCAGTGGGAGATGCTCTTAAGCATTAATATTAAAGCTTTTAAGCATCATAACCATTGAGAATTTTTCAGATTCAATCCATATAGCGGATTATAATTTCTGATTCCAGAATATTTCGTTATGCTATAGTCAAGATGCTCTTAAGCCTTCATAATAAAGCTTTCAAGCATCATAACCATTGAACATGTTCCAGATTCACCCTAAATATTTAATTATTAATTCTAGATCAGAAAAATCCATAACCCCAAATTATGGTCAAGATGCTCTTAAGCATTAATATTAAGGCTTTTAAGCATCATAACCATTGAGAATTTTTAGAATGAAGATAGTCATACCTATATTGAGAGTATTCTATCTATCAGTATACAATCCTTAAAAATTATTCAATTTTTCATTATTAGCCATAAACAGCCTTTCAGGCATCTTTTAGTTATAGCCATGCAAATGCATTGCCAATATCGCAAACGCGTCATATCACTCAATTATGAATGTCACTTTTTCAGATAAATACCATAATTTATTAAATATTTTTATATGTCATGAGTGATATCAATATGGTGCAATGGTAGATAATTAATATTAATCTATTAAAATAGAATGACTTACATAATTAGACCTAAGATTCTATAAGCTAATGCTTTCAATGAAAACAGATTATTTTTAACTATTTGATTATTGATCATCCACATATAAAAATATTAACATAACCATCTTGTTCTATTATCTCTAATGGTCAAGATGCTCTTAAGCATTCACTTTGAAGCTTTCAAGCATCTTGACCAGTGAATACAGTTGCGTATTGTATAATGACGTCAATCAAGCAATGATTAATCTGACACATCAATCAAAAAATATCGATCCCCCTTGCTTGTAACAAATCAAAACATTCCCACCCCATAAAATGAGTAAGATGTCTCATCTATCTTGCACATGTGCAGGATATCAAAATGAACCTGCACAGCTAGAGCCCTTGATATATATGGGACTGTGCAGGTAGTGCAAGTTGTGCAGGTATTTTCGCTAATATTTCTTTTATAAATATATATCAAGTATTACTCTTTTACATTATTTCTACTATTAAATATCAAAAGAACTTGAACAACTTGCACTACCTGCACATCACTAGATAAATCAAGGCCTGCAGACGTGCAAGTTGTGTGCAAGATAGTCTAAATGTGCAGGTTAGCTACAATCCACGATTTATTTCCATTTCTATTCTCGATTATGCCCCAAGGGCAATATAGGAATATATTCCTATTCTAAAAGCACTAGAGAATCAATTGACATTCCACTATTCCCATTTTTCTCAAAAACGCCTCAACGCCGTTTAATCGGCGAAATACTCGCTCTTTCTTCGAACCCGCTTTTAAATGGATTTTGCAGTTTGTGTCATCTTTCACGCTAAAGCTTATAAGCCACCCTTTTGCTATGGGACTCCATTTCACGACAACATCAGAGATCTTGGGTTTCACATAAGACCGGCTATTTTCCATTAATTTAATGATTTCAGCTTCGCTGAAAAATGTCGTTGTAACTTCGTCCATTTCATCCCCCCTACCTGAAATTATCATAACCAAAAGCTAATTTTAGCATAATGAAGAGCAATATCCTGAAAGTGCATTATCGGGTGATTTAAAAATGATAAATACTCATGCAATAGAAAAGCTAAAGAGATCCATAAAAGCCCATCTACGTGCACTAAGTACTTATTTTCATTTAGATTCAAGGATACACGAATATGAAATTTTTAAAATTACCGCAAGTAATGCATCTCACACAATTAAGCCGCAGCGGCATTTACGCACTAATGAAAGAAGATGGTTTTCCTCGTCAAGTAAAATTAGGCAAACGCTCTGTCGCTTGGACAGAAGAATCCATTTTAAACTGGATTAAAACTAGAATTGAAGGGTGCAATTAATATGCCTCACTATTCTTTTGATAATAAAAAGCACTGCGGCAGCAGTGCTTTCACACTATTTTTTACCCTGATTTCCGTATCCAACATAATGACGCTGGGAGGGTTATCATGAGCAAGCTTACTTTATCTGTCTTCACATCCACCCAAAATATGCGCATGCATCATCAAGATGAAATTCCATTATTAGGCAAAGAATTTCATCTTGATGAAAACGGTCATATTATCAAGCAGTCGAATGCTATTTTAGTCAAAGGAGTTGTTGAGAGTATTTATATCAATAATCTTCTTGAATTATTAGATCGTATTAATAGTTTATCGCCTTCACAAGCCATTTCCATTGGTCAAAACAAGACAGCAATTAATCGTATTGTGACAATAGAATTTGCCAAACATCATCCTGATTTTCGTGCGATCACACGCACTAGAGAGTATTTTGAATTTAGTTCATCAAAATCGATCATGATGCTTGACTATGATGAGGGTAAATACACCATGGATGAACTTCGATCACAACTCATTCAACTAATGCCGGATCTTGCTCATTGCGAAATGTTAATGATACATTCCAGCTCTTCATGTATTTATAAAAAAGGCGATGTGCCCCCATCCGCTATAAAAGGAGGCATTCATACCTACATTATGGTTGATCAAGGGATTCAGATTCCTCAGGTGGGTGAGCGTTTAAAATATGCCGCTTGGCAACTAGGCCATGGATATCACAAAGTTACCAAGGATGGAAAACTTTTACCGAGGCATGTACTGGATGATAGTGTCTATGCCCCTGAACGTTTAATCTTTGAATCGTTTCCCATCATCGGTGAAGGTATTGAGACACTCGAGCGGCAATTTAACTATTGGCCGGGTGGCGCGTTATCAACACACACTATATCACTGTCTGAATCGGAAAAACGGCAGCTCAATCATACTATCTCTGAAAACAGATTGCTCTATGTCGAAGAATCGACAAAATCTCGTCAAACACTCGTTAAGCATTATACAAAAGAATTCAAGAATCGTGGATTGAGTCCACCTGAGGCTTTAAGCAGTGCGCAGCAACTCTTAAACGATCAAGCCATACTCCCTACCCTATTTAAATTGAAAAATACGCTGGGGACTTTTTCGGTTGAAGAAATTTTGGATGATCTAAATGCACATTTGATGTGTAGCTTTGTGGATCCATTTGAAACAGAAACGAGCAATGAATACCGGGGAAAACTCTATAAAAATGACGACGGCTCCATTATTCTGCACTCATTTCGCCATGGTGGTACTAATTTCATTTTGCAAGAAGGCAATATATCGTGGCAAAAGGCGTTAGAAAAGCATATTGATGAATTCAATCATGAATATGCGGTTGTTTTATATAGTTCAAAAACGTTCATCATGAAAACCACATGTGATACATCTAATCAAAAAGAGCGAAGCTTTTTAAAACGAAATGATTTTTATGATTTGCACAGTAATATCATGATTCAAACCTCTGAGCGTATGAATACCCGAACACAAGAAGCCACGCCTATTTTTAAACATAAAGCAGAAGCTTGGTTTACGCATGCTCGCCGACTTCAATACATTGACGGTACTGTTTTTGAACCTGCCACATATAGCAATGGCATTGAAAGACCGGCTGTGACAAATGAAAAAGTGTTAAATTTATGGGAAGGCTATGCCTGTTCACCAAGCCCTGGTGGCTCGTGGGAATTATTAAATAATCACCTACTCAATGTGATTTGCAGCGGTGATCTGCACTGTTATAGCTATTTACTCAACTGGATTGCACGTTGCCTGCAGCGCCCCGATCTCAATGGTCAGGTAGCAGTTGTTTTAAAAGGTGAAAAGGGCTGCGGGAAAGGCACGCTAGGTAATTTTTTAGTGTCATTATTCGGTCAACATGCGCAGCACATTAATAATGCTTCACATTTGATCGGCAAATTTAACTCACATATGGAAAATTGCTGTTTTCTATTCGCTGATGAAGTCTTTTTTGCAGGCGATAAATCACAAGAAAATCTACTAAAAGGTTTGATTACTGAGCCAACGGTGATGATTGAGCGTAAAGGCATTGATGTAATCTCCGCAACTAATCGTTTGAAAATTATGATGGCATCGAATAACGATTGGGTCGTACCCGCCTCTGCAGATGAGCGGCGCTATTTTGTGTTAGACGTCTCTAGTCAATATCGTAATCAGCCAACCTATTTCAATGCACTCAACGATGAGATTCATCAGCCGAAAAATCAAGCAGCATTCCTATATGATATGCTGCATCGCGATATTTCAAAATTCACAGTTTCACAGTATCCTGACACACCGGCTTTAAAACATCAACGAGCACAATCGTTGAACAGTTTTGGACAATATTGGCTTGAGGCTTTAGAACGAGGATATCTCTATCAATCAGGTGACACACTTAATCAATCGTTATTAAGCGTTTGGCATGATATTGCAAGCAATGAGCTAATCAACTGTGGGTATGAACAATGGTGTCAAATCAACAAAATCGGACAATATCACATCCTCTCAAAAAACATGATCGGCAAGCTGTTATCTAGCTGCTATGACAAAAAATACTTGTCAGATAGAAACATCATTCTGAGTGAAAATAAAAAAGGCGAAATCGTCTATAATCGCACACGTGCGCATTGTTATATACTTGGAACATGGGAACAAGCAGTGAGTGTGTTTTGTGATGTTCAAAAATTGGATGCTACTGATTTGCTTGAAAACATTGCACTTCAGAAAGACGACAGTTTTCATGATTATAATATCAATCATTTACTAGAGTACGAATAGCATAAAACCTACGCATCATAAAAGATTACATCGCTACCCATTATTTTAGTGAGTAGCGATGTGATAATGTAACAATCAAAAGGGTCTAATGCGGTTTTGCTCTGCTATTAATTGATTTCTATAACGCAATAGAGCGTCCGCTAGTACCGTAGAGATAATCTCCCGATCACTTTTAAATCGATTCAAAATAAATAAAACATTCCTAATGTCTTGTAGTAATTGAGCATAGTTGCTGACATCAATAATTATCAGATTGTCTGCATCATCATTTCCAATATATCGGTCTAAACGTTTTTTATATTTTGTCATATAACCATATACTTCTAATTTTAAAAGGAAAGAGCTTGCGTCCACCTTACCAGATCGATAAAATGATCAATGATGTTTACGCAAGCTCTTCTGCCTTACTTCAGTCTAAGATAGTGTTCTAACGCTGCCAGGCCTTTTGAACACTATCATTTACAAGATTGAACTCATTCATGATCGTACGCAAAAATGTCATTTTCAAGCAACTCATCTGTATCACAACATTCAATGAGCGTATCATGAATTCGATTAATACCGACGCGCACAATCCTTTCTAGACTTTCTTCTGTGTTCCAGCCCATATCTTTATTATAAACACTCATACAATCTTCAGTGTGTTCTAATAATTGACCCGCGATATTTAATGAAATTGATGAAATTCCAGCAATTTTAGATCTGGAAACGTTAAATTTACGCTCTTTCTCATTATCAACATACTCAGTTTTAATCCAAAATTCTTGATACTTAATATCATCAACATTAATCAAGTGCTTTTTGTCTTCAACAACATCGATCAAATCGCTATAAATATCAATATCTCTAAAAAGCTCACTATGCTTAAATAGATAGCTTTTCACTGAAATATAATTGAATTTATAACAACGGACTATCGCGAATATCAATACAATTTCAACGATATCAATTTCACTTAAATTTTCGCTTTCTTTGTAATACTCAATGATTTCTTTGAGTTTTTCATCAAGCTCACCGTGCACGATAAGTTCAAACTCTCTGATCTCATCACCATGTGTATACTCTTTACGATAAACACCATTCACTACATTAACGTTTGAATTATTCATATTTAAAGCTCCAAAGGTATTTGCATGCTCACATGCGTTAAATAAAATTTTTACATCAGTTACAGCTTCTACATCATTCACGTTTTGAGTTTTCATCTAAGATTCCTCATATTCTTTAAATCTTTCTACTTCATTCATAAAATCATTGGTGGGCCCGACATATCGCAGCAATAAATTACATCTTAGATTCATTTTGCTTCTGACTAACCAACTTTCAATGACTTCTTGAATATAGTAGCCCTCTGTTCCCGACTCTTCTTTAAAAATATAATCAATATCATCAATAGCCCTTTCAATAGCACGCTCCAAGGCAATTGCTGGTGAAATATCGAAAAGCTCTTCCCATATTTCTGAATAATAATCTAATAGAAGTATCGTATCTCCCATCAATGTGATTTCAAAGCTTTCAACGACTGCATCTTTTTCATACTGCTTTGAAAGCACATATCTTTCATCAGTTCTACACTCGCTATACAAAGTTTTGTCAATCTTTTTGCGATTTAATACATTAAAATTGAAATTTTCATCGCTTTTACATATTTTTTGCTGCATAAAATCAGCAAAACAATGAAAATGATCAGTCCAAATGGCTGACATGTTTAAACCATGAGCGATCAAATAATCCAACGTTAGATCGCGATCGATCTCATACTCCTCAAATTTTTTGAAGATGATGTCTAATTTCTCAGAGCATTCTTCATTCAATGCTAGACTATTCTCACAAGCAACCGTTTCAATTAATTGATCGCTTCTGGAGTCAAATATGCTGTTAATTTTTACTATAGTCATAATGTTTCCTTGCATGTTTTACATGCGTTAAATTAAATTTCACTTCGTTTAGAACATTTACCTCTCCATCATTCATCATTACATCTCCATTAATTTTTTTTGCATAAATACCGTACTCTTCCATAAATTCCAGGGCGTTGCGTTGAGACAATTATCTGAAAATGTAACCTCTTTTTATTCTTTGAACTCATTCAACGCTGATAAAATTTTGACACAACTGAAACTCATTTAATTCAAATGTCGTAAATTGCGACATCTTTTTATTTTTTGAACTCATCCAACGTTGATGAAAATTTTGGCACATCTGAAACTCATTTAATTCAAATGTCGTAAAACGCGACATCTTTTTATTTTTTGAACTCATTCATCGTTGATGAAAATTTTGGCACATCTGAAACTCATCTAGTTAAAATGTCGTAAATTGCGACATCTTTTTTAAGCCTCTGATAAATCCATCTAGTCGTAGAGTTCAAAACGGTGGATTCTTCTGATTTTTTTGATGAAGGAGAAGGTAAATGACGATCACCGCACATTGGCAAACGCAGATTGAGAAATGGGAAACGAGTGGATTAACGCCGGTCATTTAGAAATGAAAACCGTGCTTAAAGATGAAAGATTATTGGTGTGTAAGCATAGGCAAGCATATCGATTTATCCTGCCTTTGGACGCATACGCTTCTTGGTTAGGGTAGTTGATAAGATGTTTGTGCCTGAGCAAATATGGTTGGTGGTGTAGGTAAACACTGTTTATTAATAAGCCACGACGCATGACAGGGGTTGATATTTACTAAACCGCACTACACGCTTAAATATAGCAAACGCACTGTAATTTAATGTTAAAATGAGCGGATTAGTTAGCAGCTATGGCATACGGAGCACAATTTAGAAAAAAACTGCTATCGGTAAAAGAAACAGAAGGATTGACAAATGAGGAGGTAGCCAAACGATTTGGCGTGAGCACTTAACCCGTGATTATTTTTATCGATACTGTTCGCAAAGGGCGTTTCAACCCCCATTTAAACTTAACTGTGTTTGGTTATGTATTTGTATCATAAGTGCACGGTTGTGAGATATGACTTTATTTCCTTGCTCTTATTTTATCATTATTAATCTATTAATCAATTATATCAATAGCTTGTGCTTTCTTAGTGAGATCTAAATATTAATCAATATCTAGCATGGCATGAAGAAACTGACTAGTCCCTACCCAATTCAAATTATTTTCTTTTTTATATTCATCCAGTATGAATTGTTGCCCCCAGTTTGATAATTCGTAGCAATTCTCTTCATCATAAACAAACCCTTGAAATTTATTTTCATTTGTTACAACAGAACCGATCATATTTAATAAGAGTGGTTTTTTTGAAATGTAATACGTAAAATTTATATCTTTGTTATATGAACCATTTTTTTGGATCTGATTTTTAATAACACTATCAATTATTCTCTTTAAAATTTCGAATTTATTGCTACATAATGTTTCGGAAAGAACAAAGTCTAATCCTATATTATGATTTTGGTCATAGAAATAATTAAGCAAATTTTCTAATGCAATTTCAGATTTAACGCATACGAACATATTATCTTCTGATCCGGCATGTAAAAATCTCACATCATTTTTTTGCTTCTGTAATTTTAATATGCTGTCTGCTAAAGAAATACCATGAATTTTTTCATAATGTTCACTGAACAAAGCCACGGCTAATTCATTCATCAATTTTTTATCATTTCCCGTTAATTTTTGAACTTTTTCTTGAAGCTTACTGAGAGTCTCTAAATTTATGAAAGCTTTTTTACATTTCTTCCGTTCATGAGATATAAGTAACGCTGAGATCCTCTTGGTGTTTAAACCAAAAAATTCGCCTAAATATGTTTGATTATTGACGAGTTCATCTTCAATTTTCAAATAATTGTCATGAGCATACTGCTTAATTCTTTCAATAATTTGTATATCTTGATCTATCATGCCAATTCTCCATGAATAATTATCAACGATTTAATAACTCTATTAAAAAATAATTGTCGCAAAAAGCGACAATTGGTCACAAGCATTTTACAAACAGGAATAATTGCACACGATTCAAATTAATGTCGAATTTGACGCAATTATCGGACAGTATTATGACCAATTTACAAAATTTTGCAAAATCAATGTCAAGGCTGGGAAAGTTTGCACATCAAATAAGCGGTGAGACATGCAAACGCTGACACTAGAACAAGCGGCAACACTATTAAAACTGCACCCACAAACCCTGCTCCAGCTAGCACGAGCTGGTGATATTCCTGCTGCAAAGCCAGGAAAATGCTGGGTTTTCATACAGCAAGATTTGATTGAATGGCTACGATCAAAGTACAATCGCCCACAGCAGGATGTAGGTCAAGGAGGCAAAAAATGCTCTTTAAAAGAAAAAATAGCCAATACTGGTGGTATCGCTTCACCGCACCAGACGGCACAACAGTACGCCAATCTGCTAAAACTGCCGACAAAAAAAAGGCACAAGAATTAGCTGATAAGCACAAAGCGCAGCTCTGGGACCAAATTAAACTAGGGCATAGACCTCAATTTAAATGGGAAGATGCCGTCGTTAAATGGATGAATGAAACACAAAAGAAATCATTGAATGATGATTTGATAATGTTTCGTTATCTTGATCCTTTTTTCGCAGGCACTGCGCTGAGTGACATTACGAGAGATAAGGTGGAAACGGTAATCACTGATAAACTTGGTCATGCCACGCCTAGTCGCGTTAATCGCATTACTGCGCTTATCAGGGCGGTTCTACGCAAAGCAGAACGGGAATGGGGGTGGATAGACAAAGCACCCGCCATTCGTCGCTTAAAGGAAGACAGCAAGCGTATTCGTTGGATTACGCGCCAAGAGGCCAACCGGATTTGCAATGAGCTTCCTTCGCATTTAGAGGCAATGGTACGCTTTAGTCTGGCTACTGGTCTTCGTGAATCAAACGTGACAGGGCTTGCGTGGAATCAGATCGATATGCAGCGTAAGGTGGCATGGATTCATCCCGATCAAGCGAAGGCAAAAAAAGCGATTGGAGTGCCACTGAATGACGACGCAATTAGCGTAATTAAAGCGCAACTAGGTAAACATCATCATTACGTGTTTACTTACAAATCTAATCCGGTACTAAAAGCTGGAGGCAATGCGTGGAAAAAAGCACTAAAACGTGCAAATGTGGATGACTTTAGATGGCATGATCTTCGCCATACCTGGGCAAGTTGGCATGTGCAGGCAGGGACGCCTTTAAATGTGCTACAAGAATTAGGTGGATGGAGTGATTATACAATGGTGTTAAGGTATGCGCACCTAGCGCCAGAACACTTGGCAGAGTATGCGAATAAGATTTCAAATTCAGCACATTTTACGCACATAAAAACTTTGGACACAAAAAAACCAGTTGCTCTGTTAAGCTAACTGGCTGATTTATATAGCTTCTTGTGGTGGGTCGTGCGCGATTCGAACGCGCGACCATCGCATTAAAAGTGCGGTGCTCTACCGGCTGAGCTAACGACCCCCGAAGAAGAAGGGTAAGTATAGTATCTATTTTAAGGCTTGTAAATAGTAATTTTATTTTTTTTATAAGTCGCTCATTGGCCAACGTGGACGCGCTACTATTTCAATACCTTGCGTGTATCCAGAAATAAAACGCTGATAACCAGCATACGCAATCATTGCACCGTTATCAGTACAAAATTCTAGTCGTGGAAAATAAATCTCCCCGCCTTCTTTCTCGGTCATGGCGGTTAATTGATCGCGAATAAGCGTATTAGCACTCACGCCTCCTGCAACGACTAATCGTTTCAAGCCAGTTTGTTCCATAGCACGACGGCATTTAATTACCATCGTGTCTGCTACAGCATCTTGAAATGCGAATGCAATATCAGCCTTATCTTGAAATGTCTGATCGCATTTTTGAAATGTCGTCAGAGCAAATGTTTTGAGTCCACTAAAACTAAAATCGAGTCCAGGTCGATCAGTCATAGGCCGTGGAAAACGAAACCGAGGCCGCCCTTGCTTAGCTAATTCAGACAATTTCACGCCACCAGGATAACTCAAGCCTAACAATTTTGCTGTTTTGTCAAATGCTTCTCCTGCTGCATCATCGAGCGACTCACCAAGTAATTGATATTGCCCAACGCCTCTCACTGCTATTAATAAAGTATGGCCGCCAGAAATTAAAAGTGCCACAAAAGGAAACGCTGGGGGATTATCTTCGAGCATGGGTGCCAGTAAATGCCCTTCCATGTGATGCACCGCAATTGCAGGAACTTGCCACGCCATCGCTAAACTTTGCGCAACAGCTGCGCCAACAAGCAACGCCCCCATTAAACCAGGACCAGCCGTATACGCAATAGCGCAAACATCAGCCGCAACCAAATCACTTTCACGCAAAAGCTGCTTAATAAGTGGTATTAATTTTCGGATATGATCGCGCGAAGCAAGTTCAGGAACAACGCCGCCATACTCGCTGTGCATATCAATTTGACTATACAGAAGATGGTGACACAAACCGCGCTGCGCATGATAAATAGCCACGCCCGTTTCATCGCAAGACGTTTCGATACCTAGAATATACATAGAATATACATTGAGTTTTTGAAAATTAGTGAAGTAAAGGTATAATAAGTGGTTCTATTTATGTTGTGCAATCAGAATCAATTGCCACATAAAAACTTTTATCAAAATTAATATTTTTAAACCATAATTGGAATTAACTTAATGCCGTCAGTAAAACTTAAAGAAAACGAACCATTTGACATCGCTATTCGCCGTTTTAAACGTGCTTGTGAAAAAGCAGGTGTTTTAGCTGAAGTACGTCGTCGTGAAGCGTATGAAAAACCCACTACCGAACGTAAACGTAAAGGTGCAGCAGCGGTAAAACGTCATTTGAAAAAATTGGCGCGTGAGCGTTATGCGTTGAAAAACTTACGTCGCGGTCGTCCTGCGCTTTAATTCATGAGTGAATTATTAATTCGTATTAAAGACGAAATGAAAACCGCTATGAAAAGCGGTGATAAAGCTCGCCTAGGCGTTATTCGTTTAATGCTTGCCGCCGTCAAACAAATTGAAGTTGATGAACGCATTGAACTCGACGATAGCCGTGTTTTACTCGTTTTAGATAAAATGGTAAAGCAACGTCGCGAGTCCATTCGTCAATATACTGATGCCAACCGCACCGACTTAGCTGATATTGAAGCAGCAGAAATCATTGTCATTCAAGATTTTCTTCCACAAGCATTAACAGAAGAGGAAATTGATACGATGGTCGCAGAAGCAGTTGCACAATCAGGCGCTACCTCAATTAAAGAAATGGGAAAAGTCATGGCGTTACTCAAAGAACCCATGCAAGGTCGCGCTGATATGTCAGTTGTTAGCGTGAAAATTAAGGCAGCATTCGCAGAATAAATGCAGCATATTTGTCATCATGTCAGGTAGGATTCCTCGCCAATTCATTGATGATCTTTTAGTGCGGGTTGATATTGTCGACATCATCGATTCGCACGTTCCCTTAAAGAAAATGGGTGCTAACTATAGTGCCCGTTGCCCTTTTCACAACGAAAAAACCCCCAGTTTTAGTGTAAATCGTAATAAGCAATTTTTTCATTGCTTTGGCTGTCATGCCAGTGGGAACGTCATTAGCTTTCTCATGGACTTCAATCACCTCACCTTTGTTGAAGCTATTGAAGAATTAGCTGCGTTTTGTGGCGTTGAAATCCCCTACGAAAACCAAACGAATCATATCGAACCCCAGCAAAAAAATAAGCTAATTGATTTGCAGCAACTTATGCAACAAATCGCTACTTTTTATGCACAACAATTAAAACAAAATCAACACAAAGACATCGCTATCGACTACCTTAAGGGACGAGGCATTCTTGGGGAAACCGCGCGAGATTTTATGCTTGGCTATGCACCTGAAGACTGGCAAATTCTCTCATCCCATTTTGATACCCACCTTCTTTGTGAAGCGGGTATGCTGGCATTGAAAAACGACCACTATTACGAACGTTTTCGCCAACGCATCATGTTTCCTATTCGCAACAAACGTGGGCATATCATCGGTTTTGGCGGTCGTATTTTAAAAGATGACCCCAAGCAACCCAAATATCTCAACTCACCTGAAACCCCACTATTCCACAAAAGCAATGAAGTTTATGGTCTTTATGAATTATTAAAAAAAAATGCGCGCCCAGCACGTATTTTGGTAGTTGAAGGTTATATGGATGTTGTGACCTTGGCGCAATATGGCATTCCATACGCTGTTGCGGCCTTAGGAACCAGTTTAAGCGCCACACAATTACAATTACTGTTTAGATCAACGCCTGAAGTGATTTTATGCTTTGATGGTGATAAAGCGGGAAAAGAAGCTGCTTGGCGGGCAATGGATGCCGTTTTCTCGGTAATCAATGATAATCGACAAGTACGGGTTTTATTACTCCCCATTGAACACGATCCTGATTCGCTCATTCGTTTTGAAGGTGTAGAAGCTTTCACTCAGCGTATCGAGGGGGCAGAGGTACTCTCAGACTATTTTTTTGCACATTTTCAAGAAACGCTCAATATTGGAAGCATTGAAGGTCGCGCAAAATTAGTCAATCAGGCAAAACCCTATTTACTTAAATTAGCAGACTGCTTTTTTAAAGAAATGACGCTAAAGAAACTGCAAGAATTATCTCAATTCGATATTTCACCCACACTTGAAAAAGAAACACTGACTGCCGCACAATCTTCACCCAAAAATCAGTCTTCGCAAAAACAAACTAAAAATACACGGCATTCACTTGAGCGATTATCCCTGGCTATGCTCGTTCAATATCCAAAACTCATAGAAAAATTACAATCCAATCCCATTGATTGGAATACGTTAGATTTTTCAGGTATCGACATTTTTAAAGCAATTGTCCAAACCATAGCAGACCAAAAACCCGAAACAACCGCACAGTTACTTGAGTTTTATCGAGATGCACCCGAAGAGAAAGTACTCAACGCCCTCGCTGCCTTGCCGATTTTAGTTCCAGAGAAAGCCGTTGAAGCCGAATTTGGCGGCGCGTTAAATCAATTTATTGTGCAAGCAAAACAGACACGACTCGAAAAATTACTTGCTCAAGAGACGGCGGTCGGCTTAAATGACCACGAAAAAGAAATATTGCGTCAATTATTATTGCGCTAAAAAACTCTCCCCTTTTAAATTCGGGTTTTACTTATCATGTTAAAAAAAACATTACGCCGTATTTTAAAATTGCTTTATCGCGTTGAAGTCATCGGCCTTGAAAATTATTATCTGGCCGGTAAGCGTGTTTTAATTGTGGCCAATCATTGCTCATTTTTAGATCCGCCACTCCTGAGTGTTTTTTTACCTGATGACATCAATTTCGCAATTAACACGCATATTTCCCAGAAATGGTGGATTAAGCCGTTCCTTGGCTTGTCAAAAGTGTTTCCAATTGATCCCACACACCCCATGTCGCTCAAAAACCTCATTCATCATCTACAGCAAGATAGTAAAACCGTTATCTTCCCAGAAGGGCGAATCACCCTCACCGGCTCGCTAATGAAAATTTACGACGGCACGGGCATGGTGGCCGAGAAATCAGGCGCTATGATTTTACCAATTCATATCTCAGGAACCCAATACACGCGACTTTCCAAATTACAGGGACTTGTGCGTTTGCGGTGGTTTCCTAAAATTACGCTTCATATTTTGCCCCCAACCCATATTGACGCGCGAAAAGAATTATCCGGAAAAAATCGCCGAAAATACAGCGGTCATGTGCTTGCTGATTTAATGGTTGATATGCAATTTATGGCCAGTAAAACGCAGCAATCACTCTTTGCAAGCCTGCTAGATGCAAGAGATATTCACGGTGGGAATCACGAAGTGGCAGAAGATTTGGAGCGTATGCCTCTCTCGTATAACGCACTCATCACGCGAAGTTTAATTATTGGCAATGTACTTAAAGGTATTACTGAAACCGATGAAAACATTGGTCTATTGCTACCCAATTCAAGCAAAACACTGTGCGTTTTACTTGGGTTGTCAATTCATCAACGTGTGCCTGCAATGCTCAATTACTCAACTGGATCAGCTGGAATGATTGCCGCGTGTCACATTGCAAAAGTGAAAACGGTGTTAAGTTCACGCCGCTTTATGGAACTTGCGCATTTAGAAAATGACGCCGCCTTACTCAAACAACACGTCAATATCGTTTATTTAGAAGATTTGGCGCAACAAATCACAACAGGGGATAAATTGCGCGGCGCATGGCAAAGTAAAACTGCGCGTTTATGGTATAAAAATAAGGCAGATGCGCATGCTCCTGCAGTGATTTTATTCACGTCTGGCTCAGAAGGAACGCCAAAAGGGGTGGTTTTATCACACGCAAACATCTTATCCAATCATCAACAAGTCGCAGCACGCATAAACTTTAATCCTAAAGACGTCGTATTAAATTTTTTACCCATGTTTCATTCCTTTGGCTTTACGATTGGAACACTGCTACCTGTTCTCAATGGGATGAAAACATTTTTTTACCCGACGCCACTCCATTACAGTATTATTCCTGAAATAGCCTATGAAACGAGTGCCACCATTATGTTTGGTACCAATACTTTTTTGTCAGCTTATGGCAAAAAAGCGCATCCTTATGACTTTTATAATTTACGTTATGTCGTCGCTGGCGCAGAAAAACTCCAAGAAAGCACGCGGGAACTATGGCAAGATAAATTCGGTATTCGTATTTTGGAAGGTTATGGCGCCACCGAAACCTCTCCTGTTGTGTCGGTTAACACACCGATGGATAATAAAGCCGGTACAGTTGGACGTATTTTTCCCCATATCAATTACCGTTTAGAACCCGTAGAGGGTCTTGAGGACGCGGGGCGACTCCATGTCCAAGGCCCAAATATTATGCTGGGCTATTTACTTTCAGATAATGCAGGCATCCTGCAACCCACTGAATCTATTTACGGCAAGGGATGGTACGATACGGGAGATATTGTCCATGTTGATGACGATGGTTTTTTAAGTATTCGTGGCCGCAGTAAACGCTTTGCAAAAGTAGGCGGTGAAATGGTATCGCTCACTGTTGTCGAGCAACTTGCGATGAAAGCATGGGAAAATGCAACTCATGCCGCCATCAGTTTGCCCGATATAAAAAAAGGTGAGCAAATTATATTAATCACCACGCAAAAACAAGCGATCCTCAGTGAATTATCTAAATCATCCCCAGGTGTCACTGCGATTAATTTACCTAAAAAAATCCTTTTCATTGACGCGATTCCCGTCATGGCAACGGGGAAAACCGATTATGTTGCGCTAACCAATTGGGCTCACGCTCAATTGACCCAATAAATAAACAGGAAAAAAAGACACATGAAAATTTTAGTGACTGGCGCGGCGGGGTTTATTGGCGCGGCGTTAAGTTTACGTTTACTTGAACGCGGAAACGACGTTATTGGCGTGGATAATCTGAATGATTATTACGACATTAATTTAAAAAAAGCCCGTTTAGCGCGTCTACTACCTCACAAAAATTTTACGTTTTTTAAATGTGATATCGCCAATAATGAGGCTATCGAGTCCGTATTTGCAAAAGAAAAATTTCAACGCGTGGTGCATTTAGCCGCGCAGGCAGGTGTGCGGTATTCCATTACCAATCCGCATGTTTACGCGCAATCTAATTTAGTGGGATTTTTAACTATTTTGGAAGGCTGTCGCCAGCAAAATATTGAGCATTTAATTTATGCGTCATCGAGTTCTGTTTACGGTGCGAATACAAAACTGCCTTTCTCGACTCGTGATAATGTCGATCATCCTGTTTCTCTTTACGCAGCAACCAAAAAAGCCAATGAGTTAATGGCGCATAGCTATTCGCATTTATATGACTTTGCAACGACGGGACTGCGTTTTTTTACTGTTTATGGTGAATGGGGCCGTCCAGATATGTCGCCCTTTATTTTTACGCGGCAAATTTTAGCCAACCAGCCTATTGATTTATTTAATTATGGCAATCATCAACGGGATTTTACTTATATAGATGATATTATCGAAGGTATTATGTGCGTCGTCGATACACCGCCAACAGAAAATTATCGTCTCTACAATATTGGCAATAACCAACCCGAACCCTTATTGACTTTTGTGGAAACACTGGAAAAGTATTTAGGCAAAACCGCCGTTAAAAACTTATTGCCCATGCAAGCAGGAGACGTACAAGATACTTTTGCTGAAATGGACGGCATGAAACGTGACTTTAATTACAGTCCAAAAACATCATTGAATGAAGGTCTTGAAAAGTTTGTACAATGGTACAAAGTATTTTACGGTGTATAAATTTTTTTGAATTGACGCTCATGCTGATTACATAAATGTGATTTTTTATTGCTAAAATTGAACCTATGGCGCAATTCATAGATAATTACACTATTTTTAACCACTTTTTAACATAGTCATACATGCAAATTACCCTGCTTAACGCAAAACTCCATCGTGCAAGTGTCACCCATTCTGAACTCGGTTATGAGGGGTCTTGTGCTATTGATAGTGATATTCTCGATTTAGCGGGTATTCGAGAGTACGAACAAATTCAAATTTATAATGTGAATAATGGTGCGCGTTTCACAACCTACGCCATTCGGGCTCAAGCAGGTTCAAGAACATTTTCAGTTAATGGCGCAGCAGCAAGACTTGCCTGTGTCGGTGATGTACTTATTATTTGTACTTACGCCCAATTCTCAGCGCAAGAAGCCGACCTCCACCACCCGACATTAGTTTACTTTGATACCCAAAACTACGTTATTCGCACTGCATCACAAATCCCCATCCAAAATAATTAGCTTTACAAAATGATCAATGAATTTCATTTAGAAGACACCGCCGCCACTGAGCAATTTGGTGCGGCATTATTATCCTATTTGCCCGAAAAATCGCTCATTTTTCTTCATGGTGAGCTGGGTGCGGGAAAAACCACATTCGTTCGCGGTTTACTTCGAAGTGCCGGCATCAAAGGCACCATAAAAAGTCCCACGTATGCAGTGATTGAAGAATATAGCGCAAATCATAGAATCATTTTTCATTTTGACCTTTATCGCCTCGCTGACCCACAAGAATTGGAGTGGATGGGCATTGATGACTATTTAATGCAACCTGCGCTCTGTTTAATTGAATGGCCATGCAGGGGCAAAGGTGTGCTACCCCAGGCAGATATAAGCATCACATTAAGCCATCAAAATGAGGGGCGATTAATACAAATTAGCGGGATTGAAATTCCAAAAAATTTTTTAATGCGGGCGTGTAAAAACAATAACATACTGGTATAATCTAATCCATATTATTACTTCGTAGGACAGGATATGCGTTGTTATTTGAAATTATTCAGTATTTTATTAAGCTTATACGGTGGAATGTCATCAGCACACGCTCAAGATGTGTTGCATGTAAATTCGTTGCGTTACTGGAATACCCCGGATCAATCTCGCATCACCTTTGACGTGAATGCGGCAGCGAGCCAAAATAAGATACAATTTTTTGACAACCCCTCTCGCCTCGTTATTGATTTACCGAATGCCGTGGCAGTTAAAACACTTGAACAACCACCCGCATCACACCCTCTATTTTCAAGTATCCGTGTTGGAATGCGCAATGGAAGCGATTTACGCATTGTCATTGATCTCAAAAAACCCCTTTCGACTAAAACAACAACGCTCCGAACGGATGTTTTAGGAACAAATCGATTTATTGTTGAATTGCTCGATAAAGGCATTAGTAGCCAAGTTGCCAAAACTGACATTACCCCAAAAGCAATAATCAAACAACCTGTCCCTCCAATAGCGCAAATCACTGAAAAAACCACATCAAAAACCTTAGCTCCCGTTGCAAAAGCAATCATTCCCCAAACGACACCCGTCGATGTAAAAAAAGCACCTGAAAAATTAGTTGAAGTTCGAAGTAAAGACACCATCAAAGAAAAAATCACAAAAACTTTTGTGGTGGCAATTGACGCAGGTCATGGTGGAAACGATTCTGGCGCTCAAGGCCCAAACGGGACTTATGAAAAAGATGTCGTATTTTCTATTGCTAAAAAACTCGAAGCGCTGGTTAATGCACAAACTGGCATGAAAGCCGTAATGATTAGACAGGGCGATTATTATGTCGGATTGCGCAAACGGATGGATATCGCTCGTGCTGCAAAAGCAGACGTCTTTATTTCTGTTCATGCAGATGCCATCAAAGATTCTGGTGTTAAGGGTGCTTCTGTTTATGCGCTTTCAACAAGTGGCGCAAGTAGTGAATCGGCTTATTGGCATGCACATAGTGAAAATGCAGTAGATTTAGTGGAAGGTGAACAACTCAATGATGAAGAAAACTCACTTACCAATGTATTACTTGATTTATCGCAAAGTGCAACGCAAGAAGCAAGTGTATTACTAGCAAATAAAGTATTGCACAGTTTTGAAAATGTATCTGAATTACATTTTGAAGCCGTTCAAAAAGCCGGATTTGCGGTACTCAAATCCCCTGATATTCCGTCTATTTTAGTTGAAACCGCATTTATTTCAAATCCAACGGAAGAGTTGAAACTACTGAGTTCAGGTCATCAACTTAAATTAGCCACTGCTATTTTGAAAGGTATTCATGGCTATATGAAACAACCCAGTAATGATCAGCGCATCGCCTTACTCTAAAATTCATTTTTATCTTGGGCGCTCATCCGCGCCTCCATAGTATTTCTAAATATGTCTATTCGTGTACTGCCTCAACAACTCATTAATCAAATTGCCGCCGGCGAGGTCATTGATCGCCCGGCGTCAATTGTCAAAGAGTTACTCGAGAACTGCTTTGATGCCAACGCAACGCAATTAACCATTCATATTGAACAAGGCGGAATGCGTCTTATCCGTATTTCCGACAATGGTAGCGGCATTGAAAAAGACGATTTATCGCTCGCTTTATCGCGTCATGCTACGAGTAAAATTTTCAATCTCGATGATTTGGAGCATGTCAAAAGCATGGGGTTTCGTGGTGAAGCGCTAGCAAGTATTAGTTCAGTAGCAAAACTTACTTTAACCTCACGTTGCAATAATGATTCGCATGGCTGGGCAGTTTGCAGTGATGGGGCTGAATCCTTTTTTGATATTCAACCTGCCCCGCATAAACAAGGAACTACCGTTGAGGTGTGTGATCTATTTTATAATACGCCTGCTCGGCGTAAATTTCTCAAAAGTGAAAAAACGGAATTCGGACATATTGAAACCATTGTCAAACGGATGGCATTAAGTCGTTTTGCCTTTGGGTTTTCGTTATTTCATGCACAAAAAGAAATTTTAAATCTCAAACCCGCATTGACCCTAGAGCAAGAGGAACTTCGAGTCGCCGCCATTTTCAGTGATGATTTTATTAATAATGCACTGCATCTTGATTTTGAAGTGTCAGGACTGGCACTCCGCGGCTGGGTTAGTGTCCCGACTTTTTCGCGTAGCCAAGCGGATATGCAATTTTTTTATGTTAACGGTCGCCTAGTTAAGGATAAATCGGTTTCTCACGCGATTAAACAGGCTTACTCTGAGGTGCTATACCATGGACGACATGCCCTTTTTGCGTTGTATTTAACCTTAGATCCAAGTGAAGTAGACGTTAACGCGCACCCTGCAAAATCCGAAGTGCGTTTTCGAGATAGCCGTGCTATTCATGGCTTTGTTTTATCGTGTTTACAACGAACTCTCGCCAATGTTCGCACAATCCCCACGTATGCAAACCTTCCTGCATCTACTTACACAGAAAATGAGCCGTTTTCATCATTGCAACTCATACAAGAAACGACCAGTTCAACGAATGAAAAATCTCATACTGCGCCCCATTATCAAGCGCAAAAACCATTACCTTTAGCGTTAAACACGCCCGAACAGGTCTATCAAACGCTTTATTCCTCAAACCCATCAACATCGACATCGACATCTGAACAACAAAATTCGGCTACAGATTTACCCTTATTAGGCTACGCAGTCGCGCATTTACATGGCATATATATTCTCGCTGAAACCCCATCAGGCATGGTGCTTGTAGATACGCATGCCGCACACGAGCGCATTACATTTGAGCGCCTAAAACAGCAATATGCTGCTGGCACTATTGCGATGCAACCCTTGCTACTGCCTATTAAAATGACGGTAATGCCTTTTGAGGCAGAATTAGCTGAAAACTCAATCCACTTTTTTACTCAATTAGGCTTTGAGTTAGATCGTATTTCACCTGACACCCTTTTATTGCGATCACAACCCGCTTTATTAAATAAAGCGAATGGTGAACAATTAGTTCGAGATGTTTTAGCCGATTTCATTATGCATCAAGAAAGTTATCGTATTCAAAGTGAATATAACGATGTACTGGCTAAAATGGCGTGTTATGGCTCGGTTCGAGCGCATCGAGTATTAACCCTTGATGAAATGAACGCACTACTGCGCGATTTAGAAATAACGGAGCGTGGCGGACAATGCAATCATGGTCGCCCAACATGGGTGGCACTATCCACGCAGGAATTAGATAAATTTTTCATGCGTGGACAATAATTTGCTATTGCTGACCTTTTGCTTTTGCACGACGCGTTAAGCGTTCACGTTTTTTGACTTCCCATTCTGTTTGTTTTGTTTTCATGCCATGGAAAGGATTGACTGGGGACTTAAACACAATTTTAATTGGCGTCCCGCTTAAATTCATTGCAGTGCGATAATAATTAATTAAATAACGCTTATATGATTCAGGCAATACATCTGTTTGCGCACCATGTACGACAACAATAGGCGGATTACGTCCACCTTGATGCGCATATTTGAGCTTAATGCGACGTCCATTCACCATTGGGGGTTGATGCGCGGCAAGCGCTTCTTTGAGCATACGTGTAAGATTGGGCGTTGACATATCAAGCATCGCGGCTTCATATAAACTTTGCACCATATCAAACATTTTACCAACGCCATTCCCATGCAAAGCGGAGATTTGATGTTTTTCAGCAAATTCAACAAACGTCAGTTTGACATCAAGTTGACGATTGATGGTATTTTTTTGCTCAATACTTATACCGTCCCATTTGTTAAGACCAATAATAAGCGCCCTACCCGCTTCTAAAACTAAGCCAAGCAAATGTGCATCTTGGTCTGTGACGCCTTCACGCGCGTCAATAAGGTATATCACCACATTCGCTTTTTCAACGGCTTGCAGTGCTTTTAATACACTAAATTTTTCAATGACTTCACCAATTCGCGACCGACGACGCATACCCGCCGTATCAATTAACGTATATTTTCTACCCGCACGCTCGAAAGGAATATAAATGCTGTCGCGTGTGGTCCCCGCTTCATCAAAAACCACCATGCGCTCTTCACCAAGCAAACGATTGACCAAGGTGGATTTACCGACATTAGGACGCCCAACCACGGCAATAGCTATCGCTTCTTTATCTTCTGCTTCATCTTCAATAATAGCAGGTAGCAACGCGTCTGCCATTTTTAATAACTCAGGCACCCCTGTACCATGTGACGCCGCAATTTTGACTGGCTCACCCAACGCCAGACTATAAAAGTCTGAAATGGCCACAAACGAATCTACACCATCGGTTTTATTGGTCACGAGAATAACGGGTTTACTCAAACGACGTAAATTATCCGCTATGACTTTGTCAGACGAACTCAAACCTGCGCGACCATCCACCATAAAAAAAACGATATCCGCTTCTTCTAACGCCACTTGGACTTGCTGGCGCGCCACACGCTCAATACCTTCAGCATCATCTGCAATTCCGCTGGTATCGACAACAAGACAAGGACGAATATCTTTATGTTTAACGCGACCGTATTGTCGATCACGCGTTAAACCGGAGAAATCCGCCACAATCGCGTCACGCGTGCGCGTTAAAAAATTAAATAAGGTTGATTTGCCCACATTAGGGCGACCGACTAAAGCGATAACGGGTAACATAATTTTATTTGAAGCAAGTTTGAGGTAAAGAAGCGGAAAAGGCGGTTCAATTTAAAAACTAAGTTGAACCACTTTCAATATTTTACTTAATTTTTAGGGCGCTTAATGTGCCATCTTTCGCATAAACATACACGATATCATCAACAATAACAGGTTTATTTTCAATCGGCTGATCGGTAATTTGAATTCGTCCAAGCAGGCGTCCATCTGAACTACTTAACCAATGTACATAACCTTCAAAGTCACCAACGACAATATAATTTTGATACGTTGCAGGCGCAGTTAAACGCCGATGATGCAAGTCTTTTTGTTGCCAAAGTCCAGCACCATTATGCTGATCAATTTGCCAAACATGTGCATGTGAATCGGTTATATATAAATAACGAAAATCATTGCTTAACCCTGTATGCGAAGAAATTGAATCATTACGCCACATCGTATCGCCGTCTGAGGCAGATACAGCAGAAAGTCCACCACGATAACTTGCGATATAGACGACATCATTAATTTCGATAGGATCCACATCAAGATCCACTAATCGATCAACTTCAGATCGCCCTTTTGGAATAGCAATACTCGTTTCCCATGCAAATTTTCCATTAGCCAAATCTAAGGCAATTAATTTACCATTATCGTAACCAGCAATCACTTTATCATTGACAACTAATGGCGCACTGACACCTCGAATAGTCAAAGCAGGCACATTATGTTCATAATTCCATAATTTACCGCCCGTTTTATCATCTAATGCGCTAATAGCGCCATCCGTTGTGCGAACAATTACTTTATTCTTTATAACCAAAGGCGTTGCAAGCACTTCACCCGATACGGTGCTCTTCCAGATAATTTCACCAGTTTGCAAGTTAAGAGCCATGATTTGGGCATTACTTGAACCAAAAACCACCAAACCCTCACCCAGTCCAGCTCCTCCAGACAATGATAATTCAGTGTCTGTTGACCAGACTTTGTCACCTGTTAGTAAATTTCGAGCCTGAACAACACCCTCTCTGTCAGCGACGATAATATGATTTCCAGAAATAACGGGAGCCAGTTTCACACTTTTTTCATCGGAACCTACGCCAATTGAGGCATCCCAGATTTCCTCAATATGCACTTCAGCCACAGCTGTTTCATTTAATAATGCCGGTGGATTCGCGTTATCTTCACCGCCTGAAAAATAATCAGAAATTCCCGAAATAGACTCTTTCATCGTATCGAGTGCGGTGCATGCCGTTAGGGATAAAGCGATGACTAAAACAAGTAAGCGACGCATTATTTTATACTTTCCAATTTTTCTGGCGCGGTAAGATCATCAATTTTAAATTGCAATAAAGGGGATTGAAGACCATTATGTTGGGCTTTTTCATAAGAGCTTCTCGCTTCGTCTGTGCGATCAAGCGCCACATATAAATCGCCAACAAGTTCATCATAATTATCCGAAAATCCAGCTGTCTTTTTAGGATCAACCTCATTAATTAACTGAAGTCCCTTTTCAAATTCACCCGTTGCCAAATATATACGCACTAAACGTAATTTTGCTAATTGACTTAACTCGTTATTTGATTGCGTTGATAGCGTTTGCAGTAACTCTTTCGCGCCCGCTAAATCACCTTGATTCACTTTTGATTTCGCTTGCAGAAGCGCACTGTAGGTTGCATATTCTGTAGACTTAAATTCTGTCTTAATCTGATTAGCGACGGTTTGTATGTCTTCTTTTTTGTCAGCAGATACATTTTTAAGCAACTGATCATACATCGCAGAGGCTTTACTTGTTTGATCTATTTTATAATCAAGCCAGTAATTCCAGCCCAAAATACACACAATACCAATACCTATGCCCGTCAACGAGGCAGTACCATTTTCTTTCCACCATTTCTGCAAGGCTTCAACTTGTTGTTCTTCTGTTTCGTAGAGTTCCATATATTTACTCGTCTTTATCTTGTACTTTAGAGAAGGTTTAACGTTTTTAAAAATACCGCTATTTCATTTAAAGCTAAATTTTGTTGCGCTTGCGTAGGATCACGTAGCGACTTAATGGCAATTTCACCGCGTGTCACTTCATCTTCACCTAAAATAAGCGCATACGCCGCGCCGCTTTTGTCTGCTTTTTTAAACTGACTTTTTATGCTACCACCAGCGCAATCAAGTTGCACTTTCAAAGTAGGTATATCACTGCGCAATTGCTCAGCTAAGCGCAGTCCAACCGATTGCGCCCGATCACCTACACGAATCAAATAGACATTCACCGCTTCATCCAATTCGATATGAATCGTTTCAAGTAACAGTAACAAACGCTCCATGCCCATAGCAAAACCGACGGCATGATTTGCTTTACCGCCTAATTGCTCAATGAGTCCATCATAGCGTCCACCTGCGCAAATCGTACCTTGCGAACCCAGCTCATCCGTCACCCATTCAAATACGGTCTTACTGTAATAGTCTAGGCCACGAACAAGACGCGTATTAATCTCATACGCGACGCCAAGCGCATTTAACGTCTCTAAAATAGAATGAAAATGCGCGCGACTCTCTTCTCCTAAATAATCCATCAACTCAGGCGCGTTTGCCACGACATCCGTCATGGCTGGATTTTTAGTATCTAAAATACGAAGGGGATTAGAGGTTAATCGGCGAAGACTATCTTCATCTAACACGGCTAAATGCTGCTGAAAATAAGTCACTAATGCTTGTCTGTAAATTATACGCTCTGCAATTGTGCCTAACGAATTAAGTTGCAACCGCACTTTGCTTCGAATACCTAGCCTTGTCCATAATCTGTCTGTTAATAATAACAATTCAGCATCAATATCTGCACTTTCCATCCCATAAGTTTCAACACCAAATTGAAAAAATTGGCGATAGCGGCCTTTTTGTGGACGCTCATGGCGATACATCGGCCCGTAATACCAAAGGCGATGTACTTGATTATGAAGTAGCCCATGCTCTAAGCATGCTCGCAGACACCCTGCAGTTCCTTCGGGGCGGAGTGTTAGCGAATCACCATTTCTATCATCGAATGTGTACATCTCTTTTTCAACGATATCAGTCACTTCACCAATTGAGCGTTTAAAAAGTTCCGTTTTTTCAACAATGGGCAATCGAATTTCACTGTAGCCGTAGGTTGCTAAAACTTCACGAATAATCTTTTCTGCGTATTGCCAAAGGGGTGTTTGCTCGGGTAGGACATCGTGCATACCTCGAATTGCTTGGATATTTGCCATAATTTAACGAAATTTTAATGTTTTTGCTTCTTGTGAAAGCGGAAATTGACTAAGAAGTAACTGTTTATAATGCTCAACCAGCGTATTATTGCCTGTGGCATGTTCTATTTTTATTGCCATCAAAAGTGATGGTGCGGTTTGTTGAGAAACACGTTGATAATGAACCAAAAAGGCTTTAGCATCCGTCATATTGCCTTTTGTATAAGCTATTTTTTGCATTTCAAGCAAAGCGGGTGAGTAATCTGTATTCACCTGCAACGCTTGCAGGAAATAACGTTCAGCTTCTAATCTGTTGCCAATTTGCAAGTAACAAAGTCCAAGATTGGTCATGGCAAGCCATGAACGCTCATTTAATCCATCATTTGCAGCCTTTACTAATAAAGCCATCCCTTGTTCTGTATCGTTTTGTTCACATAAAAACCGACCGTAATTATTTTTTATGCGTAAATCAGTTGAGTTTAAAGCAAACGCTTTTTGATAATTGGCCATTGCCTCATTGAGTTTATGTAATTTTTCATCTAACAAAGCCAATGCATTATAAATTTGCGCATTTTGCTCATCTAGTTTCAATGCGTGTTGCAAATTTTCGCGTGCTAACTCTAATTTATTTAATTGTAAATAGCGCTCACCTAGTTGCAAAAAAATAACAGCCGTAGATTCATTATTTTTCTGTTGAGTTTGCGATGAACAGGCTACTAAAAAAAGAATCGTCAAACCACAACCTAATAAACGATGAAAATGCATAGATTAGGCAGCGTTTTTTAACTTTAAATGTCGTCGACTTTTATCTGCTACCTGCCCTACAAGTTGTCCACATGCAGCATCGATATCTTCACCGCGTGTTTTACGAACTGTTGTAATAATACCAGCATCATTAAGGAGTGTTTTAAACTTCAAAATCGTTTCTTTACTAGAACAACGATAAGACGAATTCGGGAAAGGATTAAACGGAATTAAATTGAGTTTACATGGGACGGTTTTAAGTAACTTAATCAAACCACGCGCATCCTCTAACGTATCGTTTATGCCATCAAGCATCACGTACTCAAAAGTAATAAATCGCCGCGGGGCAATTTTGGCATTTTCTCTACACGCATCCATTAATATATTGAGTGGATATTTTTTATTAATGGGTACCAGTTCATCACGCAACTCATCACGCACCGCATGGAGTGAAATTGCAAGACTCACATCACACGCACTGCCCAGTCGCTCAATAGCAGGCACGACACCTGACGAGCTTATGGTAACGCGCCGCTTTGATAAACCGTAAGCAAAATCGTCCATCATCAAATTCACAGACGCCACAACATTGTCAAAATTAAGTAGCGGCTCACCCATACCCATCAAAACAACATTGGTAATACGATTCGCTTTGCCTACACGATTTTGAGCAACAAACAGCTGACCAATAATTTCAGATGCCGCTAAATTACGATTAAACCCCTGCTGCGCCGTGGAGCAAAACGTACACGCCAGCGCACAGCCAATTTGCGATGAAATACACAGGGTATTGCGATCATCTTCAGGAATAAAAACGCTTTCAATGCGATTACCGCAATGGGTTTGCATTGCCCATTTAATCGTGCCATCGCTTGCCACTTGTTCCACGGCAATTTCAGGTGTTGCAATCACGCAATGCTCAATTAAATAAGCACGCAGTGATTTGCTCAAATTGCTCATAGCATCAAAGTCATAAACGTCTTCTTGATAAATCCATTTCATCAATTGCGTCGCACGAAAAGGTTTCTCACCTAGACCGACAAAAAAGGCCGCTAAGCCTTTTCTGTCGAAATCAAGCAAATTAACCTTTTTTACTGGATTAACGTGTTCTTGGAGCGAGTTCATTTGCTGCAAAGAAATAAGCAATTTCACGTTCTGCCGTAGCTACTGCATCTGAGCCATGTACTGCGTTTTCATCAATACTTGAAGCGAAATCAGCGCGGATAGTTCCTGCCGCAGCTTCTTTCGGGTTAGTTGCCCCCATAATTTCACGGTGCTTTAATACCGCATTTTCGCCTTCAAGTACTTGCATAATCACAGGACCTGAAATCATAAAAGCCACTAAATCATTGAAAAAACCACGTTCGCTATGCTCTGCATAAAAACCTTCTGCTTGTTCTTTCGTCAAATGCACCATTTTTGCAGCGATAATATGTAAATCATTTTTTTCAAAACGACTGTAAATTTCACCGATGACATTTTTTGCAACAGCGTCCGGTTTAATGATAGAGAAAGTACGTTCGATTGCCATGTTTTTGTAAACTCCAAAAAAATAAATTGAATAATGAATATGAATTATAGCGGATTTGAGCGTTTAAGGTTAAGGCAAATGCGCAATATCGGAATTATCTTTCACGGGAATCATCAAATCTGCGGGACTAATACCGAGCATTAACGCAGCAGGACTTGCAATAAAAATTGATGAGTACGTACCAAAGAAGACGCCAAATAAAAGCACCAGCGAGAAATTATGAATCGTTTCACCGCCCAAAAAGAAAAGTGACACCAGCACCAATAAAACCGTTAATGAGGTCATAATGGTTCGGCTTAATGTGACGTTCACAGAAATATTCATAATTTCTTCGGTTGATGTATCACGGAGCGCACGGAAGTTTTCACGAATACGATCGTAAACAACAATTGTATCGTTGAGCGAATAACCAATCAAAGCGAGTACCGCTGCCAATACGGTTAAATCAAATTCCAAGCCTAATATTGAAAATAAGCCAAGCGTCACAATAACATCGTGGAACGTGGCAATAATTGCCCCTAATGAAAATTTCCACTCAAAACGCCAGGCAATGTAAACCAAAATAGCCAGTGACGAATAAAGCAGGGCTAAAAAACCATCTTCTGCTAAATCATCGCCCACTTGTGGGCCAACGAATTCTACGCGACGAAGGCTCGCCGGTTGCGCAACATCTTTATTGATGGTATCGAGCACTTTGTTGCTTAAATCTGCACTGCTGACGCCTTCTTGAAGTTTAAGGCGAATTAACACATCTTTTGCGGTACCAAAATTTTGCACCGTCGCATCTTCAAAGCCTTCGGTATCGAGTTTTAGGCGCAGGGCATTTAAATCCGCAGGTTGCTGATAACCCACTTCAATGAGCGTTCCACCCGTAAAATCAATCCCCATATGTAACCCTTGCGTCGCCAGCGAAATAATGGATGCAAGCGACAGTAGACCAGAGAAAATCAGCGCAATATGGCGGTTGCCAATAAAATTAATAGTGGTTGTTTTCATGTATTTAATACTAAAAAATTCGCTTTTTATGAAAATGGGGCAAATAACCACATTGCCCCGTGATGAAATCGTGTTTTAAATTGATAATTTCTCAACATGCTTATTACCGTAAATCCAGTTAATAATCATGCGCGTTCCGGTTATTGCTGTGAACATAGAAGACAAAATACCAATAATCAATGTCACTGCAAATCCTTTTACTGAGCCCGTACCAAAGGCAAATAAAACCACAGCAACCACCAAGTTTGTAAAATGCGAATCTAAAATAGTCGCAAACGCTTTGTCATAACCGCTAAAAATTGACGACTGCGGTGTATTACCATTATTAATTTCCTCTTTGATACGCTCAAAAATCAATACGTTTGCATCAACTGACATACCTACTGTCAAAATAATCCCCGCAATGCCAGGCAATGTCAGCGTGGCTTGCAACATAGACAAAATGGCCACGACAATCACCACGTTAAACGCCAAAGCTGCGTTCGCAATTAACCCAAAGACTTTGTAGTAAACCGCCATAAAAAAAACAACCAAGGCAAAGCCAACCAAAAATGACATCATGCCTTTGTCGATATTATCCTGCCCTAAACTAGGCCCAACAGTACGCTCTTCAACAATATCCACTGGGGCAGCCAACGCGCCTGCTCTAAGTAATAGCGACAAATTACGTGCTTCTTGTGGACTATCAAGTCCCGTTGTTTGAAAGCGTTTGCTAAAGACACCTTGAATCGTGGCCACGCTGATGACTTTTTCAACTTTCTCTTTATGGCGAACTTTTTCACCATTCACAATACGCGTTTCGTTTTTGTATTCAATAAATACCACCGCCATAGGCTTTCCGATACTTACCTGCGTGAGTTTGCCCATTTTTGACGCGCCAATACCATTGAGTGAAATACTCACGGAGGGACGTCCATCATCGTCTGAACTCGAGGCAGAATCGACAATTTGATCGCCCGTGATAATGATGCGTTTATCCAGTAAAATGGGATTGCCATTTTTTTCATAATACAAACGACTACCAATAGGCGGATGACCAGCAACCGCTTGCGAAACATCATGCTCCGTATCAACTAAACGATATTCCAATGTGGCCGTTGTACCCAAAATCTCTTTTGCGCGAGATGTATCTTGCACACCAGGCAATTGCACCATAATACGGTTAACGCCTTGCTGCTGAATCACCGGCTCTGCAACGCCTAATTCATTCACCCGATTGCGCAGTGTTGTCATGTTTTGAGCGACAGCTGATTTCTTGATTTCGCGCGCATCCGCTTCTGAAATTTTTAACCACACTTGCTCTGCTGCTTCAGGTTCGGTTACCGTCAAACCGCGAAAATCTTTAGTTAATAAGGCTAACAATTCCGATTTATCATTCGCGTCTTTAAGAATTACTTTAATAAAACCGTTATCTTTAGACACGTTTTGATAATGAATTTTGGCTTCACGAAGTGCTAAACGGAGATCATCGTTGTAGCGCTCTTCGGCTTGTTTTACTGCCGCATCAATATCGACTTCAAGTAAAAAATGTACACCACCACGTAAATCAAGCCCAAGATACATCGCTTGCGCGCCAATTGCCTGCAGCCATGAAGGACTGGTTGGCGCAAGATTTAAGGCAACCGTGTAATTATTACCCATTTTATCGCGGAGTAAATCCGCAATTTTCATTTGATCATCAGTATTCGTTAAACGCGCAAGCACGCGCCCATCTTTAAATTGAAATGTTTTAAGTGGTGTGCCCGTATTTTTAATCGTTGCTTCTATATCACTGGCTTGCGCTTGGGTGAGTTTATTGACAATATGCGACACTTGAACAGAGGGATCATCACCATACAAATTGGGCAACGAATAAATGATTGAAATTAAAAACACCAAAATAATACTGATGTTTTTCCAAAGAGAGTAATGGTTTTGCATTGCGTTTATTCCGCTAATAATGACGTCTTTATTAAATTACTTTTTTATGCATCGCTTTAAAGGTGCCTTTAGGCATCATGCTTTCGATACTATGACGTTGAACTTGAATAAACGTATTTTCACTAATTTCAATTTTAACAAAGTTATCATCCACATCAGCCACTTTCCCTAAAATTCCGCCAGAAGTGACAACTTCCACGCCTTTAACAAGTGACTCTACCATTTGTTTTTTTTCTTTAGTCCGTTTAGCTTGGGGACGTAAAAACAAAATATAGAAAAATGCCAAAATACCTAAAGGAAACAGCATACCCTCAATGCCAGGTTGTTGTGCAGCGGCTGCGCCACCTTCAGCTAAAGCGTCAGAAATGAAAAAACTCATGATTATCCTCGTTAATTTTTATAATGAAATGGGAAAAGAATTGAAACGGCAGTTATTATGCCATAGAAAATTTATCATACCCTGTTTTACAATCAACTAAACATAGGCTATTTTTATCAATATCGCCTTTTTATCATAACGCACTGCGCCATAAAACGTGACAAATCAAAGTAGCGTGCTACACTTTCGACTATTTTTTAATCATTTTACACATTGAGATACCCCACTATGGAAGAGAATTTCTCGCAAATTATTGAGGCCGTTGGCGAAGATTTAACCCGTGAAGGCCTTATAGACACGCCAAAACGTGCGGCTAAAGCCTTTAAATTTTTGACGCATGGTTACGAAAAATCATTGGAAGAAGTATTAAATGGCGCTATTTTCACTGCGGACAGTGAAGACATGGTTATCGTTAAAGACATCGAGCTTTATTCTCTCTGCGAGCACCATTTATTGCCTTTTATTGGCAAATGCCATGTTGGCTATCTCCCGCAAGGAAAAGTTTTAGGTTTATCTAAAGTGGCTCGCGTTGTGGATATGTATGCAAGACGCCTGCAAATACAAGAGCGTTTAACAAAGCAAATTGCCGATGCTATTGAGCAAGCCACTGGCGCGCGTGGCGTGGCAGTTGTTATCGAAGCGAAACATTTGTGTATGATGATGCGTGGTGTTGAAAAACAAAATTCGGTGATGACAACATCCTCAATGAAAGGTATTTTCCGCAAAGAAATCAATACGCGCTCTGAATTTTTGAATTTAATCAGTCGATAATAGTTAACAGTGGAATTAAACGTAATGTCAGATAAAAAAATCGGTGTATTACTTGTCAATCTGGGTTCTCCCGCTGCTCCCACAGTGCCTGCGGTGCGTAAATTTTTGAAAGACTTTTTATGGGATAAACGCGTCGTCAACATACCGCGCCCTATTTGGTGGATGATTCTGCATGGCTTTGTTTTACCTTTTCGTCCTAAAAAATCACTCGAAGCGTATACCAAAATTTGGGACAGCCAAAAAGGCTCACCACTGACTTTTTTAACACATCAATTAACTGACAATATTTCTAAAAAATTGGACTCGCAGGGAATATTAGTGGCATGCGCCATGAGTTATGGTGAACCCTCAATACCCAGTCAACTCCGTCATTTCAAAGAACAAGGCGTGACGGATTTTGTTATTTTGCCACTGTATCCGCAGTATTCATCAACCACGACGGCTTCAGTTTATGACTCGGTGATAAAGGAATTCAACACATGGTGGCATTTGCCAAATTTTCGATTTATTAGTGACTATCACCAAAATACAACTTATATTTCAGCTCTTGCCGAGTCGATTCAAGCCGCATGGCGTGAGCGCCCAAAAAATGACATGCTTGTCCTATCATTTCACGGTTTGCCCGCCATGCTAACAAAAAAAGGTGACCCTTATTTTCATCAATGTCACCGCACAGGACAGCTTTTAGCGGATAAATTAGGCTTAAAAGAACACGAATGGCGACTGGTTTTTCAATCGCGTTTTGGCAAAGCCGAGTGGCTAAAACCCTACTGCGTTGAGGTTCTTGAGCAACTTCCCAAAGAAGGCGTGAAAAGCGTTGATTTAATCTGCCCGGGGTTTACCGTAGATTGCCTTGAAACACTTGAAGAAATTGCAATGGAAAATCGCCACGTTTTTCTTGAGGCTGGCGGAAATGGTTACCACTATATTCGCGCACTAAACGATTCACACGCCAACGTAGATGTCCTTATTGACGTATTAACTAATGGTGGCTTTAGCGATAAACAGGAGGCAAAATGACCGCACTCGTGGGTATCATTATGGGATCTACGTCCGATTGGGAAACCATGCAATTTGCAGCGGATACGCTAAAGAAATTAGGCATTCCCCATGAAGTAGACGTGGTTTCAGCGCATCGCACGCCCGATAAATTATTCGCTTATGCCGAAAACGCTGAGCAAAAAGGACTTGAAGTCATTATCGCAGGCGCTGGCGGTGCTGCCCATTTACCCGGCATGACAGCCGCAAAAACCGCTGTTCCCGTCCTTGGTGTACCCGTTCAATCAAAAGCGCTTAATGGCATGGACTCGCTTTTATCCATTGTTCAAATGCCCGCTGGCATTCCAGTTGGTACATTAGCCATTGGCAAAGCAGGCGCAATTAACGCTGCATTATTGGCCGCGGCCATTGTTAGCAATAAACATACACACTATCGCCCAGCATTGGAAAAATTTAGACAAGAACAAACCGACACGGTATTGGCAAATTCAGATCCGCGTGGAGACAAAGTATGAAAGTTGGGGTTTTAGGTGGGGGGCAGCTTGCTCGGATGATTGCACTAGCAGGCTATCCTTTAGGCATTCGTTTTATTTTTTTAGATCCATCCGTGGGCGCCTGTGCAACAACACTTGGCGATCATATACATGGTGACTATCACAATGAAACCCTCCTAGCTGAATTAGCGAAACGTGCGGATGTCGTCACGTATGAATTTGAAAACGTGCCCGCTAATGTCGCCGAATTTCTTGCGACGCACACCAGTGTTTATCCTGCACCTAATGCACTGGCCGTCGCACAAGATCGTTTAGTTGAAAAAAACTATTTAAATGATCTAGGTATTCCCACTGCGCCATACCAAGCAGTAGATAGTTTGTCCAATTTACAACAGGCTATGCAGCGTATTGGATATCCTGCCATTTTAAAAACTCGTACTCAAGGTTATGATGGTAAAGGGCAATCTATTCTCCGTTCAGCATCCGATTTACATTCGTCATGGCAAAAACTCGATGGACTGCCTGCCATTGTTGAAGGATTTGTCACATTTTCGCGTGAAGTATCCATTATTGCCGTTCGCAGTGTTTCAGGTGAATTAGCCTTTTATCCACTATCTGAAAATGTGCATAGAGAAGGCATTTTACGTGTATCTGAAAGTTGCGAAAATGATCCAATGCAAGCTAAAGCAGAAGAGTATGTCACTAAGTTACTTACCTCTTTGAATTATGTTGGGGTGATTGCCCTTGAGTTATTTGAAGTCAACGATGAATTAATTGCAAATGAATTTGCGCCTCGAGTTCATAATTCAGGGCACTGGACTATTGAAGGAGCTGAAACGTCGCAATTTGAAAATCACCTACGTGCTATTTTAGACTTACCCCTTGGATCCACTGCATCAGTTGGAAAAACGGCAATGGTCAATTTTATTGGCGGCAAACCAGAAAGTGAACGGGTGTTAGCAATTCAAAACACGCATTTGCATCTCTATGGAAAAGCACCTCGTAAAGGTCGCAAAGTGGCACATGCCACCATACGAGTAGCTAATCATGACGCATTAGAACCCCTTAAAAAGAAGTTAATTGCCTTGGCAAATGAGGTTGATGATTCGTAGCATCAAAACAACGATTACTCACCTTTTCATTTAACTCTCACTTTTTTTATGACAAATATTCATTCAGATAAAATTTTAATATTAGATTTTGGTTCACAATACACACAATTGATTGCACGACGTATTCGTGAAATTGGTGTGTATTGTGAAATTTATTCGTGCGAATGCAGTTCGGAAGAAATTAAACAATTTTCACCTAAAGGTATTATTCTGTCAGGCGGCCCTGAAAGCGTGACGGAAGGTAATACCCCTCGCGCTCCGCAGATTGTTTTTGAGTTGGGTATTCCTGTCCTGGGGATATGCTACGGCATGCAAACCATGACGCAGCAACTCGGTGGTAGTGTTGAAACCTCTAATCATCGTGAGTTTGGTTACGCGCAAATTCGTGCACGCGGCCATTCAAAATTGTTAACGGGTATTGAGGATCATCTATCTTCTGAAGGTTTTGGTTTACTTGACGTTTGGATGTCACACGGTGATCGTGTTGTCACTTTACCTGAAGGTTTTAAACTCATCGCAAGTTCAGAAGGTGCCCCTATTGCAGGCATGGCTAATGAAGATAAACATTTTTATGCACTGCAATTTCACCCTGAAGTGACACACACAAAACAAGGTGGTCGAATTCTCTCACGCTTTATACTTGATATTTGTGAATGCGCAGCACTTTGGAATTCGAACAATATTATAGAAGACAGCATTAAATCCGTACGCGAAAAAGTCGGCAGTGATGAGGTAATTTTAGGTTTATCTGGCGGTGTCGATTCTTCCGTTGTTGCCGCGTTACTCCACAAAGCCATTGGTGCTCAACTCACTTGCGTTTTCGTGGATACCGGACTACTTCGCTTAAATGAAGGCGATCAAGTTATGGCTATTTTTGCACAGCATTTAGGTGTCAAAGTCATTCGAGTTGATGCAGAAACACGTTACTTGGAAGCCTTAACGGGCGTCAATGATCCAGAGCAAAAACGTAAAATTATTGGTAACTTATTCATTGAAATTTTTGATGAACAAGCGGCTAAATTGAGCAATGCAAAATGGCTGGCTCAAGGAACTATTTACCCTGATGTTATTGAGTCTGCTGGCGCGAAAAGTGGCAAAGCACATTTGATTAAATCGCATCACAACGTGGGTGGTTTACCTGAAAATATGGCATTAAAATTAGTTGAACCGTTACGCGAATTATTTAAAGATGAAGTCCGTAAATTGGGAGTTGAACTTGGTTTGCCTGCTGATATGGTTTATCGGCATCCCTTCCCAGGCCCTGGACTTGGTGTGCGTATTTTAGGCGAAGTCAAAAAAGAGTTTGCAGATTTACTTCGCCAAGCGGATAACATTTTTATCGAAGAGCTTTATCGTCATGATTTATATGATAAAGTCAGTCAAGCTTTCGCTGTATTTTTGCCGGTCAAATCGGTTGGTGTTATGGGTGATGGTCGACGTTATGATTATGTGATTGCCATTCGTGCCGTTGAAACGATTGATTTTATGACGGCTCGTTGGGCACATTTGCCTTATGAGTTTTTGGATTTGATTTCTCGACGAATAATAAACGAAGTATCTGGAATTTCACGAGTCACTTACGACATTTCCGGAAAACCACCTGCAACAATTGAGTGGGAATAACAGGTTTTTATAAAAACTAAACTTTTCAAGCACTTGCTTTTCACCACTCAAATCATCTGGTAAATGCAAGTGCTTGATTTTGTTAAACCCCACTCGCCTAAGTTACACAAAAACTTACACAAACGTGCACCTACTCAAAATCGTAAGTCACATTGCCAAAAAAGATGACAAGCTGCCCAACTTGACTATAAGCTAAAGCCCCGCATTCTCTACCCTACACCCAATTTACTAAATCCCATTGTCCTTGTTTCACGTTGACTTTACAGTTGCACAGTGTGTAACTAAATGGGAAACAACCATGCTCAAACCAAAACAACATAACTTTGCAGATGACGAACTGCGCATTTACGATGACGCTATCGTTTATAAACGTGGTGACTACTTTCAAATGCGAATGTGGCTGCACAATGAAAAACGCTATGCTCGCTTTAGCCTCCGTACTGTCAACGTTGCAACCGCTGTTGATCGTGCCAAAGTGCATTATCATCAACTCATGTCTCAGCAACTATCAGGTAAAACCTACTTCTCCAAAACAACTAAAACGGGCGTAGACGATTATTTAAAACAACGCGCTATTGATGTACAAGCTGGCTTGATTGTAAAAGGACGACTTTCAACCATAAAAACACATCTGACACATTGGCTTGACTTTATTGGACGGGATACGAAGTTGAAAGAACTTGAACGCACCGATTGTGAAAATTACTTCTTCACGCGTACCAAAACCAAAAAGAAAATCGCTGTCTCACAGTCTACTGTTGAAAATGAACAAAGCACGATCAATGCTTTACTCAGTTGGCTGTATAAAAGAAATGAAACTTTGATTGACGGCTTTGACTTTAAAACGTTAAAACGTTTAGACAAAGGCTTGAATGAAAACAGACGGGATACGTTTACAGATGCTGAGATTGTATCAATCACCAATGCTATAGCTGATTACATTACAGCAGCTCAAGCAGCGATTAACATTGAAGGCAATTTGGTAAAAGCACTGGTCGGGTATTACTTGGGCATTTGCATTTTGACTGGTGCGCGACGTGGTGAATTGCAGCAGCTACGTTGGAGTGATATTGAGGCACTTGATAACAAGTTGGTGAAAATTACCATACGTGGTGAGACAAGCAAGGTGCGACGAACACGGCAATTTGTGGTGCACGATACACAGCA
>JBDLTP010000031.1:0-10560 GCA_039805765.1 Pseudomonadota bacterium
GCAAAAGCAGCTATTTACCATGTAGCTAATACTTCTGGGAATGATATTGTCGCTGGAGAAGTTGAGTTGATTGGTGTTACTACAGGTGTTGTAGCCGCAGTTGACTTTGTAGCTTAACCCTCAAGCCTCAACCCCATGAGCGTCTAATACGCTTTGATTGAGGGAAGAAACCGTCGTTGTAGAAATGCAGCGGCGGTTTTTTTATGGGCGTTTGGGTGTGCTGTGGGGTGTGGTATGATGTGCGAAAGTAATTTATGTATTTTAAGGAATTAAGCAATGCCTAGTTTACAAGTACGTTTAGATGAAAAAGAAAAGCAAGAAACGTTTTCTATTTTGCACCAACTCGGCGTAACGCCTGCGCAAGCTGTGAGAATGTTTTTTGCAGAAGTAAGGGCAACACATTCACTGCCTTTTGCCATTGATTGCATTCCCAATGCAAAAACAAAAACAGTACTGAACGACACGACCAACTATTCAGAACATTTTGACAGTGTGGATGATTTGTTTGCAGATTTAGAAAAATAATGCGTTCTCTTATTTACAAAAAATCATTTAAAAAGCAGTTTAAGCTAATGCAAAGTCGCGGAAAAGAGTTGGCAAAATTGAAAACTGTCATTGAGATATTAGCAAATGATTTACCCATTCCGATAAATTATAAAGATCACGCGTTAACAGGTAATTTTGCCAGTTTCCGTGATATTCATATTGAACCTGATTGGATTTTGATTTATCAAAAACGCGAAGCTACAAGTGAATATCCAGCTGGAATATTATCACTTGAGTTAACGGGTACACATTCTGATTTGTTTTAGTTCGCTAAACTTAATCAAACGTTAACCCACCACGCTCGCCATCATTTTCCAAAGTTAAGAAATGATCTGGTGTTTAAATGTGTAACGCGCAACACCTGTTCTTCTCTTTATTTCCGGCACTTAGTTTGAACGCTAGGGCTTCTGTTTTGCATTTGAGCATGGTAAGAAATAGCTGAGTAGCTGGACTTAATGTTTTTAGCTTTGCTTGGCACTTTATTCAATAGATTGATTTTTTAAATTATTATCAGAAATGGGGTCTGTAACCATAAAAAAATAGTGCTGCGGAAATTTTATATAGAGTACTTTTCTACTTTCGGTGGTGATTTTGCACCTATAGTAGTGTGAAAAGTGGGGGTTGCTTTGCTGTTGTGATTGCGTTGCTTGAATGGGAATCATGCTGGTTAGTGATTGGTGGATGAAAATTAATCAAACAGGACGTTGTCATAACGTCGTGTTGTAACATCGTGCTGTTTTGTCATGTTAACGCGCAACACCAGATCCTCTCAATCAAAATAATCAAACAGATCGTTGTCATAACGTCGTGTTGTTTCGTCGTGCCGTTTGGTTGAGTTAACCTTAACTCATTGTCATTCCTGCATTGTATTCATCCAGTACAGTAAGTCTGGCGTTTTATTTGAACACTAGGCTATCAAAATTGCATTTGATTATGGTCAGCAAGAGCAACATAGCAGGGCACGTTGTTTTTTAAAAACTTGGGCTTGCTGTTTGCGCAAAACGACAGGACTTGGAAAAATCAAAGTGCTTGATGCTGTTTTTATGGAATCAACACGTTCTGTTTGGAGCAAACCAAGTGCCATAAAAAACTCACACACATATAGTAAATAATTAAGTTCAAGTTGATTTTGTTATTTCATATCAATTAGAAAGAAAGAACAAAGGCAGGGTGATTTGGAAAAATCACCCTTGCTAGCATGCAGCGTAGCTGCTGCTCCTTATTCCAGCAAAACAAGTTCATTCTGATTTGTTAAAACAACAGCACTTGATTTGTTCAAACAGGTCCGCTCTAAATAATTTGAAGTGCTTGATGCTGTTTATTGAATGCAATATGCCTTATTTTTTTTGCAAACCAAGTGCCACAAAAAACTCACACACATATAGTAAATAATTAAGTTCAAGTTGAATTTGTTATTTCATATCAATTAGAAAGAAAGAACAAAGGCAGGGTGATTTGGAAAAATCACCCTTGCTAGCATGCAGCGTAGCTGCTGCTCCTTATTTCAACAAAACAAGTTCATTCTGATTTGTTAAAACAACAGCACTTGGTTTGCTCAAATGACTTGGCTTTGTTTCGTTGCATTTAGGTGCAGCTGTCATTGTCTGATTGAGTTGTCTTCCTTTTTTTTATGGATAAAAGCAAACAAGTTGTTGACGTAACGTCTTGTTGTAACATCGGACTGTTTTTTTTAACGCCACAAATAGCAATTTCAATCAAACAGGTCGTTGTTGTTTCGTCATGTTGTAACACTGCGTTGTTTGCACGTATCCAATTTAAGGCGTCCGGTTATATTTCGTTTCCTTTAAAAACCAGAATGGATTGCTTGCTTGTATTGCGCTATCAATTTGCAGTTTAATTGATGGAGATAATTGATCTTTAAGGACAATAGCGTCATGTACGTTTGCTAGGATCGTCAAATTATTTGTGTTTGCGTAGCTGCGAACAATGTTCATTACTTCAGTTTCGGCACTTTGATAAAGATAAGCAAGCAGCTTTAAACGTTTAAAAACGCTTTCTGTATCCCTTAAAAAGGAATAGCTTAATATATAAGGTTGATTTGCTTTGACCATATTGATAATAGTGTCATTCAATATTTTCTGTTCGGCTACAAAATCAATAATTATTTGAGATTGCAAAAATGTATCGCGTTCAACGTCATCTTTAAATATCTCTCCAATAGCTTGCCGGCATTGATTTCCTTGCTGATCAAAATACATGCCCGCTGAGCGCCTTGCACCAAAGTTCAATGCAGTCATCGCATCCTTAATTAGCCCAATTTGTTTTTCATCGTTGTAAAAGCCATCAGTAAATACATCGGCTCTAATAGCGTCAATCAGCACGGACTTATTGCTCCAGTATTGATGGCACTGAGGGAAAATGGATTGAATGCTACCGGATAAGTTGTTTTGATTGATGTAATCTTGTGCAAAGCCCAGTTTCCATGCGACTACGCTACTGCGCATATCGTATTCCCAGCAGTCACCAAGCATCGCTTCACGCAAGTCTTTACGGATATTTTGAACGCTCAAGCCTTCATAATAGGTACGTCCAAAATCGCTGTGTTTTTTCTTTTGATAATAGATGTTATTTTTCCAACTTGCGGCAGCCGCAATTCGTTTTGCTTGCAAGTAAACGGTTCTATCCTTAATGTTGAACTTGATATTTTGTGCTAGCAGATTAGCAAAGGGTTGAATGAAATTGTTTACCGACTCAACATCAACCTCGCAGCAATAATAGTCCGTATCAATTTCTTGCTGGCTGAGCTTATGAAAATTAGGGTGTAATTTGGTAAATGCTGATTGAGGATCAAGTCTATCATCCACATCGGTTATTTTAATGCGTGCAGTGGGTTTAACAAGCGATGGGCCTTTATGTGATCCGTGTTTTTGACCTTCTTGCTCCTTATGGATTAATTTCAAGTTGTTTTGTTCTAGCCAAGCGTGCAAGCGTATAGATTTAGAACCCATTTGCGGTGTGTTGTTTTGTAAGTCATGTAAGTAGATGCCATACAAACCCAAATTGATATTTAATGAGTAATTTCCTCTCAATTCTGCTTCATCCAGTGCTTGTTCAAGTTTTTTTGTGTAGCTAGCCAAAAGCTTTGCATTTGAACGAACTGCGTTTGGTTTTTTAGGAAATGCAGCTTCTAGTGCAGCTAGCACGCTTGGATCAATAATTTGGATTTGAATCATGCAATACCTAATTGGATATGCTGTAAATGGGGCAAGTCATAGCGACAAGTTTGAGCGTTATCGTAATCAAAAAACTCACACACATATAGTAAAATTATATTTTCATATAGAAAAATAATGTTGAAATAAGAAAAAATGCAGGTGAATTTCAGAAAGCAATGCGAGCTTTAGCGAGTGTTGTTGATGAAATGAGCCTTGCTAGCATGCAGCATAGCTGCTGCTCCTTTCATTGCTTCCATTCAGAAAAGCAATCCAAGTGTCGTTGTTTTGCCTGCGTTGTTTTTTTTTTTTAATTACCATCCATATACTGCGATTCGCTTTATTGGCTCGCCACGTTTATGCAGTGCAAGTTGTTCTTCAATAAACTTCTTTTTAGCTTCCAACTTATGCAATTCAAGTCTTAATTGGAATTCGGGATCAACTGCTAGCAAATTAGCATGCCAATCTTCATCATGTGTTTTTAAGGGACTTTTATTCACACTATCCATTTTAAGCTTTGCCCATCGTCCATTCGATTCAAGTCGTCTGCGCATACATTGCCACATATAGCGATAATTGATGTCAGGTATAGCAACTTTGTCTTTACATGGAAATTTTCCACGTGCGGCGTTTTCCATAATTAAATGAGAGTGATTAAGCATCCGGCAGGTTATATTTTCAAGTACCTGTGTAGCTTCAACCATATGATGTGGAATCCTTGTGACCGTAATATCTAAATCCGCGTATTTCTCACTCACACCTGCTTTTACGCCAAGTTTCCATAGTGATAATTTTGGGTCGCTTGCTTTCATTAATAATAGACGAAGTGTAGTTGTAATTGATTCACAGTGAAAACGCTCACCATGTAAACTGTATTTTGCTTTAAGTGGCTCAATATAATCATTATCAATTTGTTCACTCACTGCTCTTAATATATCAGCTCGGCTGCCATCTAAAGGGACACCCAATAGCATAAAGCCATAATGGTATCGGGCATATTTTTCTAATGCTGCTTTGCAAGCTTCAGTATCTGTAACATGGTCTTGTGGTACATAAGCTAAAGGCGTAGCTTGTAATTTGTGTACAGGCTCACCAAATAATTTGGCTTTTCCCATAAAGCTTGTCCACCAGATTCTAAATGGGAATTGATAAACATTTCCAAAATCATCATACGTTTTGCGTACTGCATCAAAGTCATCAGGCAATGCCGTTATTTCTTCTTTTGTTAATCCATCTTTAGCTGTTCGTTCTTTGTGAGCTTGAAAATATATAGGACTTAGGCGTAGATACTCGTACCAGAGCCTATATGGTTGGCTTCTTTCGTAGTGAAAAGTGCCTTTTAAGAACTCAAAACCCTCAATTTCCCATAATTCAGCCATAAATCGATTTTATCTACCTTTTAATATAAAAATAATTTTTCGTATTCTAGCATGCGTATATTGTGTAATACAGAAAATACCATTATTTTTTTTAAAATTAAAACTACACAAATAGCTTTAAATGGCTTACTTGTTAGATATAGTAAATCAATTCAACTGCGTAGAATGTTTCACGTGGTTGGCAGTGACGACTCCAACCACAAGCTCTAACCACTTGCTGTTACGTTGTTGTAGCAGCAAACAATTAACTATTTATTGGAGAAATTCACATGACACAAATTGACAAAACAACCAAAGCGGCAACAGCACAATCAGTAATGGCTAAATTAGATGATTTAGTTATACAGCGCGAAGCGTTCCAAGCGGAATACGACAAAGTTAACGACACCTTATTTGATTTGTTAGCTGAGTGCTTGGAAGTCTATTTGACAACGAAAGGTGGCAAAGCGGAGAAAAATGTTTTAGAAGCCATCAAAAGCGATTTTGCAGCACGTTCAATTGAAATTGGACGTCAGCCAACTGTATTGAGTTTGATCGTTCGCTATGTGTTTATTGATGATAAAAAACATGGTCGCCGTATTCAGTCCTATGTACGTGCACTATCTTACGCAATGCAATCGGGTGCTTCGCCAGCTACTTTTGCTGATTACGTTAAGAGTTTTGGTGGCATTGAAGAAGTTGTGTCAACGCAAGGTCCCAAGCCAGCGACCATTCTTAAACGTGACACGCTAAAAGCACAAGTATCAGTTGTTCAAAATGAATTACCTGATGCTCAAGTGCTTGCTACTGTTGCACCATCGCACTTAGTTAAGCCAGAAGAAACGGGCGAATATACGTTGTTAATTGGTAAAACACTGTTGTCGGGTGAAACAGAAGTGTTAGCGGTTGTACCAAAAGCAACTGATGCAATGATCAAGCAAGCAATTGCCAAAATCGCTGATGCTGAAATTGAATTTCAAAAATTGCAATTAGCATTACTTGCTGCTCAAGCACCAGCAGTAACAGCTACTATCGCATCAGTTCCAGTTGTTACAACTGTAATTGAAGCTAATGTTGATACTGAGGCTGAATCTGCTAACGATACGACTGATTTAGACAGTATCGCAGCTTAATTTCTCAAACAAAGCGGAAGCTAATCCCTTCCGCTTTAAACCCATTTTTGGAGGCTAAAGATGTATAAAATATTTGAAAATATTGAAACTAATATTATTGATTTTAATGTAGGAAAAATACTCGTCTGTAAAAATGACCCTTTTTTGAGAATTAAAACATTAAAAATGCTTGCGAACTGTCAAAAAATTAAAGAAATAGAACATAATTGGAATGATTATAGTAATACTGAAGAGTTTAAACAAAATAGATATATCAATCTAGCTTATAGTGCAATTGGTGAAAATGAGAGTGAAGATTTAAGGATTTTTAAGGTTGATAATTCGGCTACATCACAACAGTTGGTAACGACAAACTATTTCGTTAACGCACTTGAATTTGATGAAAACTCTTTTAAGCATTTTACACACTGTAAATATTTATTAAATGAATCTCAAAATTTTAAAGAAATATTTAATGATAATTTTGATTGTTCCTATCCTCAATTGGCAAAGAATAAAAAAAGCGAAATAGAGTATTACTTAGATGATTTTGAAAATAAGCTATGTAATTATTATACACAACAATTGAACAGCTACCATTTGAATAATAAATGGTAATTGATAAATTTAAAATAAAACATTTTAAGTTAACTTTTTTGAGGATTTTACTATGAATATTGGAAGAATATTGTTCTTTAAAGATGAAAATAACGATATTGATATTAATGAGCTAAGAATAAATCTTTCGTGTAATGAAATAGTAGAGGTTCAGTGGATTAAAAAATATCTTTATCAATGCTGTATTTCAATCGAATCTATGTACGATTTTGATGATTACAAAGTTTTTAAGGTTGATGATTCTGCAACTTCTAAATTAATAATCTATACAGGAAATGTAATTGGTGCACTTGAATTTGATGAGCCAGCTTTTATAGATTTCGTGCACTGTATACAGCTAAAAGTAGTTAACAGTTTTTTAAATAATGTTGATAATTATATGGATTTATTACAGAGTCATCCTTTTGATTCAATCCATGTCGATAGACCTAATGAATTGATAGAAGAGCTTAAAGTGAATTTAGTCAATTTATTTTATACACCAAATTTAATGGAAGACCCTGATGTACGTTTAAAACGTCATTTAAGTTTAAAATGGTAGTTCATTTTGTGTAAGTTCTGATGAAAAGCCGTTGCTCTAAATGAGTGACGGCTTTTTTGCGTTTACGTAAAATATCGCTGCTAATAACTATTGCTCGGCGTTCCATTCCTCACTCAATCAATCTCAAGTGCTTGCCAAATTAAACACTTGAGATGTGCCATCTTAAAAATAAATTCCTATTTCTTATTTAAAACAATCAATTACAGAAAAATATTTAAACAAGTTGTTGTCGTAACATCGCGTTGTAACATCGTACTGTTTTATCGTTTCATCAAAATTACTGCATGCTTTGTTATCATCTCAAATAGAGCGTTGTCGTAACGTCGTGTTGTAACATCGCGCTGTTTTTGTAAAATGGGATAATATGTTGAATTTTAAATGGACTTTCTTATTAATAAACAGATAGTTGTATCAAAATGATAAAACAGGCCGTTGTCGTAACGTTGTGTTGTAACATCGTGCTGTTTGCATGATGTAACGAAAAGCACTGCCATTTTCAAAACAGCAGTGCACACATGGCATTAGATCAACGCCACCGCTTGACGTTTCATATCATCATTTACATCAATATAGCGCTGTGTGGTAGAAATACAAGAATGGCCGGCAAGGGAAGCAAGTACACGAACGCTAACGCCTTTCGCTGCTAACGTGGTAATGAACGTGCGTCTGCCGGAATGTGAACTTGCGCCATTTAAGCCCGCGCGTTTGTAGAGCCAGAAAAAATATTGCGCAAGCGTATTCGCAGTAAAGCCTCTGCGTTTTTGCGTAGTGAAAAATGGCTCGGTTGGATTAACGCGTGTTAACTCCTTTGCGTAGCTCTGCAACTCTTTCTGCAAGCGCTCATTTAAAAAGACCGTGCGTTCATGTCCGCCTTTCGTTTGCGTAGCCAGTAAACGTATTTCATTTCTAACAATGCCACTTTCGTCAATTACATCGCAATAACGCAGCTGAGCCACTTCGCCTACACGTAATCCGCCAAGCGTTGTCAGTAAAAACATCGCCCGATTGCGTTTTGCGTGTTTGTCTAAAGCGATCATTGCGAGCACTTGTTTAATTTCGGGTTGGGTAAGTGTTTTAGCTTGTGACATGGTGTTTTGCTCCAATAGATAATAATTTGTGTGCGTAAAGTATATTTTCATATCTTCGCAAATAGCAACAAAAATTCGTTATATATTAACCACTTGAAAACACTAAGCCTTTCGATGTAAGATAATAGAATGTAGATTCTATTTGGTTTTGAACATTTTTAATGACAGAAAAGAATAAGCGGATTTTGAGCTATCTGCGTCTTGCGCGTGTAAATAAGTATTCCGACAAGATTCGCTGCTTGCATCAATGCCTAAGTTTTTAAACAACCAAAAGAAATGCTGCGTAAGTGTATTTTGAGAAAATCCGCGTTTGGGTTCTTTTTGAGTATAAAACAATGGCGCTGCTGGATTAAGGTCATTAAGCGTGGCAATGTAGCGTTGCAGTTCAATTTTAAGTCCTTTGCATATTAAAACGCTGTGGACTTGCTGGTTTTTGGCTTGCTCTGGTCGCAAATGGATTTCATCTCGCACCTGCCCACATTCATCAAGTACATCGCCAACAAGTAATGCAGCAGTTTCTTTTACGGAAAGCCCAGCAAGTACCATAATTAAAATCATTGCCCGATTGCGCTCTGCGTGTTTAGTGACTGCAATGCTATCAAGTGTCCGCTTGAGATCGTCGCAGGTTAATATTTTGGCTGTTTTGATGTTTTTCATAATTGAGTGCTCCGTTAGGTAAATAAACCTTTTTCTATTTATTTATCAAATAAAGGAGCTGATGGACTGCTGCAGAGTTAAAAAGACAGTTCGGGTTGAATTTACACTTATTATATATAGATGAATTTGAGCCATTTCCGGTTGTCCAACCAACGCCTCTGAAACTAAAGTTATGTCACATTAACTTAGATCGGAGTACACAACATGGCAACATTACTTAGCTCACTTAAATTAGTTTCAGCAACACGCGACAACAAAGTTTCACCCGTATTGCAGCGCAGACAAAAATTAATCAAAAAAATTGATGAACAAATGGAGCTGGCGAAGGCGCAAGCAAACGGATCAATTTATAGTCCGACCAAATTCAAAAATATCGTTAATGCTGAAACAGGTACAAATGAGTACAAGCAAGTACCAAAACGTATTCGCGCTTGGTGGTGGAAAAACGAAGCAGGCAAATTGAATTTGGTTGTGCGTTATGGCGCACGTATTATTGAATTGGGCAAAGGAAAAAACAGCATTGAACTTGAAAACGAAGCAGCCATTTTGCCAACGCTTGAAGTAATCAAAAAAGCAGTTGAAGCTGGCGAGCTAGATGATGCAATGACGGCTGTGAGCAAAGCCGTGTTGTTAAATCTTAACTGAGTTTTAAATAGCTAGAGCTAACGTCATTATTGGCGTTAGCTCTTTTTTTATCTGCGTAAATCAATATTCACGCGGCAACATAATCACCCACATGTCACCTGTGTAACACGCGTAAAGTTTTATCACATCAAGTTCAAAATCCGTGTATTCAATAAATTGCTCAGCAAGGATGTTGTCGTTCCCATCATCCAATTTCAGCAAAGCTGTGCACGAACTTTCAGAGCGCGAAACAGTTAAATTAGCAACGATGAAAGTTTCCTTTTGCGTAAACTCCGGCAGGTAACTTGCAATTGCAGTCATAAGCCAATATGCGCCACCTTTGTCAGCAACGAACTTTGCTCCATCCGTTATTACTGTATCAGGTGTAATGCGATAGTAACGCTCTGTGCCGCTGAAGTTGTTTAATTCATTTACCCATTGTGCTGTCATTTTTTGTACTCCGATTAAAGTTAATGTGAAATAACTTTAATTTCAGACCGACTTAATGGACAACCGGAAATGGCGTGCTTGGACTAAATACAAAGAAAAGGAGAATCTCGTTATGAGAATAAATGAAATTACCAAATCAAATGACAAATTGGAATTATTGCGTATGATAGACGCTGCAATATGGCATGCGTTTGATGCAGAAAGTGCGTATGGAGATTATGACGAAACTAACGCAGAACAAGGCGTTGCAGCTGCACCTGTCAATACTAATCAAGTTGCACCAAAACCAGCCGCTATTCAAAAACCCACTACACCAGTTAAAAAGCTCACCCAACAGCAGCAAGCGCATGTCAAAACGTTAGGACCAAAAGAACTTCTGCATTACATCAAAAC
>JBDLTP010000032.1:0-69641 GCA_039805765.1 Pseudomonadota bacterium
ATTTTTACTTCAATGTGCTTTTCATAACTGATCATTTGATAACTTGCCCTGAGAAATAGTTAGGTTTCCATTATCTCATTTCAACTCATTAAATCGGGATATTATTTTTGACTGTATCCTAAACTCAATAAGTACTCAATTTTTAGAATAAGCACCTCCTTTTTGGATCAAACATTTTCTTCCAAAGGGGTATTTGTATTTTCTGGGATATTGATTTCTGATATTTTACTTTTGACAGCGTGCCATTGAGCTTTTTCTTTTTCATAAAGCATCACATCATGCTTAATTTCTTCTTCTTTTAATTGTGTTTTTTGAGCCAGTGTTTTAGCGTGTTGCTTTTTCTCAAGTGCTAAAGTTGCATTAAATTCCATATCTTTGAGTGTATTTTCATGTGCTAACTTTTCAGCATGAATACGCGCTTCAAGCTCAAATTGCGCCACTTGATGCTCTGCAAACTCTTCAAGCAAACGTAATGCATTGGCAGAAACCATTGCTTGTTGCTCTCGCTCAAGGCGTGCATCATATTCTAAATGTTCAATTTGCCTCTGTTTCTGCTCACGTAATTGATTATCAATTGCTTCTTGTTGACGAAACGCCTCATCACGTTTGGCTTGATTAACTTCAAAATTTTTCTTAAGAATACTCAAATAGACATCTTCTTGTGATAAAACAACGTCAGGAAAATCTTTAAACGTCGGCGTTAATTCACATATCACTCGTGACTGAATGGATTGCATGATGAACATTTCGCTCATGGCATTAGCAATATTTTTCTCAATATCACATAAACCATTGCTTACCCATATATTCTTAGGCAGATTAATTAACGTGTTTTGCACGCTACTCATTAACGCATCTTCATACGTTGCTTTGATGTGCGCATTGATAAAGGCTAACACTGCCATATTGTTTAAGGCATATTTCATATCCGCTTGAAAATGAATCTCAAGCATTACCGTCACACTGCAAAATCCCTCATATAGCTCAATGTGTGTAGAAAGTTGCCATTTTTCAATAGGTAGCGGATAAATAGTATGATAAAACCGTTTAACAAAACCTTCTGGGCGGTCAAATAACCGCCAATATGGCCCCACTTTAATATAAACAAGATGACGATCCGGTGCGAAAATCGGCTCCCATGTATCGCTAACCGCTAAAGCTTGATTTGATGTGTTTTCTACCAACCATGAGTCGATGTTTGTATTTGAATTATTCATGATTCAATTCCACATTATTTTCTTTCGCTTGTTGTTTTGCTTGACGAATTTTATCGCCCATTTTTTCAGCCATTAGAGGATATAAATTCGGTGCAAATTCAACCGTTTTATCGTCTATTTTGCGTAAAAACCCCCGATTAAGCAGTAACCCCACCGCAAACATACGCGACCAATCGTTGTAGCGGCGCGCGCGTTCAAGGTCACTTTTTTCAATGACCATTTCAAGTTCATCGTTTCTATTAATTCTAAATTCCGTAAACTGTCTTAAACACTCAAAAATCAACTCTTCTTCTTGCGAGGTTAAAGGGCCTGGAGCGGTAAATTCAAGTCGATACGAAAGTAATACCGTGAAAAAATCAACCATCGCGGCGCAAATAAACGCAAATAATGAAAAATCTGACCACATAGCGACATTGGGTTGGACATCCGCATTAAACTGGTTATACGTCATCAGAAGCGGTGCTTGAGGAACGGTTGATAATCCGCTATTCCCAAATAAAATGTTCATCTTTAATTGTAAACTTTCAAATTGCGAGAGCATTTGCTGATAAGCCACTTCACTATCTGGTGCGTTATCTAAACTGTTCACACTACTCTGCATTTTTTGCACATCTTGATTTAACTCTGAAAAATCATGCTCGAATTTTTCTTTCTGCGCTTTTTTCTCTAAATAGATCTGATTATAATGTTTCCAAAAAGGCCCCTCACCCACATGATTTTTATAACTATTAAACGCTTGAGGATGCGTGCCGAAATAGGCTTGTGACACTTCAGTGGAGGCTTTTTCAATCTCAGCATTTTGCTGCTTTAAAATATCGGCTTTAATAGTTAAAGCGCTATCAATATAGTTTTTTACATCAACACGAAGCAAATTAACACGATCCACATGCAATTTATCTTTTTGTGAAATCTCATAAAATTTAAAATAGGAAAAAGACACTGATGCCATCAGTGCAATCATCAACGAACAAACCACACTAAAATAGCGAATCCGATTGGCTTTCCAGTGCATACCGGCCATTTCTAGCGAGCAAATCACAACAATAGACTGAATAGCAATCGTTATGACCAGTGCAATCCAAGGTGTGATAAAATGTGACAGACCGTAATATGTGGTAAATCCTGAAGCAATACTGAGCATCAATACAATAGGGATAGTCCAAACGCGTAAAATACCCACAAAAAGTGTTTGAATACTATTAATGAAATAACCGACGCCCGAAGGTTTTTTGTGTAACTCAAATTTTTTTATTATCATGTACCATGCCGACATCAAGTAAAAATAGAACTTTGATTTTAGATAAAATTAGCCATCCATCCAAATAAGTTAATTAATGCACTATACGTTATTTCTTAAAACAACCCAGAGCCAAGCAAAATAACTTTGTCACCATGGCTTTCGATTGTATAATTTAAGGAATATTAACATATACAGCAACTTGCATTAAAACCGACCTCTTTCACACATCGCAATTAAAAGGTTTATCTATGAAAATTAATTCAGAAGAATTTCAATCAGCTCTAACAACCGTTTTTCAATATGCATGGGATATGAAACAAGTGGATGCAAATGAGTTTATCCATGACGAAACAATCAAAGAAGACATCGTTGAAGCGCGTTTTCAAGACTTCCCCCCCATGACATTTAAAAGAACTCGCCACGGAAATGAAGCTGAGAATTGGACCGTAGTCGTCTAATTTTATTTTTTTTATTTCTTTTAAGAATTTCCCCTGTGAACTCATTCAGACTGCACTAATTCACATCAGCGATCTTATCATTCTAAGGTCGCTGATTGCCTGTTAATGGTCACCTTCATAACTCTACTGCGGTCAGTGTGTCAGCTAGAAATCACCAAACAATGATTTCTGTTGCTTTGTAAGCTTTTCTTTAAAAAATTGACCTGCGGGATGTGTGTCAAAATCGGTTAAACCAAGTAGCGCATATTCTTGGTGATGATAATGCCCAAAAAAGCCCATAGTCCAATACCTAAAATCTCGTTTATCAACGACACTTTGATTGAGAACCATCACGTCTTTATGACGCTTATCACTGACTATGTGATCATTAAACAACGTTTTGACGTCGTGTTCCCCCCCTTCTAACACTTGTAAAAAACAATGATTATGATAAATCAACGCCCCACTAATATTTCTTAGCTTATTGAATTTGCGTGAGATATACAAAATATCCATCAAATCTTGTTCACAAAATTCATCTGACACCCTGCTTGCATAAATCAACTGATAAACTGGAGCGCTATCCACTTTATAAGTAACACTATTTTTAATATCTCCAAGCCAATTAAAAATATTTTTTATATCTTGCGGTTTATGCAAAAAAGAAAGAAATGACGTATCTGAGATGACTGCCTTTAATTTATCAACTTGTGAGCTCCAAACTAATATAGGCAGTTTGCTTTTTTCTAACAAAGCTTCTATTAGCACATTGCCCGTCATCTCTATTTTCGCTTCATTTAGAAAATCATCGGTAATGATCGCATCAAACTCGTTAGGATTTTGCGCTAATGCAGCGAGCGCGTCGCTTGGGGTATTGAACGCCTTTGCGCAGTGGCCAGTACAAAAAAGCACTCGCATTAACATATTAGTCATTTGACAACTTCCATCAATCACTAAAATATTAAGGCTAGATTTTGAATCAGTTGAAAAATTCATCATAATTTTTTTAATAAAGTAATGTTTAAATGAACAACATAAAATTCTAGTCCCACAATTTTCATGAATTCTTCCCTATTAGTCAATACAGTTTCAACAAATTTTATACAATTTAATCTTAAAGAGATTCAAACCACTCGACCAAATTTCTTTTGTCGCCTAATTTATCTAAGTGACGATTGACGGTGTCATGATTGCCCCATACCACGTTATTCAACTCACCTTGCTCGACACGTAATTCAATATCATGACAGTAAAGCCCCTTATCACGCTCAACATAAAAACCATACGTCCGGCACGCTACAGGCCGATAAGCATAAATCAAACACGCGCCAGCGGCTTTATCTAACATAGGACACACAATTGAGCGTGGCGATTGCGAAGAGAGCGTGGCGACATTTTGACGGATTTCTTGCTGCTTTTCATCAGAAAGCGTGGCTAAGCCTTCGCGCAATAATGTCCACTCTTCAGGGGTAAGCTGTGGAATTTGTGCTAATCGATGACAACAGCCATCACAACCCATTTTGCAAAGCCAATCTGGATTTTCTAAGCGAATGGCGTGCACGCGCACATCAATATCATCATGCAATGCAGTCAGCGTCTTCATTGAGTTAAAAATACCGCTTCACTAATAATATCTTGATTATTTTCAATGCGATCAAGATACACTAAACCGTTTAGATGATCATATTCATGCTGAAATATTCGCGCCACAAACCCCGTTAATTCCATTTCAATACGCTGACCCGCCAAATCAGTAAAATCTATTCCTATTTGCCGATAACGTGGCACCTTGCCACGAATTCCTGGAATACTTAAACAGCCTTCCCAGTCTTTTTCCATCTCGTCACTGAGCGGCGTAAAGCTAGGATTCATCATCACAATAGGCTCCATTTGTGGCGCGGTGGGATATCGCTTTGTGGGTTTTGACGCTACCACCAGCATACGCAATGATTCAAAAATTTGAGGCGCGGCCAATCCCACGCCATTTGTGCCTTCTAAAGAAACGAGTAAATCCTTTGCCGTTTGCATTGCTTGCTCAGTCGTATCGAGCGTCACCAAACCAGCTATTTTTCGCAAAACGGGTTCACCGAGTAAAGCGATTTTTCTTGCTTGCGCTGTCATTAATTATTCTCCTCTGGCAAAAAACCACCTGCTTGCATTGACCATAAACGAAAATATGTCCCTTTTTTGGCGATCAGTGCATCATGCGTCCCATCTTCAACAATACGGCCCTGATCAAATACTAAAATACGATCCAGATGCGCAATAGTCGACAGGCGATGCGCGATAGCAATCACCGTATTTCGCCCCATTGCGGCATCTAGATTTTCTTGGATAATTCGTTCAGTGACTGAATCTAAACTTGAAGTCGCCTCGTCTAAAATTAAAATAGGCGCATTTTTAAGTATGACTCGGGCAATCGCTATGCGTTGACGCTGTCCACCTGACAATTTAACGCCTCGCTCACCGACAAGCGAATCATAGCCACTAGACATCGTTTGAATAAAACCATCGGCATGCGCTAATTTAGCCACGGCTACAATATCTGCCTCTGTCGCTTCTAAATTACCGTAACCAATATTATCTTTCAAACTACGATGAAATAAGCTCGGCTCTTGGGGAATGAGCCCTACTTGCTCATGCAATGAATCTTGCGTGACAGTTTGAATATCGGTGTTATCAATCAAAATTTGACCAGTTTGTGGTTCATAATTTCGTAGCAACAAACTCACAAAGGTGGATTTACCCGAACCAGAAAACCCCACGAGTCCGACTCGTTGCATAGGTTCGATAATAATATTGAGATCATCAAATACCAGCCGATTAGGCTCATAGCCAAAACAAACATGTCTAAATTCAATGCGCCCACTCGAAACAGCCAGTGGTTTTGCATGAGGTTCATCGATAATTTCATGGGGTTGCACAATCGTGATGACACCATTTGCCACGTTACCGATATATTCAAAAAATTCTAAAAAACGTCGTGATAAATTACGGGCATCGTTAATAATCAACAGCGCAAGACCAATACTCATCGTAAAATCGCCCACACTAATAATACCGCTATCCCACAAGGTCAACGCATAATATACGGTGCCTACCTTCAAAATCGCAGCAGCGATAAATTGAAACCAACGAACACGCTCCATATACCAAAATGTGCGCCGCGCCGCACCCACTTCATTATCAAGAAATTCATTGAGATGCGCTCTTTCAAACTGCAGACGGGCAAATAACTTGGCATTCAAAATATTGGTCACGGCGTCCACAATTTTTCCATTCACTTGACTGCGCATCGCTGCATAATCCTGCGCATAAGGCTGACAGCGGGTGGCGAGCCAATATGAAAAACACGTATAGGTAAATACCCAACCTGCAACGAGAAAACCTAAACCTTGATTAACATTAAAAAGCAGCACTGTTGATACCGAAAATGTAATCAGAATCGGCCAAAAATCGCATAAGATTGACCACACGGTATGATTCACACTCATTGCCGTTTCGCTAATACGATGCGCTAAAGCGCCTGAAAAATGTTGGCTAAAATAACGTGGCGAATGATATTGCAAATACGCATATAACGACTTTGACGTTCGCTGACGGAGTCTTGGCCCCATAATGATGAGCACAGCACCGCTCGCCCGACTAAAGATGATTTCTGCCACATTAAGTCCAGCTAGAAGCAATAAAGGATAACGCAGACTATCAAGCACCGATATAGATAAATCAGTGCCTGATAATTGCGCCGCACCATCCATAATCGCCTTAATTGCATACGGCACTAAAATACTCGACGCTGCTTGCCCTGTTTCTAAAATCAACATCAAGGCGACCCACCCGCGAAATGCCGACAAGCAATAGAGGATAAATTTTGATGGACGACTTGGCAAATAGGGCGCTTGGGCAGCACGTTTAAATGGTTTATTTTTTGGCATGATTAACAATATTTGAAAATTTCGACCTATTATAAGGGAGATCCACCTTCCATTTGATAAATTTAAAACACAAAATATTTTAAAAAATTCCTTGCAGCTGGTAATATCTTAATTCCTGACAACTATTGTTGGGTATTAATGATAAGATGAGTAAACATACGCGATAATGCACAGCATCAAAGGATATTATGCACTATGGAATGTAATGAGAAACAATCCGTGATTTCACCCAAAAAGCATTGTGTATCATGTGGAAAACTATTTTCGTGTTATTCCACTAAGACAAATTCTTGTTGGTGCATGACCTACCCAGCCATCATGCCCATTATAGAGGAGGAAACTGACTGCTTATGTCGAGCGTGTTTAACTGAGTCCATACAGAAAAAAATGGTGGATAAACTGAGTCATTTAACATTGTCAGAAAAACTTTCCCTTGCAAAAGGTTATAAAACAAAAGTCAAAGCCATTGAAGGTATTGATTACAATATGGAAAAAGGAAAGTATGTATTTACACAGTGGCATCACCTCAAAAGAGGCGCGTGCTGTAATCATAAATGCAAACTCTGCCCTTACTGAATTTTAAGTTCGCCTGAAGGTGACGAATGAACCTGATTACGTCAAACTGCCCACTGAAAAAATTGGGCAGTTTTTTTATGAATAAGCGTTCAAAGAATTGATTTTTAAATAGATAAATCAATCGTCATGAAGCATCTGATTTGCTATTTCGATGACGCACTTTGATTTACGCAACCGTAATGCTTCGCTACTACAATCTTTGAGAGAGTGGACTGCTGACATACGTTTTAGTATTGCGATTGGTCATCGGGCTTTTTGAGATGAGTAAGAAACGTAACTTTTCAACGTCCACGCGCGCGTACGTTTCGCCATTTTCTTTTGCTGAAAAACAACATTGATCTGGTGTTGGGTTTTTTGCGAGCATTTTTGTAATGGCATCCGCAGAAACATCCTTTCTTATCATGCCCGACGCAATCAACTGCGACAAATAATCCGTTGTGGATAATAAATAAAGCAGATTCCAATCTATAGGTAAAGTGTCTTTATGCTGTTGAATAACATCACATTGCGCAATCGAAACTAATTTATTTACATTTCGCAAACCATTTCTGCCCATTAATTTTGCAATATGGGTTTTAAGCCGCATAAAAATTTCATCGTCTAATTGACGTTCTTTTTTTATTTTCACAAGCAAATTACCAATTTCTAAAAAAGCCTCATCGTCGCGATTGCCAGATTTTTTAAACATCTGCAAACAGACGTTAATTTCATTGATTTCACTCTGGAAATGTTTAACGAAAAATTTATTTTTGATAGCAACGTTCATTTTTTTTCTTATGATTTGGATGACTGGCTATTGAGTAAATAGATTGAATTAACGAAGCGAATCGAAGCAAATAAATATTTACTCTTAAACCATTTTTAAAGCGCTAAATTATCTGTACAATAAGATGCCCTAAATAAATGCACTTTGATTTTAACAACTATGCGTTAACGTGTAATCACTCATTTGAGTGATTGATATACGTCTTTTGTAGGATAGTGATAGAATTGATAACTCAAAGTCGTTTAAAATTTAAGAATGATTGACAAAAAAACCTTAACTAAATAAATGTTGCATTAACAAACACATAAAGAAATAAAAAACTATTCTATGAATCAAAACATGAGTCATACGCCTTCCTCATTGCCACGATTATTGATTGTTGATGACAATCCGAGCATGATTCGTTTGCTTGGTGCAATATTTGATAAGGATTATCTTGTCACGTTTGCTATGGACGGAAAAACCGCTTTAGAAATGGTGGAAAAAGACCCACCCTGTTTAATTTTACTCGATGTGATGATGCCTGAAATGAGTGGTTATGAAGTGTGTCGGCATCTAAAAAATAATGAATTAACCGCAGATATTCCTATTGTTTTTGTCACGGCAAAATCCAATGCCGAGGAAGAATTTTACGCATTAAATCTTGGCGCGGTGGATTATTTGTGCAAACCCATTAGTCCACAAATTGCAAAAATTCGCGTACAAAATCATATAAAAAACAAATACACGACAGGATTTAGTGTGATGGCAATGGATGCCCTTTCGCTTGCCATTTTGATTGTAGATGAACATGGTGCGGTGAAATATATTAATACCTGCGCAAAAGATTTGCTCAATACAAAAATACATAGTTTAACCATTAAAGACGATTACTTATCGGCCATCAATTTTTCAGATAAAAGTAAATTGAGCGCATTCATTACCGCTGCGACCAGTCAGGAAGAAATTCGAAGTGCGATGTTTCTTCACGACGAGGAAGTGCGGCAAGTATTCATTACGCCATTACCGTCAACCTCATCATTTATCCAAAATGTCACCATGCCGCTAGCGCTTATTTTGATTACAGAGCCTAACGAAACATTATCTGAATTACAATTAATGGGGAAACTGTATGATTTATCCCCTGCCGAATTACGGGTTGCCAGTGCTTTACTGGCCGGAAAATCCCCCGGAGAATATGCAAACGAAGTCGGATTAACGTTGCATACCGTGCGCTCTCAATTAAAAAACTTATTCAGCAAAACCTACACCCGCAGACAATCTGAATTAGTGGCACTTTTAAGCAAACTTCCCCCGCTTAGACGACAAGACTAGGCGTTTTAATTTTTTACTTGCTTCATGGTTAATGCAATACGCTTACGTGGTATATCAATTTCAGTGACCGTGACGGTGACCACATCACCCGCTTTGACAATCTCGCGTGGATCTTTCACAAACGTATCCGAAAGCTGTGAAATATGCACTAACCCATCTTGATGCACTCCCACATCAACAAATGCGCCAAAATTAGCCACATTTGTGACAACACCTTGCATACGCATACCCACTTCTAAATCAGCTATTTTTTCAACGCCCGCTTTAAATTCAACGCTTTTAAATTCAGGGCGAGGATCACGTCCAGGTTTTTCCAATTCTTGCAAAATATCTGTCACCGTGGGTACGCCAAAATGCGCATCGGTAAAATTTTCAGCATTTAAAGCACGTAAAAAAGCGGTTTGTCCAATTAAATCTCGAATGGATTTTCCCGTTTTTGCGATGATATTTTCAACAACCGGATAGGCCTCTGGATGCACTGAAGAGGCGTCAAGAGGATTATCGCCATTAAATACACGCAAAAAACCCGCACATTGTTCATACGCTTTACTCCCAAGACGTGGCACTTTTTTTAATTGATGCCGATTTTTAAATGCGCCATTTTCATTGCGAAACGCCACGATATTCTCACTCACGCTTGCCGATAATCCCGATACTTGTTTCAGTAGCGAAACCGATGCGGTATTCACATCAACGCCCACTTTATTCACACAATCTTCAACCACATTGCCGAGCATTTTAGCTAAATGTGCTTGATTCACATCGTGTTGATACTGCCCTACCCCAATAGATTTTGGATCAATTTTTACAAGTTCTGCAAGCGGATCTTGCAAACGCCGCGCAATCGATACGGCGCCACGCAGGGACACGTCTAAATTCGGAAATTCTTTCGCGGCTAATTCCGACGCAGAGTAAACCGAGGCGCCTGCTTCAGACACCATGATTTTATTAAATTTCAAATCGCTATGACGCTTTAAAACGTCAACCACCAACGCATCCGTTTCACGCGACGCGGTTCCATTGCCAATGCTGACGAGTTCAACGCCATGCTGCTTAATGTGTTTTGCAAGCGTCTCAATCGAGCCATCCCAGTCATTGCGCGGTTGATGAGGATAGATGGTATCGGTTGCCACGACTTTGCCTGTTTTATCGACAATTGCTACTTTTACGCCTGTGCGAATACCGGGATCGAGTCCCATTGTCACTTTTGCGCCCGCTGGCGCAGCCAGTAGCAAATCGCGCAAATTATGAGCAAACACTTGAATAGCCTCGATATCTGCATTATCACGAAGTTGATTTTTCAAATCGAGCTCAAGGCGAGGCAATAATTTGGTTTTCCACGCTAATCGCGCAGTTTCAGCTAGCCACTGATTGGCTGGTTGCGTTAAATCCCCCACTTTTAATTCGCGCGTCATCTTTTGAATACAGGACGCATGACCACGTTCTTCGTCCTCAGCAGGGAGTAAATTCAATACCAAAAAATTCTCATTTCGCCCGCGTAACATGGCAAGAATACGATGTGAGGGAACTTTGCGCAGTGGTTCGCGAAAATCAAAATAATCTTTAAATTTTTCCGCTTCTTTTTCTTTACCTACCGCAACGTGTGCATGGATAAGCCCTTGCGCCCATATTTGCTGACGACAATCGGCAAGTAATGGCGCATTTTCAGATAATGTTTCCATTAGAATTTGCCTTGCGCCTTCTAAGGCCTCCGCCACGTTCTCAATGCCTTTTTCTGCGTTAACATAACTTTTCGCTAAGGTGTCAGGCACTGCGTGACGATTAGCTAAAATAGCCTGCATGAGTGGCTCTAAACCGGCTTCACGAGCGATTTGCGCTTTGGTGCGACGTTTGGGTTTAAACGGCAAATACAAATCTTCAAGCAAAGTTTTGGTTTGCGCGGCGAGAATCGCTGTTTTTAAATCAGGTGTTAATTTTTCCTGCGCCGCGATACTTTCTAAAATCACTGTGCGTCGCGCCCCTAATTCGCGTAAATAACCTAAACGCTCTTCGAGCAAACGCAGTTGTGTGTCATCGAGCCCCCCCGTGACTTCTTTGCGATAACGCGAGATAAAAGGCACTGTTGAACCTTCATCTAAAAGTGCCACCGCAGCGTCTATTTGATGTATTTTTACCGCTAATTCGTGCGCAATAATCTGATTGATTGACATAACTTGTAAGAATAAAAAATGAACTATCGTGAAACGCGAAAACTCGACGCGACTATTTTTTGTATTTTACCATTTAACAAAAAAGCAGTTTGATTCAAATGCCTTTTTAGCTATTCTTGTCGATTTCATTTGCGAATCGTTTGTAAACGCGTTAGATTTTAATTTTTTTTCACACAAAATGACATCATGACAAAACCAACGCCATACAGCCATATCGGGGGTGAGCAAGCCGTCCGTTTACTCGTGGATCGCTTCTATTTTTATATGGACACACTGCCAGAGGCTCAAGGCATACGCGATATGCATCAAGCCGATTTAAGCTCGGCGAATAGTAAATTATTTAAATTTTTATCTGGCTGGTTAGGCGGGCCGAATTTATTTATGGAAGAATTTGGCCACCCCATGCTACGCGCTCGACATTTCCCCTTTAGCATCGGAGAATCTGAACGAGATCAATGGATGCTATGCATGAATAAAGCACTCGCTGAAATCCCCATGATTCCAGAACTCGAAGCCAATATCAAAAAAGCGTTGCAAGATTTAGCCACGCACATGATTAATCAAGAACCCGCTTAACTCACACTGGCTCAACATGATGGAACAATTGATTGTGCTGGTTGCCGCGTTAGTTGCCAATACCTTTTCAGCCTTAGCCGGTGGTGGCGCAGGACTCATTCAGTTTCCGGTACTCCTATTTTTAGGCCTGCCTTTTAGTGTTGCGCTCGCCACGCACAAAGTCGCGTCAGTTGCGCTCGGAATTGGCGCCACAGTGCGTTATCTCAAAGAAGATATGGTGCAAAAGCAATTTGCGGTATTCATGTTATTGGTGGGCGTACCGGCTGTGATTTTGGGTTCATTTATTGCCATTGAGTTGCCCGACACCCTAGCAAAAAAAGGACTGGGGCTTTTAACGATGTCACTAGGCATCTATTCTATGTTTCAATCCCAACTTGGACAACTCCACACGCCCAAAAATCAAGATAAACGCGGACTGATTATGGGTGGTGCATGGTTGTTTTTCATTGGCTTTTTAAACGGCTCGATTGCATCGGGCACCGGTTTATTTGCCACGATTTTACTGGTGAAATGGTTTGGTTTTGACTATAAACGCGCGGTTGCCTATACGCTTATTATCGTTGGCTTATTTTGGAATGGGGTTGGCGGCGTGACGTTAGCGCTAATCTCAGAAGTCAAATGGGCATGGATTCCCATGCTCTTAATCGGCTCCTTTGTCGGTGGCTATTTAGGCGCACATCTTGCTGTTTTAAAAGGGAACTTATGGATTAAACGCGGGTATGAAATCGTCACCATTTTAGTGGGGTTGAATTTGCTAAACCGCGTCTAAATAGCATTTAATTAACTGTATGAGGGTTCGAATACTCAATCATTATGAAAACTCGATTTTTTCATTTTTTACTCATGGATAAACTTAAAACAAATCACTATGCGAACCTGTACGCACTAAAACTAAGTGGAATATATTCAATATCATCTTTTAAAAACATAACAATGACATTCGATTTTTCATTGGTAGGTGGCTGTTCTGAGAAAATAATTTGCCCATTTTCATAAACAGCTTTTATGGCAGCGTACATTTCTATTTCTCCTTAAAAGAGTTTCAAACATCAAGCGTTAAAATTCAGATTCAATTTTAAATCACACAATTATGTCAACGCACGTACACGCAATTTTCGGCCTTTAATTTTACCTTGTTGCAACTTCATTAACGCAACATTCGCACTGGTACGTTTTATGGCGACATACGTGCGCACGTCAAAAATATCAATTTTACCCACTTCATCACCAGATAATCCCGCTTCACCGGTTAATGCGCCTAAAATATCACTCGCACGAATTTTACTTTTTCGCCCACCATCAATCACGAGTGTGACCATTGACGGTTTTAATGTTGAATTTTTAGGAATTTTCAGTGCGTTAAATTTATCCCATTTGAACGTCACATTTTGATACACCTCAATGGCTTTTGCCCGCGCGGCTTCTTCGGTGCTACAAAAACTTAGCGCCAGCCCTTTTTGCCCAGCACGACCGGTTCGACCAATTCGATGCACATGAATTTCAGGATCGGGCGAGAGTTCATACACAATCACCGCCGCTAAATCCTTAATATCAAGACCGCGAGCCGCCACATCCGTGGCCACTAAAATAGAGCAACTTTTATTCGCAAAACGAAGCAGAACTTGATCGCGCTCACGTTGTTCTAAATCCCCATTGAGCGCCAGAACACTGTAATTTTGCTCTTCTAAAAATTTGGCTATTTGATTGCAATTATATTTGGTATTACAAAAAATGACGGTCGATGCCGGTTGATATTTACTGAGCATAGCAACTAACGCTTGCGGTTTTTGATTCTCTTCGGCTTTATAGAAAATCTGTTCAATTTGCTCACTGGTTGACGCATCAACATGAATTTCCACCGGACTTTGTTGAATATGAGCGCTCATCGCTTTAATTTCATCAGGATAGGTCGCTGAAAATAAAAGCGTTTGTTTTTCTTTATTATTTATATGCCGAGCAATGAATGCGATTTCTGCTTCAAATCCCATCTCAAGCATGCGATCCGCTTCATCAAGTATCAACATTTTAACGTTACGAATTTTTAAACTGTGGCGCGTCAGATGATCTTTAATACGCCCTGGCGTTCCTACCACAATATGCGGTGCGTGCTGATCGAGTGACGCAAGCTGATGTCTGATAGGCACGCCACCACACAAAGTTAATAATTTCACATTCGGAATAAAACTCGCCAAACTACGAATGGCTTTGCTGACCTGATCGGCTAATTCACGAGTGGGGCAAAGCACCAACGCTTGCGTTTCAAAACTATCGGCATCCAATTTTGCCAGTAAACCAAGTCCAAACGCCACGGTTTTTCCGCTACCGGTTTTCGCTTTAGCAATAATATCTTTGCCAGACAGAATCAGTGGCAAGGCTTTTTCTTGGATGGGCGTCATTTCGCTATAACGCAATGTTTCTAAACTTTGGAGCAATGGTGCAGCAAGTGAGGTACTTGAAAAGCTAACCGAGGACATACAATAAACTCATAAAATAAAAAAAAGACCACCCAATTTAGGAGGTCAAAGGAACCAATTTTTCGATGCTGAGATCGATTTAACGCTAAAAACAATTTTTAAAGCACAATTTCCATGCCATCAAAGGCCACTTCAATTCCCGCCGCATCGAGCGTTTTTCTTTCCGGCGAATCATTATCTAAAATGGGATTGGTATTATTGATGTGAATTAAAATTTTGCGAGCCTGACTGACGCCATTTAACACATCAATCATACCGCCTTCACCGGATTGGGGAAGATGACCAATTTCGCGCGCGCGTTTATGGCTAATGCCTTGCGTAACCATTTCATCATCCGTCCAAAACGTGCCGTCAACCAGCAAGCAATCAACCGATTGCAGTGCGTCCATGACGTGCGGTTCAATTTCGCCTAAGCCTGGAGAATAAAAGACTTTTTTACCTGTTGAAATTTGCTCAATAATCACCCCTACATTATCACCCTCATGTGGATCGTTGCGATGCGGGGAATAAGGCGGCGCTTTACTTTTAAGCGCTTGCGTGTAAAAGCGCAGGTCATTGATGCCTGGAATAGTGAAACTGCTACCGTCTACAGGAATGGTATGCGTATTCACGGTGCAATAATCTTTCAGCATGGTAAACAAGGGAAAACCAGTGGTTAAATCTTGCTGAACCATTTCAGAGCAGTAAATATCAAGCGGTTTGCCTTCGCGTAGCATCAAAAGCCCCGTTGTATGATCAATTTGGCTGTCCATGAGCATAATCGCTTTAATACCCGTGCCGCGAATGCCTTCTTGTGGCTGAATTTGAGGAAACGCCTCAAGTTGGGCGCGAATATCGGGGGAAGTGTTAAATAATAACCAATTTTTATCATCGGTGCTGACGGCAATCGAAGACTGTGTGCGGGCGGTGCCGTTCATTTGTCCACGTCGAATGCGATGACAATTATGACAATTACAATTCCATTGCGGAAAACCGCCTCCTGCGCCAGCACCGAGTACTCTAATTTTCATAGTAAAAAACCTTATCTTCAATATAAAACGCGAAAAAAAAGGGGCAAGTCGCCCCTTTTCTTTTATTCAAACCGAAATAAAATATTAACGGTTATAAATGTACATAGTAACTTCAAAACCGAAACGTAAATCAGTAAAACTTGGTGTTTCCCATTTCATAATCATGACCTCCGAAAATTTTTATTAGTCTTGTTTCTAGCTTGCATAATCTAAGCTGTGCTCAAGTATAAAAGGATTTTTTTTCTAACGCAACATCCGAAAAACGATCCTTTCAAATTAAACAAAACAAGACAACCTGCTGACCAATCAATTCATCCGTAATCAACGCATTAAACAGGGAATAATTAAGCCTTAAACGCCACGTTTATTTCAAAATTGTGTTAAATTTCATAAGTCAACTTAAAAAACTGGTAGAATTTTCAACTTTTTTAATCCCTTAATAAAATAAAAACTATGGATATAAATCATTCCAAGCCTCTTAATATTTTGATCATTGTTGAAAACACGTCGGTGCGAAATGCGTTACGTTTAAACGCGCGCAACAGAGAAATCCCGTTTTTGGAGCACAAAACACACGGAAGGCTTTAGCGATTTTGAATACTAAAGCGCCCTGAATCCCTCGGCAAGTTAGAATTCATGCTAAACTCGTTGACCTTCACGGCGCAGGGCAACGCATTAATCATACGGCATTAACGACGCTTTCTTTGGATAATTAAGCGTGTCACTATCTTTTAATCCTACTATTTTATAATCATGAAATCGCCTTCTTATTTATCACTTTGGTGTATAAGCCTTTTTCTATTACCTGGCTTTGCACGCGCTGATTTTTTTGATTGGAGTAATACAGAGGTTCAATATTTACACGGCTCGGGCTTTAAAATGCCTAAAAATGCGCATGACATTGATCGTTCTATACTCACCGTAAGTCACGCAGACGGATGGGCACTGGGTCGCAACTTCTTTTTTATGGACACCCTCATTTCTGAGCAAGGTGAACCTTCGCAGGTGAATGTTTATGGTGAGTTATATAGCTATTTTAGCTTAAATAAAATCACTGGACGCGACCTGTCTTACGGTTTATTTAAAGATTTGAATGCCGTTTTAGGCGTTAATTTAGGCGAGAATTTAGATATCAATCCCAAAAGTGGGTCCCGTATGCTGTTATATGGCGCGACGCTGGATTTAAATTTACCGGGATTCAGTATGTTCAACATTGATTTCCTCTGCCACAATATTATTGAGCCGGTTGCCACGGGAAATTCACTACAAATTACGCCTGTTTGGAAACTGCCCTTCACGATTGCGAATACGCATTGGACTTTTGAAGGCTTTGCCGATTATATTGGCAGTAAAACAGGTAATTATACCGAGAATTTCCTCGCGCAACCTCAAGTTCGCCTTGATGTGGGTGAATTCTTTGGTATGCCAAATCGCCTGCAAGTGGGCATGGAATATCAATATTGGTACAATAAATATGGTATTAAGGGTTTTACGGAAAGCTTGCCACAAGCTCTTCTTGTCTGGAAATTTTAAGCCTAACCAGCAATATGAAAGATAAAATAACGTCACTGTATCAAATTATTGCATTAGCAATTATTTATTTTCTGAGCGCAAATTTTTGTAATTTCATTGGTATTCCCAATGAATTTGGCACTATTATTTGGCCGCCTTCGGGGATTTCGCTCGTAGCCATGATAATTTTAGGGCCTCGCGCTTTGATTGGTGTTTTTATTGGCGCGTTGTGTACCAATCTCTCTTTCATCCATAATTTGCTCGGTGAAATTCATTTATTACGCATCATCACCGCATTCATTGAATCGATTGCCGCCGTGCTTCAAGTCATTGCTGGTGCATGGCTGGTTCGAAGACTCGCCCATTTCCCTAATTCATTAGGCAGTGAAAAACAGATAGCGCTGTTTTTCTTAGCGGGCATACTTTCCGCCTTGATTAGCGCAACCCTCTCCATTTCAACACTGACACTCACAGGGCAACTCGCTCAAACGGTCGCGCTATCCCATTGGACAGATTGGTATATTGGTGATGTCATTGGTATTTTTATTTTCACCCCTCTTTTGCTTGTGTGGTTTGATAAAAGTCAAGTGTTCATTCATCGACGTGGCATTGTTAGCATCACGATTATGGTGACATTTTTTTTAACCGTTGGTTTAGTGTTCTATGAATTCCAAGAAGAAGATACACGCATAGAATTGGAGTTTGAAAAAGATGTTATTTCGATCAATGCCAAAATAGAATCGCAACTCTTTGCCCATGTAAACGCGCTAAAAGCCATTGAGAGCCTTTATGCCGCCTCAGCGGGAATTGATCGAAGTGAATTTAAAGCCTTTATTGCGCATCTTTTTAATAATTTTTCAGGTATTCAAGCCTTAGGATTTGACCAAGTTGTTTTAGATACTGAGCGCTTAGCGTTTGAACAATCCATTCAGCGTGAAGGTTTTCGCGATTTTCATATTACAGAGCGTGACGAAAACAAAAACCTGATTCCAGCGGCAAAAAGAGAGCGCTATGTCGTGGTAAATTTCATTGAGCCCATGGCGCGCAATCAAAAAGTGTTTGGCTTTGATATGATGTCTGATCCAATCAGAGAAGACACGCTAAATCAAGCCCGCGACGCTGGCAACATGATCAGCACACCCAAAATCACATTGGTGCAAGAAACTGGCAATCAATCGGGTTTTCTTGCCTTCATGCCTATTTATAGAAATGATGTATCCCATGAAACACTTGAAGAAAGACGTCATGCTCTTTTAGGGTATGCGGTAGCCGTTTTTCGTGTTGGCGATATGATAAATATTGCGTTAAAGGATATCGTGCATGAAAATTTACGCTTACGCATCATTGATGAAAATGCTACGTTAGACGATAACGTTTTATTTGATAGTCTGCCAAGTTTAGCAAGCTATACGGCGTTTTCAGGACAAAAGAAACTGCTACTCAATCATAAAAAAATGTCCATAGGCAATCGGTTATGGCGCATTGAAATCCTTGCCACGCCCGATTACCTGCATACGCATAATTCCCTTAACGCCCTCCATAATCACAGCAATAACTCATGGCATATTCTACTCGTTGGCTTATTTATCACCAGCTTAATGGGTGGCCTTGCCTTAGTGATTACGGGACGCAAAGTTCGCCTAGAAGAACTCATTAAAGTCCGCACCGAGGAACTCGCCAAGAGTGAGAAAAATTTTCGCGCTATGTTTGAAGATATGCCCATTGGTATTGTCAATATTTCAATGGAAGGCTACTTTTTAGACGTGAATGAAAGTTTTTGCCAATTCGTAGGTTACAGCGCAGACGAGCTGGCGAAATTAACTTTTATGGAAATCACACCGCCTGAATTTATTGAGCAAGATATGGCGGTCTATCATCGATTTATCCATAACGAAATAACGGAATTTACTTTTGAGAAAAAATATCGTCGCAAAGACGGCGTCGAAGTTTGGGCAAATGCTTCAGGACGCATCATTTTTAATGAAGATGGTTCACATCAAAAATTTATTGCCGCCGTTGAAGATATCGATTTATATAAAAAATCCCAAGCGCTTTTATCTGAAAGTGAGCAACGCTTTCAACTAATTGCTGACGCGGCGCCGGTACTTATTTGGCTATCGGGTACAGACACCTTATGTTATTGGTTTAATAAAGTCTGGCTGGCGTTTGTTGGTCGAACGCTTGAGGAAGAATCGGGCAATGGATGGGCAGAAGGCGTGCATCCCGATGATTTTGCGCATTGCCTAGATATATACATCACGAATTTTAATTTGCGCCAAGCCTTTAAAATGGAATATCGCCTCAAGCATCATAGCGGTGAATATCGCTGGCTACTCGATACTGGCGTACCACGTTTTAATGCCGAGGGAGATTTTGAGGGCTATATTGGTTCATGCGTGGATATTCATGACATGAAACTTTTGCAATTAGAAGCGCAAAAAACTGCCCAAGCGATGCTTGAAGCAAAAGAAGCCGCCGAAGCACTCGCGCAATCAAAAACGGATTTTCTGGCGAATATGAGTCATGAAATTCGCACGCCCATGAATGCCATTTTGGGTTTATCTGAGCTGGCTTTGCATTCAACCGAAAATAATCAAAACGATTACCTGGAGAAAATTCATGGCGCATCTGAGAATTTACTGATGATTCTCAATGATATTTTAGAGTTTTCTAAGTTAGATTCAACCGAGGTTGAAATTGCATCGGAGTATTTTAATTTAAGTATATTAGTCAATAATCTCAATAATTTATTTGAAGAAATTGCGCGACAAAAAAATCTCACGTTTCAATTAGCGGTTTCGCCAGAGGTGCAACATCATTTGATTGGCGATGCCCTGCGACTACAGCAAGTGTTAACGAATCTACTCAACAACAGTATTAAATTCACGCAAACGGGTTTTGTGCGTCTAAGTATCAGCGTTTCAAAGCAAGATGATAAACAAACCGCCTTAACCTTTTCCATTGAAGATAGCGGTATTGGCATCAGCGCCGACCAGCAAAAATTATTGTTTCAGCCCTTTACACAAGCGGACACGTCTATTAGTCGCCGTTTTGGTGGCACGGGTCTTGGCCTTGTCATTAGCCAAAAATTTATTCATTTGATGGGCGGGGAAATTGCTTTAGAAAGTACCTTAAATGAAGGCAGTCATTTTTGGTTTACGCTGTCCTTTGACATTTCGAAGAAATCGCACTCTACTGAGTTTTTACCTATGAAACACAATAGACGCGCATCGAAAGAGGCATTAGAAGATGCGGCAAAATTACTGGTCAATAAACGCGTGTTATTGGTGGAAGATATGCCGCTTAATCAGCAAGTGGCCAGTGAATTTTTGTGTAACGCTAAACTGAGAGTAGTGGTTGCTGACAACGGCAAGGAAGCCTTAGAAATACTTGAATTTAGCACGTTTGATGTCATTTTGATGGATATCCAAATGCCGGTTATGGATGGCTTGGAGGCGACACGCCTAATTCGCGAGCAACCCCACTTTGCGACAATCCCTATTATTGCCATGAGTGCGGGGGTGACGCTTGATGAGCAAGAAAAATGTCAGGCGGCGGGCATGAGTGATTTTATTGCTAAGCCGATCAATCCATTGCAAATGTTGGAAAAATTAAAGGAACTGTTAATCCAGTAAACGTAATAGGTGATAAAAAAAGGCTTGCATGCGTTATCCGTAAACTGAAAAGACGTTGCATATTTTAAGTCCTTTTACATGTAGATTAAATGTGATGTCATTTTCATCATGATAAATATCGATTAAATTCAGTTACCTCCTGCGATAGCAGGATTGTTGAGCGTTCAAATGTACACAATAATACGAAAAAAATTATTGAACAACTGAGGCTTAAACATGCTCCAAGTTTTACACACTGAAAATTTTTATGTTCGTCCCGATGGGCTTAGTGATTCCACCAAAAATAAACCCCATGTTGTGGAAAGTGCTAGCACACCTTCCCCCTACACATCAAAAGCGTTTTATTGTCATCTAGGCAGTATCACCTTATCTGTGGGGACAAATTTACCGTTTGATGCCCATACCAAAAAAAACATGAGCCACATTATGTTACCGCTAACGGGTAGCGTGGAATATGAAAATCAAGGCAATAAACTTGAAGCGCGTGCAGGACATACCGGCATATTTTTAGCCGATGCAAAATTTATCTCTAAAACAACCAATTACAGTGGCATTAATGTGCATTTTGACAAATTGCAGTTATTGAAAACCGCTAAAATGATGATTGACACGCAAGAATCGACTGAGATTAATTTTTTTAATGAAAGACCTTTTCTTTTAAATCCGTCCCCGACTTTCTCTTTCGATATGGCACTGAGGCATTTACACAGCGTCATTATCAATAATCATGCACAGCCTGAAATATTACGTTTGCTGGGTATAGAAGAATTATTTTATCGATACATGGTTTTTTTACTCAAACCCGAACTATTACCGTCCATTTTAGGCCCTCTAACCGCTTTACCACCGCAACAGGGCCAAAGTAAATTAGATGAAGTTTGTGATTTTATTCTAACGAATCTACGTGGCGTCATTACACTGCCAGATTTAGAAGCACAATGTGGATTATCCGTTCGCACACTGCAATACCAATTTAAAAAACGCTACCATTGCACACCAGTTGAGTGGATACGCAAAGAGCGTTTAAAACTCGTTTTTTTAGAATTACTTGCCCCAGAAAATAAATCTGCCACCATTTTTTGCATTGCGCTACGTTGTGGTTTTAATCATGCCGGTGAATTTTCAAAGCAATTTGGATTGCAATATGGTGCAAGTCCTTCAGAGGTAAGATCGCGTGGTTATTAAACAACATTGAAATAATAGCCTAATGCGTCCTTGACTGTTAAAATTAGATTTCAAAACCATTTATTTTATCGTTAAGGAAAAATATGAGCAAAATTACAATTGAACACAACCCAAGTGAAGATCGTCTTAAAGAATTAGGCGTGGCTGGTTGGGAAATTTGGGAAAAAGAAATTTCAAAATTCCCTATCGATTTCGATGAAACAGAGTGCGCGTATATCCTTGAAGGTGAAATTTTAGTGACACCTGCAGACGGTGAAGCTGTTCGCATTGTTCCAGGTGATTTGGTGTCATTTCACGCGGGACTTGATAGTCAATGGGAAGTTGTTAAACCACTGCGTAAACACTACAGCTACGATTTCCCAAACGGTGTTTAATCGTTAGGAAACACATTCAGCTATATTTGATACCATACATTAAACCCGCGAATCTAATGGTTCAGCGGGTTTTTTATTGCCTAGAATATTAACCAACAACGTTGATCTTTCAGCAAAATCATAAAATGTCGCTTAATTGGTTTGTCTTGTTTTAAGTTGATGCCTCATGATACTATCCTAAAACCTCGTTTTTTAGTAAACCATTAATTTTTCAGTTGCTTAAGATATAAGGATAAACATGAACCGAAGAGATTTTCTTAAATTATCGCTACAAGCTATAGTAATGGCTAACTGTGTTCGTGTATCTCAAGCCGCCACAGCGCTCATCCCTTCAAATGCGGATATCATTATTATTGGAGCTGGAATTTCTGGTCTCGCAGCAGCGCGATTATTAAAAGCCAAAGGGTATAATGTGCTTATTTTAGAAGCACGCAATCGAATTGGCGGTCGTATTTGGACTGATAATTCTTTAGGTATGCCGTTGGATTTAGGAGCATCTTGGATACATGGTATAAGCAATAATCCAATTAAACAATTAGCTGATCAATTTGACATAAAAACGCTGCCAACTAATTATGAAGCAAGGCAAATCTTTGATCGCAACGGAACACCTTTACGCGGCAACGCAGACACAACATTAGCTGAACGCTACCAAGCAGTATATGAGCGAGTGAAAGCCATTCAAGAGCAAATGCTCGAGGATGATTTAAGTGATATTTCCTGGCAAACTGCCTTAACTCAAGCACTGACAAAAGAAAATTTTAGCTCACTAGAATTAGAAGAATTATATTTTTCGTTAAATACGGAACTTGAGCATGAATATGCCGCAGATTTAAGTGAGCTTTCGTTGTTTAATTTCGATGAAGGTGGTGCGTTGAAAAGCGAAGATCATTTATTTGCCGGCGGATACAAACAAATTATTGATAAATTGGTTGTGGACGCTAAATTGACTTCCAATATACTCTTAACTCAAGTAGTTAAATCTATTGATTACAGTCAAAGCAAGGGCGTTAAAGTCACCACAGACAAAAATGTTTTTAGTGCTCTTGCTGTCCTTGTGACGTTACCTTTAGGGGTATTAAAAGCCAATACGGTTTCCTTCACACCTTCCCTGCCTCAAAAAAAACAAAATGCTATTAAAAAGTTGGGTTTTGGTACATTGAATAAAACCTATTTTCAATTTCCTAATTGTTTTTGGACTGAAGATGATGATAACGATTTATTCAATTTTATTTCAAGCGTTAAAGGGCATTGGACTGAATGGTTAAATATTCATCATTATAATAAGCAGCCTGTCTTATTAGGGTTTAATGCAGGAAAATATGGCAAAGACATTGAAAGTTTATCCGATAAAGCCCTAATTTCAGATGGCATGCAGACGCTACAGAAGATTTACGGCAAAACGATTCCAGACCCTAAAGGATATCTCATTACACGTTGGAGCGCTGATCCTTATGCAAAAGGTGCTTATTCTTTTATTGGTGTCGGTGCAAGTATTAAGGATTATGACGAGTTAGCACAGCCTGTTAATAATAAATTATTTTTTGCTGGTGAAGCCACATCCTCTGAATATGCCGCTACCGTCCATGGCGCGTTTTTATCCGGTGAAAGGGAAGCGAAAAATATCCTGTCAGCTGTGCCTTTACTAAAAAGTGCTGCTAGAAAAACAACCAAAAAATTAAAATAATGACTGGAAGGGTATTTATATGGCAAACGCAGCAAATAGTAAACTCATCAATTCACTCAGTACCTCGTCGATTAAAAATCAAATAAGCCCCTATCTCACAGATGATAAATTATCGTTTGCTGAAACCAAACAAATTCTCACTTCCGTTGAACAAGGTGGCATGACAGCAACTAAGTTGAAAGATTTAACTACACTATGGTCGTATAGTACTTCCTTATTTTCAGACGACTACACAAAGACTCTTTTTGGCTATGTCATCACAGGATGCGATGCCAATTCATTCTGGTGGGGCGGACTAGATCAAAGTGGTAAATCAGCCTTAGGAAACTTGAATGCAACAACACCACAAGGTAATTTAGAAAAAGTGATTGATAAGTGGTTTGCGGGGACTGATGTTCCAGTGGCGTTGGTAGGAGGCGATACTGCTGCGGGAATTTCAGGGAATTTCAGTTTTAATTACGCCCCCTTTTCTTCCGGTGTCCTTTATAAAGAAGGTGTAAGTGCATCGGATATCAATCAAGGTAGCGCAGGCACTTGTTATTTTTTAGCGTGCCTTGGTGCTATTGCTAATGCTAACCCCTCTTATATTACTGAAGATTTTATTCGAGATAATGGCGATGGTACTTATGGATTTCGCTTTTTCAATGCAAATAATGAAGCGTACTATGTTACGGTGGATAAAAATTTAGCTATTGATAAAACCACTAATCAACCTGTGCTGGCCAATCCGTCTAATGGTGAGCTTTGGGTAGCTTTAGCTGAAAAGGCGTATGCGCAAATTAATTCACAAACCAATGTACTACTTCGAAATCAATCCGATAATTCATACCAAGCAATTGAAGGAGGAATGGCTGAGCCGCTAAAACAAATCACCGGGTTAAATTATCAATATTACTGTGGATACGATGACAATATATCAGATACCTTTAGCTACGCTGGCACTAAATATTCTCAAGACCCAAAAACGTATAAAAAAGAAATTATTTCATTACTGCAAAATGGATCCATTGGGACGCTAGGTGTAACAGAGAAGATGACGGATAAAAATGGTAATGACCAATTATTTCCGGGGCATGCATTTATGTTACTGGGATATGACGCAAAAACAGATACCTTTAAAATTAGAAATCCATGGGGAGATAACGGTGATGTCGATGGAACAATTGCTAATTCAGGCTACGTTCCAGAGTTCAATTTATCACTTGAATCATTTTGGAATATTGCCGACATCCAGCTCACTGATGCATCGCTAAAAAACCCAATTTACAACTATACAATAAAATCTGACACAGGCACCTCCAAAAATAACGCAATTGCTGAAGGTGAATCTGCATACTTAACAGTTGAGCGCGATTCACCGAACATGAGCTCGGTAATTTACTACAGCACTCAGCCAAATTCAACAAAAGGGCCGCAAGATCAGCCGATTTTATCAAAATTGGCTATTGATTTTAAACCTGGCGATACAGTGCAACATCTCGCCGTGCCAATTTATACGGATGCTATTAAAGAAGGTATTGAGTCCTTTAGTGTCAATTTCTATAAATCTTTTTTTGACTCTACACCGTTTAAAAAAACGAATGTCTTTGTAAAAGATGGGATCGTGGATAAGAGTATTTATGTTCTAACTAACGTAGACAGTGAAACGGTAAGTGAAGGACAGATTTTTACACTGAAAATTGAGCGCAGTGATACGAGTAGCCCCGCTACAGTATATATCGATACAGTGGATAAAACGGCTACGGGCACTGATATTACAAGCGAAGCGGGCAGTGGAAATTATACCAATCCCGATGGTGACTATGTAAAGTTACATAAAATGCCAGTCAACTTTAAAATGGGTCAAAATACTACCACCATAGAGATTCAGACTATTCCCGATTTTAAACCCGAAGGAACGCAAACTTTTAGCGTTAATTTATATAAATATTTCACTGATATTAATGCGAGTGCGAATGGGGTAGTTCAAATCACTGATGATGCGACTTTACAAGCAACCTCTTCGTATCATTACTCAATCACTTCAGACGCTGCCAGTGAAAACACAGGAAAAGGAGAAGGGAATACCTTTACCTTCACCATCAAACGTGATGGAATCGGACTTGAATCATCGATATTTTTATCTAGTGAGATTGGCTCAGCATTAGAAGGCGTTGATTATATCTTTAAACCAACAGAGCTTAAGTTTTCTGCTGACCAAGACACGTTAACATTCGATATTGAAACACTCCATGATAACCAATTAGAAGCCACTGAATTGTTAACTATAGGCTTACGCAAAGATCCCACCGCTTTATCAGCGGATGTCACCGCATCAGGCTATATCAAAAATGTAAATCAACTTTTTTATAATTATGAGATTACCTCTTCAGCTACGTCAGGTGAATTATCTGCAGAAGAAGGTAGCGACATTATTTTAACTATTTCAAGAGACAAATCAGGGACAGAATCGAGTGTTTACGTGGACACCATGGACGGATTAGCTATTAGTGATAGTGACATCGGTGCTTGTGATTACGAGCATATTCATGACCTGGAAGTGACTTTCGCAGCTGATGAAACGAGTAAAACAATAACATTAAAAACATACGCTGACGCTTATTCTAAAGAGGGCATAGAAGATTTTAATGTGGGAATTAAGAATTTTCAAAGTGACACAACTTATTCGAGTGTAACGAAAATATATGTTCACGATATGATGCCTGATAGTTATAGCTATAGCCTTGATGAGGAAGAATATGACGTAATTGAAGGAGATGAGCTTGTCGTAACGGTAACTAGAAGTTCAATGGGAACAGCCTCTAGTGTTTTTTTGTGGACAGATACTGATACAGCAACAGAAGAAGACTTTGAAATCTTAGACGGTTTGCAAATTGATTTTGGTGCAGATGAAATTAGTAAAACAATTGTCATCAGTACAATAGACGATGGATTAATGGACGAGCCAGTGTATGAGGATTTTGGACTTTATTTATATAAGTATTATGGAGATGATGAAGATAGTTACATAGCCAGTAGTGATATATGGATTTCAAGTAATTCATTACATGAGATTAATGGTTCGGACGAAAATGACACGTTAGTGGGTACCGATATGCAAGATGATATATATGGTTTAGCGGGTAATGACAAACTTGTTGGAGGGGCTGGCCAGGATATTCTCACGGGAGATGAAGGTCACGATATTTTCATATTTACATCTTTGGATGATAGCTTGCCCGATTTGGCAGACATTATTGAAGATTTTAGCAAAGGTGATAAAATTGATTTGAGTGCCATGGATGCAAATATTGCAACATCAAAAGATGATGCGTTCTCTAAACCCACAATGGGGGCTCAATTTTCAGGTAAGTTTACAAAGCCTGGTCAATTGTTTTTTGATACTACCGATGAAACTCTTTATGGTAATGTTGACGCAGATAGTGGTGCCGACTTTGCAATTGAATTCACAGGCGTCACAAAATTAACGGCTAGTGATTTAGTTTTATAATCACGGTATTTAAAGTTAGAACAATAAAAAATAATAAGGTACTAACATGAATAAGCGATATTTAAAATCCGTACTAGTCGTTTTGTTACTTGTCGATATCAACCAAATTACCGTTGCCGCTGACAAGCCCACTGTTTTAGATTTAAATGCGATTTCGGCTAAATACAAGTTAAAAAATGATATACCTCCACGCATTCAGTGGGATGCGAATAGCGGATACTGTGGTGAAGTTTCAATGATTAGTGCAGGACTTTATTATGGACAATATCTTTCACAATATGATGCTCGAGACATTGCATCCCCAGGAGTGCCTCAAAATTTAAAGAGTTCTCAACTTTTAGTTGGTGTAAATGATGATATAGCTGCAAAAGGATTACGGTTGAAATACGAACGTAAATTCAGTGCATCGAGTAGTAATTTTTATGCTTGGGTAAAATATCACATTGCCTTAGGTCATCCTGTAGTCACAGGTGTCTTTCTTAATCAAAATTCAGATAATGCAAGTGATTTAGATCAAGGTAGTGATGAGTATGATCATATTGTGCCTGTTATAGGTTTTGGTTCAAATCGTCCATTTTCAAATAAATATTTTCCTGATGATGTGATTATTTTTAGCGACAATGCGTTGGATAATCCTTATTATTCACTTGAAATTCAGAAATTTTTCGCAAATCGGCAGGAAGCTAACGATCCAGATGGCAATATATATTATTTGCCTAAAGATCCCATTGTGAAATATGGCATTGCTATCACGGGTGTCATGGATAATCAAAATGAAACCTTACCTGTAAGAGTGACAACTTCAAGTAATGCAGAGTTTCCAGAAATGATTGAAAATGGCACAAAACGGCCTAATGCAAGTAATTTTGATTTAACGGTAACAGTCTCTAAATTAGTGCCTAATATTAGTTATAATTTATATCTTTACTCAAAAGAAACTGACGTACCCATTGAAAGTTTTAACGCAAATTCAAAAAAATTAGGAATACTCCCCTGGCAAGTAATCAAAATAACTTCTGGATCGACTTGGTCAAAAACGATTAATGTAAAATCTAACAGCAAAGTTTTTTTTCGAGCAGTGAAAGCGTCAGATTTCAAGGCGTCAAAAAAGAGATAAAGGTAATCTAATTTTTATCATAGTAGTTTATAGATGAATCAGGATACCCAAAAAAACCGAAATGAAAATGTCAGGGCTTTTTTAGTATGGCCAACCCAATCAATACGCTGGTCAAAAATGAATAATCCCCGCATTTTGTCACTCTTTTTCTTTATGCGTGCGTTAACGAAGAAAAAGCCTCGGCAATACTGGTGGATTGCGTTGCACTTAATAGGTTTTGCACTGGTCCATTTCCTTTTATTTCACCTTTATGCAAGACAATTAAATGATCTTCTGCATACACTTCATCCATTAAATGACTCGCCCAAAGAACGGCAATATTTTCATCTTTCGCTAACTGATGAACGTAATCAACAATCCCTTTGCGACTTGGAATATCCAGTCCCACCGTTGGCTCATCAAGTAAGAGCAACGCAGGTTTATGCAGTAGTGCGCGAGCAATTTCCACTCGTCGTTTATGTCCACCATTGAGCTGACGGACTTTTTCATTGCGGCGCTCATACATCTGCAAACGCTCTAATTCTTCTTGAATTCGCGTATTCGCCAGTTTGCTTGGCATACCATGCAATGCGGTGTGATAGCGCAAATTTTGCATCACCGTTAAATCCATATCGAGTGTGGTTTGTTGAAACACAACACCCAGTTTTGCCAGGGCTTGCCGAACTTGTCTTTGAATATCAAAACCACATAATTCAATCTGCCCTTCATGCGTATTATATAAATTAGTAATCAATGAAAAGAGCGTACTTTTCCCCGCGCCATTTTCACCCAGTAATAAAGTGCACTCACCCGCTTGAATCTGAAAACTGACCTTATTTAACGCTTTTTTTGCACCATAAGAAAACGTCAGGTCTTTAACGACTAATGCTGTTTGATTGATTGATTTCACGGTTTCACCGCCACGCCCCAAGGATATGTGCCCACGCCAACCGATTTCGTAACGGTTTGCGACTCTAAATCAATAATAGACATATCATTACTTACGCCATTTGTTGTATATAAATGTTTTTGATCAGATGAAAAAGCCAAATTCCATACACGCGATCCAACCAGTAAATATTTCTCCACTTCTAGTGTTTGCGCATTGACCACGGCAACGCGATTTGCAGGACCTAACGCCACATAAGCGCGGGTGCGATTTTTATCAATCACAATGCCAACGGGCTGAATTTTTTCATTCGTCACGCCTTGAATAGAAAAATGAATGGTTTTTACCGCTTGCTTCGTATTAGCATCTAACACCATCAAATTCCCTGCCATTTCGGACGTGACCCAAAGTTGTTGACTATCGGGTGTGAATGTAACAAAACGTGGACGCGGATCGACAAGTGTATTATCCACAATTTCTTGGGTTTTCACGTCAATCCAATGCACCATATTTGTCGTTTCTGACGCGCTAATTACCCACTTATTATCTGGACTGACCGTGATACCTTCAGGTTCAACACCCACTTTGATTTGCTTAATAACTTTCTTTTTAGCTAAATCAATCACCGTCACCAAACTATCATCTTCATTTGACACATACATTTTGTCGCCTACTGGACTGAGCGCGAAGGTTTCGGGATCCTTTCCTGAAGGCAAACGACCGGTTTCTTTGAGCGTTTGTGCATCAAGCACTTTAATCGTGTTGTCATCACTGGTTGCCACATATAACTGTTTAAAATCAGCACTAAACGCAATGCCGCGCGGACGCTTACCTATCGGTACGGTTTTAATTAGTGTGCCGTCGACGGGATTTACAATCGCTAACGCGTTGTCTTTTTCAAGAGAAATAAACACACTTTCGGCGTTTGCCAGACCATAAAATGCGCTTAATGCTAAACAGATTATTTTTTTATTCATAAATTAAAAAGTATTCAAAACCAGTAAATGTCTTTTAATATTACATAAAGAAAATAGACTGTCAAAGATGTATGGCTAATTTTGTAAATTTGCTTTTTTTATAAATACCTTGCCATTATGCTTGAATACAAAATACCATAAAATTTTAAATGGTAATTATTGTTAACCAGGCAAGCAAATCCAATGATGACGTTGAATTTAAAATGATGTAGTGGATTCGTGACGACGCATCCGCGGTAAAAGGGAAAAAGTAGGCCTGTTATTTGAAAAGAATTGCACTAATTACGATGACATAGTTGATGTTCATGGATATCGTTGATCTAAATATGACGGCCACGCTAAATAAGAAAATAAATCCATTATGTTCAAGTATCATCCCACAAAAAAGCCAGTGATTAAACTGGCCTTTTTTGTTATTTCACTAAAAAAACTATTTGATAACACGTAAATTAGGTTTTGCCTTTTTAGGTGCTACCTCTACCACCGGTGGTGGAGGTTCATCATTTTCAGAATCGTCCACTTCAAACACCATTCCTTTCCCATTTTCTTTAGCATAAATCGCCATTACTGCCCCAATAGGCACATAAATGTAGGTTGATTTCCCATTAAAGCGCGTATTAAATTCGATTGCTTCATTACCTAGTGACAATGCATCAATTGCTGCGGGGCGAACATTTAAAACAATTTGTCCATCTTGAACAAACTGCTCAGGCACCATCGCATCTTGATGATTCGCATCCACTAATAAATGCGGTGTGAATTCATTATCTAAGATCCACTCATAAATCGCACGGATTAAATAAGGCTTTAAATGTGTCATCGTGGCAATTCCGCCATATCTTTTTCAACTTCACTCAGACTACGTCTAAACGCTGGACGATTAAACATACGCTGTGCATATTTATTTATCACGTCATCATGCGCAGAACTTAAATCAATACCCACACTTGGCATCCGCCAAAGCAGGGGGGTTAGAACGCAATCAATTAACGAAAATTCATCCGTCATAAAATAAGGACGTGCAGCAAAAATAGGCGCTGAATTGAGTAAACTCTCACGCAACATTTTTTTTGCTTTCGCTGATTTTTTCTCACCAGTGTAGAGAACATCATGGAGTAATTGATACCATTCTTGATCAATTTTTTTAATTAACATACGCGCATTAGCGCGTGATACCGGATCCATTTGATGCAGCGGTGGATGCGGAAAACGCTCATCCAAATACTCCATAATAATCCGCGATTCATAAAGCACTAAATCACGCTCAATTAAAGTCGGAGAAACGCCACTGGGATTCTCCTTCAATAATTCTCTTGGGGGATTTTCAGTATCATAATATTCAATATCGGCAGTAATGCCTTTTTCTTGTAAAACTAAACGAGCACAATGGCTCATGGCGCAATTGGGAGAAGAGTAAAGAATCATCACAGATTTACGGGCAGCTATATTGGTCACAAAAATAACCTAATTTTTAAGACTAAATCTTAAAAATTGGTTGGATTATACACGATTGAGTCATCGACTAGGCGGTGAGTATAAGCTACTCACCGCCCTATTTTAATGCCTAATGAACATCTTTCCAGTATTCTTTTTTCAGTAAATACGCAATTACTAGGAAAATAAGTAGGAAAAATATAACATATTTGCCTAATTGTTGCCGTTCTAATTGAACTGGTTCACCAACATAGACTAAAAAATTCACTAAATCATTCACAGTTCGATCAAATTCTTCAGCTGTTTGCGTCCCTTTTCCTGAATTGACCAACTTTTCAATCGTTTTCTGTTCACCATGCGTAACATAGACCGGTGTTTGCTCGCCTTGTAATTGCCAAAGTGGATTTGGCATACTGACATCTTCAAACACAATATTATTCACACCAAAAGGTTTATTCTTATCGACATAAAACCCTTTCAAATAACTATAAATCCAATCTGCGCCACGAGAGCGTGCAATCAGCGATAAATCTGGTGGCTGGATACCAAACCATTTTTCAGCATCATGCTGATTCATCGCGCTATGCAATTGCTCATAAATACCTGCCCCTTCAGGAGCAATATCATTTAGAACATGTTTTTCATCTAAGCCTAAATCCACTGCAATTCGCAAATAACGAATATGTTTTGCAGAATGACACCCTAAGCAGTACGTTACAAAGTGTTTCGCGCCACGTTGCAGTGATATTTTATCCGATAAATCAATATCCGCTTCTTGCAGCTCAACGCCTGACGATGCGTAAATATGTGAAGAAAGAAGCAATAACAATAGTGAAAGTAATTTTTTCATAATCAATCCAGACTCTCTTTCAAATATTTTGCAAAACGAATTAAAACATTTTTAGTGCCTTCAACATTAAAACGTCTTTTAATTACCACGCCTTTGTCTGTTTCAATTGACTTCATTTCAGTCACTTCATTCCATAACGCAATTAAGGCTGGAATTTTTTCTTCTAAACTTGGATCTAAGGTCAAATGATTAGGGATAGGCTTGAATTTTTCCCATCTTGTATAAATTGGCATGAGTAAGAAAAAACCAAAATAGATCGCTGTAAATATTCTTGCCATGGTTGTCGCTAAAGGCGTCACAGGTTGCGTACCAAGGTATCCTAACGCAATAAAACTAATCACAAACAACATCAACGCTTTTTTATAAATTCCCCCCCGATAGCGAATCGATTTTACTTTCCCACGATCAAGCCAAGGCAATAAGAATAAAACGACAATCGCCCCACCCATGCCAATAACACCGGCAAATTTATCAGGAATTGCACGCAAAATAGAATAAAACGGGGTGAAATACCATACGGGTGCAATATGCTCAGGAGTCTTCATGGGGTCAGCAGGAATAAAGTTTGCTGCTTCCAAAAAATATCCGCCCATTTCTGGCATATAAAAAATAACGGTAGCAAAAAATAACAAAAAGACCGCAACACCTACCACATCTTTTACCGTGTAGTAAGGATGGAATGGGATACCATCAACAGGATGCCCCCAAGGATCTTTAGATTTTTTAATGTCAATACCGTCAGGATTATTAGAGCCTACTTCATGCAACGCAACAATGTGCATAAAAACGAGTAAAACTAGCACCAAAGGGACCGCGATAACATGAAAAGCAAAAAAGCGATTTAGCGTTGCATCAGACACCACATAATCACCGCGAACCCATAAAGACAGTTCATCACCGATTACAGGAATAGCACTAAATAGTGAAATAATTACCTGAGCGCCCCAATACGACATCTGCCCCCAAGGTAATAAATACCCCATAAACGCTTCCGCCATTAGCGCAACAAATAGCAACATGCCAAAAATCCAAACTAACTCACGCGGCTGTTTGAACGATCCGTAGAGCAACCCTCGAAACATGTGCAAATAAATCACAATAAAAAAGGCAGACGCTCCGGTGGAGTGCATATAACGCACTAGCCAGCCCCAATTTACGTCACGCATAATATATTCAACCGAATCAAAAGCGAGCTTCGCATCCGGCTTATAATTCATGGTGAGTAAAATACCCGTGACAAACTGATTCACTAAAACCAGCAGTGCAAGTGAACCAAAAAAATACCAAAAATTGAAATTTTTAGGCGCGTAATAATGCGCCATGTGATCATTCCAAACTTTTGCTAATGGGAAGCGTTCAAGCACCCAATTACCACAAAGTCTCAAACGGGAAGGTTTAATATTCATGCGATTTTTCCTTCTGCTTCGCCGATAATAATTTGCGTCTCATTCACATAACGATAGGGCGGCACTTCCAAGTTAGTTGGCGCAGGCACACCTTTGTAAACCCGTCCGGCTAAATCAAACCATGAACCATGGCATGGGCAAAAAAATCCCCCCTTCCAATTTGCACCTAAATCATGTGGTGCAACTTCAGGGCGAAACGTAGGTGAACAGCCTAAATGCGTACACAAACCCACGGCCACAAAAATTTCCGGTTTTAAAGAGCGCGCAGAGTTTTTACTTGAATCAGGTTGACTCGATTCCATCGATTGTGGATCACGCAATTCACCATCTAAGGTGGCCAGTGTTTTTAATACTTCCGGTGAGCGCTGTAAAACCCACACAGGCTTACCTCGCCATGCAACGCGAATTAGTTGCCCTTCTTCTATTTTGCTAATATCCACTTCAACGGGGGCACCTGCTGCCATCGCTTTTACACTTGGCTGCATTTGCGATAAAAAGGGAACTGCCAAATAGCCACTACCAACAGCCCCCACAACCGTTAATGCTGTAGTTAGAAACTGTCGCTTGGACTTATCAACACGTTCATCAATCATAAGAACTCTCCTAGTTAATACTGCACTTTTTTTTGTTTTTATTCCTGCCAATATACCATTAGAATGCACTGTATTTGAAGTGATTATCATCAATTATGTGACGAAATACTAAATTTAAGCTACTTTCTTAACGGTTTACAGATGAAATTACACAATAGTTTGACTTAGTTGCATCGAGTAATAGAGAATAAGCGGATGATAGATAAGCAATGTGTTGTTTAACTTTTTTAATTCACTCAAAATAATTGATAAAAACACGGATGGATAATCACGTTCCGACTCAAGATAGTTTAGTTACCGTTCACAACCTCACGTTTTCTCGTGGTGAAAAGAAAATTTTTGATGACATTTCATTAGAATTCGAACGCGGCAAAGTCACCGCGATTATGGGGCCAAGTGGAACGGGAAAAACCACCCTTTTAAAACTCATTGGCGGGCAACTTTTCCCCGATCGTGGAAATATTATGGTGAGTGGTCGCAATATACACCATCTTAAACACGATGATTTATACGCACTACGTAAACGCATGGGTATGTTATTTCAAAGTGGTGCATTGCTCACCGATATGAGTGTATTTGAAAACGTAGCCTATCCTTTGCGCGAACATACCCAGTTACCTGAATCGATGATTCGCACGCTTGTGTTAATGAAGTTAGAAGCGGTTGGTTTGCGCGGGGCACGCGATTTAATGCCAAATGAATTATCAGGTGGTATGTCAAGGCGCGTTGCACTGGCAAGAGCCATTGCGCTTGATCCCATGATGATACTCTACGATGAACCGTTTACCGGTCAAGATCCGATATCAATGGGTGCATTAGTCCATTTAATCAAAGCATTAAATACCACGCTAGGTTTAACAAGTATCATTGTTTCACACGATGTACATGAAACAGCAGCTATTGCCGACTATATTTATGTTCTCTCTGAAGGGAAAGTGATTGGACAAGGAACACCAAAAGAAATTTTCGATTCACCTTCTTTGTGGGTACAGCAGTTTATGAATGGTGCGGCAGACGGCCCCGTTCACTTTCATTATCCGGCTAAAAACTATATGGAAGATTTATTACACTTTGAAAAACCGATTTTTTCACGTCAACGCCCACCTAGTGATAGAACATCTAAACGTAAACGGTATTCATAATGGAATTCTTTCAAAATTTAGGGGCAAGCACGCGTTCAAGTTTTACAAAACTTGGGCGTAGTAGTTATTTCCTTGTTCATCTGCTTGCGGGTATTTCTAGTGTTCTAGTTCGCCCGCGCTTATTACTCAAACAATTACATTCTGTAGGTGTTTTATCATTTCTGATTATTAGCATTTCTGGCTTGTTTGTTGGCATGGTACTTGGACTGCAAGGCTTTTATATCCTCTCTCGCTTTGGGGCTGAGGAAACGCTTGGCGTGATGGTGGCAGCGTCACTCGTGCGCGAACTTGGCCCTGTGGTCACCGCTTTGTTATTTGCGGGACGTGCTGGGTCAGCATTGACTGCGGAAATTGGCTTAATGAAAGCCACTGAGCAATTATCAGGGATGGAGATGATGGCTATTGACCCCATTAAACGTATTATTTCACCGCGTTTTCTAGCCGGATTTTTATCCATGCCCTTACTTGCCGCCTTATTTAGTTGCGTAGGCATTATTGGTGGTCAATTAGTTGGCACAGGCTTACTTGGCGTGGATGACGGTGCTTACTGGTCGCAAATGCAAGCCAACTTGGATTTTCAAGGCGACATAATTAATGGCGTAATTAAAAGTATTGTGTTTGGTTTTGTTACCTCTTGGATTGCTTTATTTGAAGGCTATGATTCCATTCCAACCGCTGAAGGTGTAAGCCGGGCGACAACGAGAACAGTTGTCAATTCAGCTTTTAGTATTTTAGGATTAGATTTTATTTTGACTGCGCTTATGTTTGGAGATAATTAAGGTATGCCACACAACAAAACTCAAGACACCTTAGTAGGACTCTTTGTTGCCAGCGGGATTGCTAGTTTATTTTTTCTTGGTTTACATGTCAGTAATTTGAGCTCGTTTTCACATGGCAAAACTTTTGAAATTACAGCACGGTTTTCAAACTCGGGCGGATTGAAAGTCAAATCAGCTGTTTCGGCCGCTGGAGTTAAGATTGGAAGTGTTAAATCAATTACCTTTGACCCAAAAACTTACGAATCGGTCGTTAAAATGGACATTGATGCACAATATAAAACATTGCCTGATGACAGTTCAGCGAGTGTTTTTACCGCAGGTCTGCTCGGTGAGCAATATGTTAGTTTAGATGGTGGTGGCTCTGAGGATTATTTAAAAAATGGGAGCAAAATCGAAATTACAAATTCCGCCCTGATTTTAGAAAAAGCATTAGGCCAATTTTTATTTAAATCTGCCGAAGAAAAAAAAGGCGGTGATGATAAAAAAGGTAGCAGTAAAAAATGACGCATAAATTGAGTCTCATTTCCAAAGGTAATGGTCGCTGGTTAATTCATGGTGATCTTACTTTTGCAGGAATTACCAAAAAAATTATCGACGCCCCGCCTTTTCTGCGGCAGGGAAAAGAAAATATCGTCTTAGACTTAGCACAAGTAACGAATACCGATAGCGCTGGCCTTGCATTAATCATAGAGTGGATAAAACAAACACGCGCTCAACGCTTACGATTACATTTAAAGAATATACCTGATCAGTTGCTTAATTTAGCTAAGCTTACAGGCTTGGACAAAGCACCGTATTTTTCACTCGAATTACAAAAAAAAAACTAAATTTTATGGATAAACTTATTATCACAGGTGGCGCGCGTCTTTCTGGCGAATTGCGTATTTCTGGTGCAAAAAATGCTGCATTGCCTATTTTAGCCGCAACACTGCTCTCGCATGCCCCAGTAAGTGTTGGAAATGTTCCGCATTTACATGACATTACCACAACAATGGAATTACTCGGTCGCATGGGTGTTAAATTGACCGTTAACGAAAAAATGAGTATTCAAGTTGACGCAAGCTCAATTAATAGCTATGAAGCTCCCTACGAACTAGTCCGTACCATGCGTGCGTCCATCCTCGTATTAGGGCCCTTATTAGCGCGTTTTGGCGAAGCACGAGTCTCTCTTCCAGGCGGATGTGCTATTGGTTCACGTCCCGTTGATATTCATATCAATGGTCTCATTCAAATGGGCGCTGCAATTTCACTTGAAGGCGGATTTATTCATGCAAAAGCCAAACGATTAAAAGGCTGTCGTTTAATGCTCGAGCAAATTACCGTTACCGGCACAGAAAATTTACTCATGGCAGCCGTATTAGCCGAAGGCACAACGATTATGGAAAATGCCGCAAAAGAGCCTGAAGTGACCGATTTAGCCAATTTCCTCAATGCCATGGGCGCCAAAATTTCAGGTATCGGCACAGATATCCTCATCATTGAAGGCGTGGAAAAATTGGGTGAAACCAGTATTCATTACGATATTTTACCTGACCGAATTGAAACAGGAACTTACCTAATCGCAGCGGCAATTACAGGGGGAAGTGTTCGATTAAAAGATACACGCCCTGATTTACTCGATGCAGTGCTCGCAAAACTCATCGAAGCAGGCGCTGAAATTAACACCGGTGAAGATTGGATTTCACTTGACATGCATGGTAAACGCCCCAAAGCCGTTTCACTGCGTACACTACCTCACCCAGCGTTCCCAACAGATATGCAAGCACAATTTTGTGCATTAAATGCTATAGCAGAAGGTGTTGGCATTGTCACTGAAACCGTTTTTGAAAATCGTTTTATGCACGTCCACGAATTACAGCGGATGGGAGCAGATATTCGCTTGGAATCGAACACCGCCATTTGCACTGGCGTTGAAAAATTAACCGGTGCACCTGTCATGGCAACAGATTTGCGTGCCTCAGCGAGTTTAGTCATTGCTGCATTAGTAGCGGAAGGCGATACCACCGTTGACCGTATCTATCACATTGATCGCGGTTACGATCATATTGAAGAAAAACTCACGCAACTCGGCGCAACGATTCGCCGTGTACCAAAGTGAGATTAGCACTATGATCACTATTGCTGTCTCTAAAGGTCGTATCTATGAAGAAGCACTGCCACTGCTTGCAAAAATGGGCATTGAACCCATTGATAATCCGGAAACGAGCCGTAAATTAATTTTACCCACCACTCGACATGATGTGCAATTAATTATTATTCGCGCTACGGATGTGCCGACGTTTGTCGAATATGGCGCGGCAGATTTTGGTATTGCTGGTAAAGATGTCCTGCTTGAACATGGGTCTGAAAATTTATATGAACCTATTGATTTAAATATTGCCTGTTGCAAATTGATGACTGCAGCTCATAAAGATGCGCCGCCTATTTCTGGACGTGTTCGCGTCGCAACAAAATATGTCACTATCGCGGAGCAATATTTTGCCAGTTTAGGTATTCAGGCTGAAATTATCAAATTATATGGTTCAATGGAGCTTGCGCCTTTGGTTGGCCTTGCAGATTGCATTGTTGACCTCGTTGATACCGGCAACACCCTGCGGGCAAATCATTTAGAGCCGCGTGAATTAATTATGAATATCAGCTCACGCCTTGTTGTTAATAAAGCGGCTATGAAAATGAAGAATGCCGCCATCGCGGCGTTGCTTGCACAATTTGAACAAATATTAATTGAAAACAATTCCTAACACATTTTTTGGCATCTAACCGATTATGAGCAATATCCGCATTCAAAAACTCAATGCAAGTGACAGCCATTTCACTGCACAATTAACGCAATTACTCGCATGGGATGAAACTGACGACTTCGCTATCCATCAACAAGTTCTCGATATTATTAGCAATGTTCGCAAAAATGGTGATCAAGCTGTTATCGACTACACTAACCGCTTTGATCATTGTGCGATTGCCCATGCAAATGAATTAGAACTGTCTTCAGAAGCATTAAAGGCGGCATGGGACAATTTACCTGTCGATCAAGCGCGTGCATTGGAACTCGCTGCAGAGCGCATTCGTGATTATGCGACGCATCAAAAAATGGAATCATGGCAGCATACCGAAGCAGATGGCACCTTATTAGGTCAAAAAGTAACGCCACTGGATCGAGTCGGTTTATATGTGCCCGGTGGCAAAGCCGCCTACCCTTCATCTGTTCTAATGAATGCTATTCCAGCAAAGGTAGCTGGCGTTCCTGAACTTATTATGGTGGTGCCCACGCCCCATGGTGAAACAAATGAATTAGTGTTAGCAGCCGCCTATTTAGCCGGTGTCGATCGTGTTTTCACCATTGGCGGGGCGCAAGCTGTCGCTGCATTAGCTTACGGCACAGAAACAATTCCCGCGGTCGCTAAAATTGTAGGGCCAGGAAATATTTATGTAGCGACTGCTAAAAAGCTAGTATTTGGTCAAGTGGGTATTGATATGATTGCTGGGCCGTCAGAAATTCTGATTATTTGTGATGGCAAAACCAATCCCGATTGGATTGCAATGGATTTATTCTCCCAAGCCGAACACGATGAAAATGCGCAAGCCATTTTGATTAGTGATGATGCCGCCTATCTTGACGCGGTTGAACAAAGTATAAACACGCTTCTACCTACAATGGAACGTGCGGATATCATTCGCAAATCACTGACTACCCGTGGCGCTTTAATTCTTGTTGAAAATTTAGAACAAGCCGCGCAAGTATCCAATATTATTGCCCCAGAGCATTTGGAACTTTCTGTTGAAAAGCCCGAAAGCCTCTGTGAACACATTCGGCATGCGGGTGCTATATTTATGGGTCGCTACACGGCTGAAGCATTGGGTGATTATTGCGCAGGCCCTAATCACGTTCTCCCCACCTCAAGCACAGCGCGTTTTTCGTCACCACTCGGCGTTTATGACTTTCAAAAACGCTCAAGTTTGATTAATTGCTCGGCAGCGGGTGCCAATAGCCTTGGTAAAATTGCGTCAACGCTTGCACGAGGAGAAAGCTTAACGGCTCACGCACGCTCTGCTGAATATCGTCTTTTGTAATTTTTTTAGGATTCGATAAAAAACAATAAATCCCCTATTTAAATAAATCCCCTATTTATCTATTGAAAAAAACGGTGTACTATCAAGACTCACCTAAATACAATAATTATTTTAAGGGGGATTTATGGGAACGATTATTGAAATTTCATTTTTCATGTTACTGATTGCAAGCATTGCATTTGCTCCACTTGCATACTTTATTTATCTATATAGCAAAGAGGGCACAAAGCCACCGTTTGGAGATTTTGAGCACCACGACAATCATGGCTAATCTGCAATTCACGGATATGCTGAAAAAATCACCCACGCTGTCAAAGGCAAATTCAGTCATCACTGATTTTTGAAAATCTAAAAAAAGCCCAGCAACCTGTTTGATTGCTGGGCTTTTTTTATAACTACGTTTACATAAATCCGCTTACGGCACCGCGATACGCTCAAGTAAGATTGAAATCACATCATCCGTGGTCATGCCTTCCGCTTCTGCTTCATAAGATAAAATTAAACGATGTCTCAATACATCAAACGCCATCTCTTGAATATCGTCAGGCGCCACATAATCACGTTGCGCTAACCATGCTTTTGCACGAGAGCAACGATCAAGCGCGATACTTGCACGTGGACTTGCCCCATATTGCAACCAACTTGCCAAATCTTCACCATAGGCTTTAGGATTGCGAGTAGCTAAAATAATTTGCAATAAATAATCTTCCAATGCATCAGAAAGATGTAAATTTAATACGGCATTTCTCGCCGCAAATAACGTTGTTTGCTCAATAGGTTGAAAGGTTTTCTTGATTGTTTGTCCACTCTGTTTCGCTTCTTCACGGACGAGCCGCAAAATGGTTTTTTCATGCGCAGCGTTTGGATAATCGACTTTTACCTGAAGTAAAAAACGATCTAATTGCGCTTCAGGCAATGGATAGGTCCCTTCTTGTTCAATAGGATTCTGCGTTGCCATCACCATAAAAAGCGCCGGTAATGGGTATGTGGCCTGTCCCACTGTAATTTGACGCTCAGCCATCGCTTCAAGTAATGCTGATTGGACTTTAGCGGGTGAGCGATTGATTTCATCTGCTAAAATTAAATTATGAAATAAAGGGCCTTTTTGAAATTCAAATGTGCCTTGTTGGGGGCGATAAATTTCAGTACCCGTTAAATCAGCTGGCAATAAATCAGGCGTAAACTGTACCCGATGAAAATCCCCTTCTATCCCGCGACTTAAGACATTAATCGCACGCGTTTTTGCCAAACCAGGTGCGCCTTCAACAAGAATATGCCCATCCGCAAGTAAGCCAATGAGCATCCGCTCAACTAATACATTCTGTCCAATAATTTCATGACTTATATAATCTTTTAACGCAATTAATGCTTTTTGAATATCTGACATAACTAATTTTTAAACCGTTGCGTGTTTACGTTTGTAGAGAATGGATGAAAGCACAGACAAGCCAATGAATGTCGCACCAATTAAACCTGTGACAACTTCTGGAATTTCGTACTCCATGCTCGCCAACATGATACCTGCAAGCGCGCCAATCGCATAATGCGCACCATGTTCTAAAAAGACATATTCATCAAGTGTACCTTGACGCACTAAGTAGACCGTCAAACTTCGAACAAACATCGCACCAATAGTCAATCCCAACATGATAATCACCACGTCTTGCGTAATAGCAAACGCGCCAATAACACCATCAAAGGAGAATGATGCATCTAAAATTTCTAAATAAATAAAACTCATCATGCTACCGCGCTTAATGGCCGTCGAGACTTCCTCGCCTTCTTCTTCATTTTCAAAAAGTGAAGACAAACTGCCTACTATCACATACAAAATAACACCCGATACACCAGCCGTTATAGCCGTTAAACGCTCTTCTTGTGCAACGAATTGTTGCATTCCAAGCAAAATAGCTAAGGCAAATATAATTTCAATCGATTCAAGTTTTCCAAAAGCCCCTATTTTTCTTTCTAAATATCCAAGCCAATGCAGTTCACGATCTTTATCAAATAGAAATGAAAAGAAAACCATTAACAAAAACATACCGCCAAATGCGGCAATTTGAACGTGCGAGGCTGTCAGATGCATCGAATATGTCTGTGGATCATGCAATGCCATTTGAGCAACGCTCACAAAATCAATCCCCGTTGCAAAGACAACAATGGCAATTGGGAAAATTAAACGCATACCAAATACGGCAACTAAAATCCCCCAGGTTAAAAAATAACGTTGCCAACGCTCATCCATGCGTTTGAGAATTGACGCATTAACCACCGCGTTATCAAAAGACAAACTCACTTCTAATACGCCTAAAATCAACGCTATCATGACACCCGCGATACCACTCCAATAAAACGCTGCGCTTAAACACAGCACTGCAATGAGAAAAGATAATTGAAAATGCTTCATGAAAATTCCTAAAATTTGGTTTTTGAATATCTGACTATAAGTGGATTTACATTTAAATCAATAGTGCTATAAATTTAAACTGTTAAAATAGCATTTTACATCTCTTATCATCATATTTTGAATTAATGTTTTAAAGAGTGTGAAATTTTGCGCTAACATGTAAAAGACGCTAAAGTCATGTTGCGTCAAACTACACAAATGGATGGTGAATTGAATTCATCTTGAAAAATAACAACAAATCCATTGATTTTTATTTCCCTATTTCGAGTTTACGTTAAAATGAATAACTACGCCTATACTGAAGAATTTTATCAACGTGCCGATGAGCTAATTGACGCAGGCAAAGTTATTGACGACAAAGGCTGGGTTCCAGCAACCAGTGGCAATTTTTCTGCGCGTCTATCTGATGGCACCATTGCAATGACCGTATCTGGAAAACACAAAGGCCGTTTGCAAAGAGCCGATATTATGCTCACTGACGCGCTGGGCAAACCCCTTGATGGAAAAGTGCCTTCTGCTGAGAGTTTGCTACACGTTCAACTTTATCAACGTTTTCTTGATATTCAATGTGTACTGCATCCTCATCCGCTCAATAGCACTGTCATCTCATTGAACTTCAAGAAAAAAGTATCACTTAAAAATTACGAATTACTCAAAGCGTTTAGTGGCATCACAACGCATGAAAGCAAAATTATTGTGCCCATTTTTCCAAACAATCAAAATATATCCGAATTAGCCGAAGAGGTTGAAGTGTATATGAATACACATGAGGACATTTATGCGTATTTAATTGCTGGTCATGGCTTATATACTTGGGGTGCAAGTGTTGCTGAATCATTATCTTATCTTGAAGCTTTAGATTTCTTGTTCGCCTGCGAGCTACAATCGTAAATATTTATAGAGGATATCCAACAAATGAGTCTTTTAACGATTTATTCTGACACGTCAAGCAGTAACGTCACCCAATTTACGGCATTTAATGATATTGAGCATCAATTAAAAGCCATTGGTGTTCAATTTGAGAGATGGGCGGCACAAAAGGTACTGCCTGAAAAAGCCAGCAATGATGACGTGCTTGAAGCCTACTCTGATTCTATTGACCGTCTAAAACAACAGTACGGTTTTCAAACTGCCGATATAATCAAATTGGATGCATCACATCCCGACAAAGTAGCGATGCGTGAAAAATTCCTAAATGAACACACGCACAGCGAATTTGAAGTGCGTTTTTTTGTTGAAGGGCGTGGGCTTTTTTATTTACATGTAAACGACAACGTGTATGGCGTTTTGTGTGAAAAAGGCGATTTAATTAGTGTGCCCGCCGACGTAACTCATTGGTTTGATATGGGAGAAAATCCGCATTTAGCCTGTATTCGACTATTTACTAATCCCGAAGGCTGGGTGGCGAATTTCACCGGTAGCGACATTGCCTCACACTTTCCAATGTTAGAAACCTGCCAAGGAGCATTGTCCGCATGATTAAGGCAATTATCACGGATATTGAAGGAACCACCTCTTCGCTATCGTTTGTTAAGGACGAATTATTCCCTTATGCACGAGCGCACGTTGGCGAATTTTTGCATGCTAATGCTAACAATGAAAACGTTATAAAAATTCTTGATGCCATAAATACGCATTATGGTAAAACGTTATCGTTAGATGAAGCCATTGACCAATTGATTGTTTGGATGGACAACGATGAAAAAATTACGCCACTCAAAGCGCTACAAGGGTTGATTTGGGAATCGGGTTATCTACGCGGCAAATTAACGGGGCATCTATATAGCGATGCCATTCATAATTTGCAAACCTGGAAAGCACAAGGATTTGATTTGTATGTTTATTCATCTGGCTCTGTGTATGCACAGAAATTATTATTTTCCCATACGGAGGCAGGTGATTTAACCCCGTTGTTTTCGGGTTACTTCGATACCAATATTGGTGGCAAACAAGAGAGTCATTCCTATGAAAATATTGTGGCGCACATTGGCCTCCCTCCCGAGCAGCTACTATTTTTATCTGATATTGAAGCTGAATTAAATGCTGCGCAAGCCGCGGGATTGCAAACCATTTGGCTGACGCGCGATCAAGCACCACAAGCAGGTGCAACGCATTGGCAAGTACGCGATTTTGATGCAATTGAAGTGGAGCTTATAAGCGAATGAGTCAAAAATTGTCTTTGCAAGAGCAATTACTCAAATCCGGTTTAGTGAGTAATGCCAAAGCAAAAAGCATTAAAACCGAAAAACATAAACAGGTACAAAAGCAACGTCACCACAATATTGACGTTGTTGATGAAACAAAGCAACTTGCAGAGCAAGCTCACGCTGAAAAAGTAGAGCGTGATCGCGTATTAAATCAGCAACGCCAAGATCAGCTCAAACAAAAAGAATTACACGCACAAATAAAACAACTCATTGAACAGCATCGCATCCCAATTGATGCAAAAGAAGCTGAAATTACCTACCATTTCACAGATGATACAAAAGTTAAAAAACTCTACGTCACCGAATTTCTGCGTGATAAATTATCATCCGGTCATCTTGCTATCGTCAAAGATGACGCAAATTACGCATTAGTTAGCCATGATATTGCGCAAAAAATCAAAGAGCGCGATGCCACAAAAGTGCTCGTTTGCAATGTAGAAAAAACCGACACATCCCAAGAAGACGACCCTTACGCCGCCTTTGAAATTCCTGATGATTTGATGTGGTAATCATCCAATTTTTTATACTTACCTTTACTTTTTTAAACGACTAAAAAATGACTAAAAAAATCACTCGCGCTTTAATTAGCGTTTCAGATAAAACCGGTATTATTGATTTCTGCCGCAACTTGAATGCACTTGGCATTGAAATTTTGTCCACCGGTGGCACCTTTAAAACGCTTACTGACAATGCAATTTCTGCCATTGAAGTGTCTGATTACACCGGTTTTCCTGAAATGATGGACGGACGAGTGAAAACGCTTCACCCTAAAATTCACGGTGGGATTCTCGGGCGACGCGGCATTGATGATGCCGTGATGGCTGACAACGCAATTGCCCAAATTGACATGGTTGTCGTGAATTTATATCCATTCGAAGCGACGATTGCAAAACCCGATTGTGATTTTGAAACCGCAATTGAAAATATTGATATCGGTGGTCCTACGATGATTCGGGCGGCGGCAAAAAACCACCATGACGTGGCTATTGTTGTCAATCCATCTGATTACAATGCAATTTTAGATGAGCTAAAATCACAACAAACCGCGCTCACTGCAAAAACCCGCTTTACTTTAGCACTTAAAAGCTTTGAGCATACCGCACGTTACGACTCGGCCATTGCGACGTATTTAGGCAATATAAATGGCCAGCCATTTCCACAAACATTGAATTTGCAATTTTATCAACAACAAAGTTTGCGTTATGGCGAAAATCCACATCAAAACGCGGCTTTTTATGTTGAAAAAAATCCTGCTATCGGCACCATTGCAAGCGCCGTGCAACTTCAAGGAAAAGCGCTCTCCTACAACAATATTGCTGACGCCGACGCCGCATTAGAATGTGTACGCGCATTTAGCGAAAAACCAACGTGCGTGATTGTGAAACACGCAAACCCTTGTGGCGTTGCGCAAGCCGATACAAACCTTGCCGCGTATGATTTAGCTTATGCAACCGATCCAACATCGGCGTTTGGCGGAATTATTGCGTTTAATCAAGAACTCGACGAGCAAACGGCAGCCGAAATTGTCAAACGTCAATTTGTGGAAGTTATTATTGCTCCGCGCGTCAGCGCAAGCGCGCAAGCCATTTTAGCAACCAAACAAAATGTCCGCGTTTTAGCCGTTGGTGATTGGTCTTCGCAAACACAGCCTACATCCTCATTTGATTTAAAGCGCGTAGGAGGTGGTTTATTAGTCCAAGATAAAGATGTTGGTGTGGTGCTTCGCCCCGACATGAAAATTGTCAGCCAACGCGCACCTAGCGAACAAGAATGGACTGATTTATTATTTGCATGGAAAATTGCGAAATTCGTAAAATCAAACGCCATCGTATATTGTAAAAACGGTCAACTTATCGGTGTCGGGGCTGGACAAATGAGTCGCGTCTATTCCGCTAAAATTGCAGGCATTAAAGCCAATGATGCAGGTTTAATTGTACAAGGTTCGGTGATGGCCTCAGATGCGTTTTTCCCTTTCCGCGATGGCATTGATTCAGCGGCAGAAGTAGGCATTACCGCGGTGATTCATCCCGGTGGCTCGATGCGTGATCAAGAAGTTATTGATGCTGCAAACGAAGCAAATATCGCCATGCTATTTACCGGCATGCGTCATTTCCGCCATTAATTTAAGACATATTCATGAACCTTGCCGAGTTAAATCATTGCCATTGCGGTACTGAAATGAGCTATGCTACGTGCTGTGAGCCTTTCCACAACGGCATGGATTTTCCACGTAAAGCAGAAACATTAATGCGTTCGCGCTATAGCGCGTATGTAGTGAAAAATGCAGATTATTTACTCGAAACATGGCATAAATCGACGCGACCTAATCATATTGACTTGTCGCAAGATAATACAATGTGGCAAAAATTAGTCATTTTGCACACCAAAAAAGGAGGTGTAAATGATGACAAGGGACGCGTAGAATTTAATGCGTTTTATGGTCAAGACGGACAAGAGCGGCTGATTCATGAAATCAGCCGCTTCAAAAAAGTCGCTGGACGGTGGTTTTATGTGGATGGTGTGCTGGACTAGCGAAAACTGTCCGGCAACCAGCCATTATTGACACAATCTCGAAAACACCACGCAGGCGTGGTTTCTGTTTTATAACTCCAAAAAAACCAACCTAAATATTTTTCAAATGTAGCCAGTTGCGCTGCGGCGTATCCACGATAAGCTACGTTCATTTGAAAATCATCCATTGTTTCCAGTGCATGATTAAAAGGCCCTTGCGCCCAAAGCGACACCACTTGTAAATCAAGACCTAAGCTCCATTCACCTAAATACGTTTGATGCTTTAACTCCTTGATAATATCATCGGCTTCACCTTTCCATTCGCCACTGGCTTTGCGAATATGGGTATAAATGTCAGAATCCACATCCACGCGCTCAAAGCATTGATAACGGTGAATATCAAAAACAACATTTTCAAATTCGGGCGCTACCATAAAACCGATATAGTCGCGAAAAGAGCGAAAACCATCGTGAAAAACAACCGCTACCGTCTCAGGTGAGCAATATTTACGAATACGATGATATGCAAGCGTATAGTAATTCTTCAAATAATCCGTTGAAATATCCCAACGCGGCTCATTAATGACCTGAATGCCATGCAATGCAGGTTGATGCGCATAACGCTGCGCAAGACGCTCCAAAACGCTAAGTGAATGCTCTAAATAGGCTTCTTGCGTGTGCCATTCACAAACATCTTTGATGCCGCCATTATCAAACCCATTTTGACACCCTGACGCCGCGTGCAAATCAATGAGAACATTCAAGCCAAATTCCTGCGCCCAATCAAAGGCTTTATCTAAAATATCGATACCACCATGCACAAACGGATATGGATTGTCTCCATAAACACGATGATAGGGATAATCGGCACCAAAAATCCAATGACCAACGGGAATACGCACCGCGTTAATGCCACGCTCGGCTAACCATGCAAAATCGTCGCGGGTAATGAAATGATTCCAATGTGCTTTTAAAACAGTTTCAGCGCGATCGCCTAATTCCACGCAAAATGTGGTTTCATCAACAGCATCTAAACCTTCAAATACGCTTGGTGTCATCCATTTTTCAAGAACGAGCCAACCACCTAAATTAACACCGCGTAATTTTGTCCCGCGTGTTTGTTGTATTTTATTTAACATAAAAAAACTCCTTTTACAGCATAATTTTGCGTTCGTAAAAACCTGCCGCACGCGATTCATGGGTAATGGTTAAAATAGCCGCTTCAGGTAATTCACGACAAATTAAACGTAGGATTGCAATTTCATCGTCAGCATCGAGTGAATCAAATGCTTGTTGTAATAATATCCATTTGGGTTTTTGCAGAAGTAGACGGACTGCGCCAAGACGTTGTTGTTGCTCACGAGAAAGCGCTAAATACCAATCATCTTCTATATCCAAATTTTTGATGAGTTCTTCAAGACCAACAAATTCTAATTTGCTTTCTAATTCGTGTTGATCAACTTCTTCAATACTCACAGGATAGCAAATTGCTGCACGCAGCGTCCCCATTGGCAAATACGGACGTGGCGGAACAAAGACTATTTCTTCAGGAGGCAATTCAATTTCACCATGACCCCATGGCCAAAAACCAATAATGGCTTTAAATAATTTTGAGCCTGTAAACGCATTACCTGCAACTAAAATTCGCTCACCCGCATTGATTTTCACATCTAATTTTTCAATGCAAACCATGCCATCTAAACGCATAATAGCAAGATCGTGCAACCACAAAAAGGGTAAATTGGTTTTAGTGTGGCGAACATGATGCGGATCGCGTTTTTCGATTTCGTCTTCTAATTTATCCAGTGCACTCACCAAACTTAACACCCGCTCAACCGAGGCTCGCCACTCTGCAATTTTCGCCATATTGTCAACAGGCCAAGAAAGCGCCATAGCCATTTGTTGAAAGGCCTGCGCTGATTGCATCAAGCCACCTAGCGAAATACTTCCCAATACAAAACGTGGTGATGAGATGAGAATAGGAAACGCCATGAGCAAAACTGAATGCCCAGAAGTAAACATCAAAATATGGGACGTCGCCAAGGTTTGACTTTGCCAAGCAGCAATAATGTCACCAAATAAATGTTTGCAGCGGTGTTGCTCGGTTTTCTCACCATGCACTAATGCAATCGCGAGTGAATTTTCACGCGCGTTCACCAGTCCAAAACGAAAATTAGCTTCTACATTTTGACGTGTATTCGTCGCTTTTGTTAACGGGCGACCAATCCACCATCCAATAACCGAGGCGCCTGCTGCATAACACAGCGCAAGCCAAACAAGATGCCCATAAATAGGAATTTCAAATACACCCAAATTAATCGTAATCTTGCCCGAAAGTGACCATAAAATTTTGGTAAAACTGAAAAGTAGCAGTAAACAAAAAATGAACGAATGAAACAAATCAATTGCGGATTCGGTTGCAATTCGCACGTCTTCGGCAATACGCCCATCAGGATTATCATGAGCGGATTCTGGATTTTGAATATGCGTCACTAAATAATGTCGCCCCTCTGTCATCCATTGAGAAATCAATTGCGAAGTAAGCCAGTTACGCCAATCAAGCTGAAGCGTTCGTTTAATTTTAAAATGCGTGACGGTCACGCCAATATTGGCAACGAAAATTAATACAATCAATCCAATCTGCGTTAATACGCCTGACATTGAGCGATTTTCAAGCGCGTTAAACAATTCCGCGCTCCACTCCGTAATGACAACCGCAATAATGATTTGGAAAATGGTGAGCACAAATAACGCAAACGTAAGTTGTCGAATCTTGGTTTTTTCTTCGGAATGCCAAAATGGTGAGGCAAGTTGAAAAAATTGTGAAAGAAATCCATTTTGAGTGAGCATAACGATATATTCTCCAATAAATTTTACGGCTATCAATTTATTATTCTTTTATTTTTCGCAGTCAATATCGCCGCGTTTTTTATTTTAATTTTTTGATTTGATAGTCCAAAGTGTCAATTATGTAATTTGACGATAACGATAATACGCAGCGCAAGCACCTTCAGAAGATACCATCGTCGCGCCCAGCGGATGTTCAGGAGTGCACGCGGCACCAAATTGCGCACAATGCAACGGATTGAGTAATCCCTGTAAAACTTCACCACTGCGACAATCGACGGGTTCCTGTGTTTTTATGGATTGCACTGCAAACCGTGTTTCTGCATTCCAATCTGCATAATTTGCGCTCAACGTGAAACCACTTTGAGCAATTTCACCTAGGCCACGCCAATTTTGATTAACCGTATCAAATACCTCTCGCATAAGGTCTTGCGCAGGAAGATTTCCTTGCTCGGATACCACGCGAGAATACTGATTTTCAACGCTACAGCGATTTTCTTCAAGTTGTTTTATACAAAAATACAAGCCTTGTAAAATATCCACTGGCTCAAAACCGCTAATCACAATGGGTATACGATATTGCGCAACAATAGGTTGGTATTCATGAAAACCCATAATCGCGCACACATGCCCTGCCCCCAAAAAACCTTGCACACGATGATTTTCACTTGATAACAACGCCTGCATCACAGGCGGTACGCGAACATGGCAGATAAGCAGGGAAAAATTAGTGAGTTTGCGCAATTTTGCCTGATACGCACAAAGCGCAGTAATTGGCGCGGTGGTTTCAAAACCGACACCGAAGAAAACGACTTCTTTTGTGGGATTATTTTGCGCAATAGTCAGCGCATCAAGTGGCGAATACACCACGCGAATATCCGCGCCTTGTGCTTTTAAACTGAGTAAATCTTGCTGAGAACTTGGCACGCGGAGCATATCGCCAAATGAGCAAAAAATTACATTCGGCTGCGCGGCAATCGTGAGCGCTTTATCGATATATTCAAGTGGCGTGACGCAAACGGGGCATCCTGGACCATGAATAAGGGTGATTTCGTCAGCAAGCAATTGATCAATGCCATATTTAATAATGCTATGCGTTTGACCGCCACACACTTCCATAATATGCCAATGTTGCGTCGCTAGCGTTTTAATCGCATTAATCCATTTTTGAGCAAGTTGCGGATTGCGAAACGCTGTCGTGTAGTTCATAACGTCAACTCAAAGGCGGCTAAATCATCAAAAGCTTGCAAACTTGCCAGGGCTTCTGATTCATCGAGTAGCGAAATAGCAAATCCCGCATGAACAATCACATAATCGCCCACAACTGCCTCGGGCACATAGGCTAAACTAATTTCTTTTTGCACACCTGAAAAATCCACGACACCCGTGCGAAGTAACTCATCATCGGTCATGGTGATTCGAACAATTTTTGCGGGGATGGCTAAACACATAATGGACTCACTTTTCAGAATTATTCGATTTCATTAAAGTAATCATTTCATTTAATAATTCAATTTGTTTGTTTTGTTGCTCAAGCAGAATTTGCTGTTTCTCAAATTCAATTTTGAGTTGTATATGTTCAGTAGGACAAGCACCAATTGTGCAATAGCTTTGATTATTTTGTTGTGTTTGCGTTCCACTATTATTTGCACCGAAATTAAGAATATTTTGCCCATCAAATCCAAATAATTCAGAAAGTTTAATTTCAAATAAATCTGCAATTTGGACTAATCTTGATAAATTGACATCCGTTTCCCCTCGCTCAATTCCACCATAACCGTTTGACGACATATTGAGTCGACAGGCCATATCTTCTTGCGTCCAATTTTTAGCTTGTCTAAAAAAACGAATATTATCGTGTAAAAGCATTTTCTTACAGTCCTACGGGTTAAATACCAAATAGAGGTTGGTTTAAAACAAAATAATGAAACTCTATAATTCTCAGTGTCCAATCAAAAAATTATTGATGGATAAATTAAGCTAGAATCATATCACTTTTTTAAGGAAATTATCATGATTACACTCGCCGCGTTAATTACCCCTATGTTAATTGCCTCTGAACCAATGGCAATCACAATTGATGACATTCAAACAAAATACAGTCATGACAAGCAAACTGTTGTGTCGTTGAATGATACACCTATTTCCTATGGATTGGACGGAACGCAAAGCGGTACTCGAACCTATGATTCTCAAGGAAATCCACATGATTCGGATAATGACTAATTTAAATTAGTATCAAGGATTGCTAGTGCTATTATTATTTACAGGCTCACTTGATGGTACTAGCGACCGTCTTATTCAAGAGTTGGGACACAGCGCCTTTCGGTTCAATTACAACCTTTGCAAAGAATATCATTTAGAATTCACCCCAGATTATTGGAAAATCACAAATCCTGCGGGACACAGCATCAATTCAAATACGGTTACCTGTGCATTTTGGTGGAAAGCATTTAATTTTTATCTTTTGGATGAAGAATCGTTTATTGTTGAAGAAGCGAAATATATTTTTCGTGAACTTTATCATTGGTGTCGAATTCGCGGATTAGTCAAAGGCAATCCGCCCGATTTTCATAATCACATGGGCAAAATGAATATTTTGAATTTAGCCGCCAACTATTTTCAAATACCCAAAACGCTTATCAGCTTTCAACTTGCCGGCGTTGATAAATTATGCGGCAAAGATATTGTCGCCAAATCATTAACGTCTGGACTCACCACAACTAACAAAGCCTTATTTACAACAGAAGTAAAAACTGAAACACTTCATCCTGATTATCCTTGGTTTTTACAGGAAAAAATCAATAGTGATGCTGATATTACGGTATTTTTATGTGGCGATAAACAATTTGCCTTTTCTCGAAGTCGCGCCAATTTAAAAGGTTTGGACTGGCGAAAAGAACAAAATTTTGAAATGACCGCGCAAGAATGGTTTATTTTTGATTTAACGTCCGAGCAAACACTGTCTATTGCACACTTTGCAAAAGATTTAAACGTTGATTGGGGGCGTTTAGATTTAATGACCAATAAAGATAATTTTGTTTTTCTGGAGTTTAACGCCAATGGTCAATGGGTTTTTCTTGATTACAAGGGTGAGATTGGGCTGGTAAAAACGGTGGCAAATTATCTACTTCCCAAATCGCCATAACTTATTTCTAAAAAAACGGCCTCTCAAAAAGGCGTATTTCCCTTAAATGCTAAAACTCGAATTATGATACAAAAACAGATTACATCTTGATTACAAAGAATCATAAATTAAAATTTACGCGTAACTAATCAACATCACCAAGCAGCTTTAAAAATTGTTTGTTTATCTCATCTAATTTATCTAAAAATAGTTTAATTTGCGCAACATCTGCTTCTGTTAAAGGATCTTCATGTTTTATTTCGGCATTTTCACGTCTATATAGTATTTGCAAATAGGTTTCTAAAGCGAGAATGTTACATCTCTCTATATTTTCTCTAATTTTTTCAGGCAAAATAAACCCATATTTCGTTAAATAATCTTCAACTATTTCTTCAATTTTAGGTAATGTTTCCGCAACATGATGATAAATTAATGTTGTGTCATTTTTAATAGATTTAGGCTTGATGAAAAGACTTTGGTGAATAATTCTGAATTTTTTGAAAGCCGTTAATCTTTTATCAAAAAGCACTTTTGATACGCCCAGCTCATGCCTTAAGTTTTCAATTCGTCTGTTTATCCAAAAACCCACAAGCAAAGTGAAAAAAATATTGACGGCAATAAGGAGATTTACTTCAGTTGACATGTCACGTTCCAAATAGAGGCGAAGAGTTAAATTATAAAAGTGGGTTATAGCGACATACGAATAAATCCCATTTTGATACTTCTAAAATATAAAGATATCAACACGCTTTATTGTATTTAATAGCTGAGAATAAAACAGCTGAACTGTATTAATTCAAATCGATGAAAAAATTTTACAACGCGTGTGATGAATTATTTTCAATGCCTTCATGAATGGTTTGCGTTAAAAAATGACTAAATGTCATCCCCACAGCGACTAACATTTTTGGAAATATACTTTGCGGAGACATCCCCGGAATAGTATTAACTTCTAGAAAATAGAGTTCATTGTCATTTTGATTTAAAATGAAATCAATCCTCATCACACCACTATTTCCAAAAATCCTATAAATATTTTTAACAAAATTTTGCATCTTCAAAAGCAATAATTCATCAACATTTGCAACGGTTAACGTAATATTTTTCGTGCTATCAACCTTGTTTTCATGCGATAAAAAATCAATATTATTTTCAATCAATAATTCTTCACTCGGAGGCGTTACTATAATTTGATTGTCGAGCGTAAAAATACCCATAGTAAATTCTCGCCCTGAAATAGATTCTTCGATAATAATTTCATCGTCTATTCTCAACGTTTCTTTTATGGATTGATCAAGTTGCTCTTTTGAATACGCTTTGCTTACACCAATACTGCTTCCATTTTTACAAGCTTTAATGAAAAGTGGAAATGCCATTTTTTCGCCGATCAAATCCATATCGTAATCCGGTGTATTGATATAATGATTTTTTGCTACGCAAACGTCATTAGATTTAACGTAACATACGGAATGGTATTTATGATTGGTTAAAGCAGATATTCTTGAATTGACCGAAAAATAAGGAATCCCAATTAATTCAAACAAGGATTGCAATTGCCCATTTTCCCCTGGAGCGCCATGCACCGCGATAAAACAATAATCAGGACTGATTGTCCTGTTTTCATGCAGTGTAAATGAAAAAGTATTTAAATCTATTTTATATTTTTCACCATTCAAAACACACACAATAGTTTGTTCAAAAAAGGTAATTTCATATACGCTAAATAAAGAATTATCCAAATTATCAATGATATTTTGACCACTTCTAATTGAAACGCTTGCTTCTTGTGAGTATCCGCCGTAAATGACGAATACATTTTTCTTGCCATGAGTTGATTGCATCATGTTTTGTTTTTATTAAGTGGATTATTTAAATCAAATTTGCGAAAGCAAACCAACCGTTTAATATCTAAAATACGATTATTATACGATGTTAAACACGTTATCGCCAGATTATTGAAATTTAAATATAGTTTTTATTTAAGTATTAGATTTATCGGCAACTTATTCTAAACCTATAATTTGTCCGGTTTCATCAAAGAAAACAGTTACATTTTGCTGTTGTTGAAAATGCCCAATTTGACTTTTATCCACTTGATAAAAATCAGCAATGTCATTATCGTCAACCACTCTCATTGCCGCCGGTAAAATACGTTTACTACGCATTTTGCGCATCAAAATCCAAACCACCCAAACAATACCTAAAACAATCAATGTGCCGACGTAAATACCCATTAAATCCAGCAAACTTTTATAACCACCAAACCAACGCATTTCATTAATCACATTATAATCACCGCGCAACCAATTAATCAGCGTAATAATAGGATAGAGTAAATACCCCCACATCACCCAGCAAATCACCAGTATGCCAATCCCGCTAATACGTTTAGACAAACTTTGTAGTTGCGGTGCGTTGATAATATAGTCCTTCATGTTCAGCGCAATCCTCTATCAACCGTCACCCAAACTGCTCGTTGTCCTCGTTTCTTTTTAATCGCGCGAATCGTTCCAACGATAGTCGTACCCACATTCATTAACCAATAGACAATAGGATACCAAACCATCCAGTAATAATATTTACCTACACCTCCAGTTTGCGATTCATAACGGGAGTCAATGGCTAAACTCACACCAAATTGCAGTAAACAAGTAATACTTAAAAGCATGCTTGTCCAACTGGGGCTTAAATCATGCAGAGATTCATTAGCTGTCGACATTAATAAATCAAATGGCGTATAGATTAGATGCAATAAAATTAAAAATGCCCATGTCACACTAATCAAGCATTCACTATAAAGTAGCCACATACCCCGCGATGACCAGCGAAACAATGCGTGAAAATAGCGAAGTAAGACTTCACTGCCGCCTTGTGACCAACGTACGCGTTGTTGCCACAATCCTTTTAGTGTTTCAGGCATCAATACCCAGCAAAGCGCATTCGGCTCAAAACGAATTGACCAACCCGCTAGTTGTAGCTTCCAGCTAATATCAATATCTTCGGTAATCATGTCATTGCTCCAATAACCCACATTGTGCAATGCTGTTTTGCGAAACGCCGCAATAACACCTGATACGGTGAAAACTTTGCCATACGAGCGTTGAGCGCGTTTAATCATGCCTACAATCGCTGAGAATTCCCCCACTTGAATTCGTCCAAGCAAGGTTGATCGATTGCGAATACGTGGATTTCCAGTTACGGCACCCACATTCGGATTTTCAATAAAATGGCGAATCATCCAGCGCGTGGCATCGGGTGAAAGCAGTGCATCACCGTCAATGCAAATTAAAAATTCACTTTTCGCCAGCAACGCTGCTGTGCGAAGCCCCATGGCTTTACCTTGATTAGTATGTAAATTAACGACGCGTAAATTCGGGTATTTTCCCGCAAGCTCATGCAAAATTTCGAGTGTATTGTCTTTACTACCATCATTGATTGCGATGATTTCAAAATTGGGATAATTTTGTTGTTGCAAAATCCCAATGGTTTCACGCACGTTTTCTCCTTCGTTATAACAAGGAATCAGAATAGACACAGGCGGAAAATCAATCTCATTTTGAAAATCAGGCAATGGCATTTTTTTCCATTCGTAGCGCAAACAGAAAATAATTGCCCCAAACATCCAAATATAAGCCATAAAAAGCGGATAATAATAGATAAATTCTTCAATAAATTTATCTATAGGCGACCACCACGCCATAAACATTTGCCAAGACTGCAAGATTGGAGAAAGTGTAGATAAAAAATTCATGAAATTATTGCAAATTAGGCAAAGAAAAATGGTGTTTTAAATCCTCTAAAGGCGGCTGATCTTCATACACATTATCAGGATAATACCCTATATGCTTTACCCCAAGATTTTTCAGCAGATTTAATTGTTCTATAAATACGTTACTTGGAATTTTGTGCTGTGTTTTCCAGTTCACTGCTTGCAATTCAAATACCGTTTTATTCAAGCCTTCTGGCTCTTTTGCAGCCGCTTTCACTAAATCAGTTAACCATTGATTAGGATTTTTAGCTTCCTCCATAAACGGCATGGCTTCAATGGCAACGTAGTCATAATGCGCTAAAAAAGACTTAAACGATTGCGCAAACCACTCTTCGCTGTATGACTCAAGTAAAGGCAAAGCGTAAATATTTCGTGCTGTTTGAATAGCGGGTCGATTAAAGCGTACCCGATTTGTTAATTCATCGGTAAATTGCCCCAATAATTCCGTCTTATGCTTAGCCCATTCTAAGCGGCTTTGGCTAGTTGCGTGTAGCTTGTTGAAATCAGTTGATAATCCCCATACCTCTTTACCGTAGGCTAATGCGGCAGGGGAGACATCTTCATAGTCGGATAAAATGCCATCATCATGAAATAAAATTCCATCAAAATTACAGTATTTGCCCAAATCCTCATAAATTTCGGCGACAAATTCACGGGCTTGCGAATTAAAGGGGGACAGACGTTTGTAAATATGACTGGATTCCTGCGCTTTACCTTCGCGCCATTCTTGTACATACCACGATTTATCAATATCGTCATTTTGATACGCCAGAATGGGTAGCCAAGCGTAAACACGCACAGCAGCCCGTTTCTTCAATTGCCACGCCACGCGATTAAATAAGTCTTGGCGCACAGGCATGTGACGATTAGGAAAATATAGCGCCTCCGCATTGCCATCACCATCAGGATCAGCGTACGCTTGTAAATAGACCGCATTTATATGCATATCTTTAATGCGATCAACAACACTGCTGATATTTTTTTCAGTTTGCTCGGGATCTTTATCATAGAGGTAATCCATGTCTAAGTGCGCAACGCGCGAGGATTGCTCAACACGCAAACCAGTCATGATTTCAGCGAATTTTTTAATACCAGGATCATCAACAATAATCATTCGACGAACAGCACTCAAATTTGCCAGCGTATTACTTCCATCAACAAGTCCCATAGTCATTACCATGCCAGCTTCACGCGCGGCAGCAATACTGATTTCATTATATTCACCATACGGCCAAACCATCACGCGTGGATGAATACCCGCGTGTTGAAAAATGAAATCAGCACTTTTAAACATTTCTGTGCGAATACGAACGCGATATTGCTCTTCAGTTTCGTAAACCAGCATGGGATCATCATAAAGACGCGTCACCATTGCCGCTTGCGTATTGCCTTGTGGATTCCCGACAATACCATTATGAAAATCATAGGTGTGTGATGCTATTTCGACAAGGCCTGATTGCGCTATCTCTCGCACTTGCGCCCAATTCATTAAAGGTTTTCCAGGATCATCCGCTGTCACTTGGCCATCCATCCACTTGCCCACTAACGCAACGGTAGCTGGATAATGATATTTTTTTAACAAGGGATACACTTTGGTGTAAAAACTTAAATACCCATCATCAAAGGTTAACAAAATCGCTTTATTTGGCAAATTAGATTTACCTTCTGCTGCATCTAAAACCGCTTGGACACTAACGACGTTATACCCATTTTTTTTTAGCCAAATAAACTGATCCTCTAAAAAATGTTTATTCACTTCCATTCGATCAAATGGCGCAACAACATCTTCTTCATCAATGATATCGTGATAATTAAGCGCTAAAAAGTGGTTATTACTATTACTACTGCTATATGCAAATGAACTAAAAGAAAAACTCAACACAAATGCAAAGGTAGCGAATTTTAAGATCGAAAATAATTTCATTTTGGCGCACTCAATTCTAATAGATGACGAGAGTTATTTATCACAGGCGGTAAACCTCCAGATGATCGTGGGGGAGTTAGTGGTGTTTTATTGCTTGGTTTGGTTGTATTAGCGTTACTGTTCGATGAAAAATCGGCATCGTCATCAAGCAAATCAATATCACTTTCATCTGGAACACCGTCATGCACCAAATAATCTCGACGTTGTTGGTACGCATTTCTTATAAAACTGTAGCGATCCCCCGCCGCTGCCTCATTAACCATTTTTTCCGTTGACATCAATCCTGCGCGGGTGTTTGTCACGTCTAGTGCACTCAATCCCGTGGTTGCAGCTGACACCGCAACGCCTCCACCAAAAATAAACGTATAATTGAAAGGATTAAGCAACGCATCACCCAGCAAACCAACGGCTTCACGTGGAGAACTAGGCCCAACAAAAGGGAGCATTAAATAATCACCTGATGGCACACCCCAAAACCCCAATGTTTGACCAAAATCTTCATTATGTTTCGGTAAATCAATCATTTGAGCGACGTCAACAACGCCAAGTCCCCCCACAGTTGTATTGACTACAAAGCGACTCACATCCATACTGCCTTGCGTAATTTTAAATTGCAGTAAATCGTTGACGGCAACGCCTATATCGTCAATATTATTAAAAAAATTGGTCACCCCTTTCTCAACTTCCGATGAGGTGGCAGATAGATACCCTTTGGCCATCGGCTTTAAGATGGCATTATCTAGATCTTCATTAAAAGAGAGTACTTGACGATTCCACTCTTCAAATTTATCTACTTTTTTAGATTCTGTTTCTTTTTTAATATTCGCCGGTGTTGCGCAAGCAACGGTCATAAGGACAGAGACTGTCGTAAAAATTTTCCGTAAATTCATAAGCTAAAAGTAAGCGAGGGGGAAGGGAAAGTTTTTTAATTGTTGCGTATTTTACGAGTTTATTTCATTTGCGTGTTATTTCATTACATCAAACCACGCTAGGCATCACAAAGATCAATTTGCTCTTGCAATTCCATCCAGGTTTGCTCTGCCGCATCCAAGGCTTTGTCAATTTGTGTTTTGCGCTCTAATACATCACGCAATCGTGCTTTTTCGCTTTCAGCGTAAATATCGCTTTCGGCAAGTTGTGATTCCAATTCGCGTTGTTGAAGGTGGTATTTTTCAACAGCCATTTCCGCTTTTTTGAGTGCATCCAGCAGCGGCTTTTGCTTTTGGCGACGTTCAGCATCGATTTTCCGTTGATCTTTGCGCGAAACGGAATCGGTTTTATCCGCTAAATTGTTATCAGGCTCGGCATTTTTACGTTTCTGCTCGCTAAGTAAAGTGCGGTAATCATCCAAGTCACCGTCAAATGGTACCACTTTTCCATCGCTAACAAGTAACAAGGTATCCGTGACAGAACGCAACAAATGTCGATCGTGGGATACAACGACCATGGCGCCTTGAAAATCCTGCAATGCAACACTTAACGCATGACACATATCCAAATCCAAATGATTGGTTGGCTCGTCAAGCAATAATAAATTAGGATTTTGATAAACAAGAAGCGCTAAAACTAGACGTGCTTTTTCACCACCGGAAAAAGGCTTCACTATTTCTACCACTTTATCGCCACAAAAATCAAATCCACCCAAAAAGTTACGAAGCTCTTTTTCAGTTGCTTGTTTATCAATTTGTTGAAAATGCCAAAGTGGGCTTTCGTCAAGATGCAACTGCTCAAGTTGATGCTGGGCAAAATATCCCATATTGAGCGTTTCGGCTTCACGACGCTCACCAAGCAATGGCGGCAACTCACCTGCTAGTGTTTTCAGTAAACTGGATTTTCCTGCTCCATTTGATCCAAGCAAACCAATTCGATCTCCTGGTGCAATACTCAAACTCACTTTAGGCAAAATCGATTTATCAACGTAGCCTATCGATACGCCATCAAGAGAGAGCAGCGGATTTGGCATTTTTTTAGGCGCAGGAAAAGTAAAATTAAACGGTGAATCAACATGCGCCATTGCAATCAATTCCATCCGCTCTAGCGCTTTAATTCGACTTTGCGCTTGCCTTGCTTTAGTTGCCTGCGCTTTAAAGCGTGTTACAAAGCTTTGGATATGCGCAATTTCACGTTGTTGTTTTTGATACGCGGTTTGTTGCTGTGCTAATTTTTCAGCACGCATACGCTCAAAATCAGAATAATTACCTGTATAAATATCTGCTTTTCCTTGCTCAATATTCACAATGTGATCGGTAATGGTATCGAGAAAATCTCGATCATGAGAAATCAAAAGTAATGTACCCGCATAATAACTTAACCACTCTTGTAGCCATAAAACCGCGTCTAAATCCAAATGATTTGTTGGCTCATCGAGTAGCAACACATCTGAGCGACACATTAACGCCTGCGCTAAATTTAGGCGCATTCGCCAACCGCCAGAAAACGAGCTAACGGCTTGCTGCATTTTTGGCGCAGAAAATCCTAAGCCATCAAGTAAACGCGCAGCTCGTGACGCTGCGCTATATCCACCAATCACATCTAATGCAGCATGAAGTTCTGCTTGTTTGATGCCATCATGCGAGGCTTCAGCGATTTTTAATTGCGCTTCTAATTGACGTAATTCAACATCGCCATCCATAACATAATCAAGCGCAGAAGATTCAACTGCCGGCATATCCTGTGCAACATGCGCAACCGCTAAATTAGGCGGCATACTAAAATCGCCTTCATCAGCGTGTAATTCGCTTTTCACCATGGCAAACAAACTTGATTTTCCTGCCCCATTCGCGCCAGTAAAGCCAATTTTTTGTCCACTATGGAGAATAAAGGTCGCATTTGAAAATAAAACGCGTGTGCCACGACGTAACGTGATGTTCCTGAAATTTAGCATAGTTTACTTTATGACGCTCGCTCAATCATTTTTTCAGCTTGTGTTGCAAATGCGAGTACATCTCCACTTTTTAGAGTTTCCAAAGGAATCACCAGTGCAGTACTCAATGTAATATAAATATAAACATAATGTTTACTGTATTCGACACGGACTAAATCTTCCCATTGCATTTTATGTTTACCGCTGGGCGATTTTTCAATTAAGTAATTCGCTTGCGCTGGGTCAATAGTGAGCGTGTAAATACCAAACATGGCATTTTTTTCTTTAGCTGTATAATTATTGAGAATCTGACGGCGTAAATCGAGCATCATTATTTTGGGTGATAACCAACCCCAAAGTGCCGCAATAACGACAATATACGCTGCAGAATTTTTATCACTATAATAGAAATAATAAAATCCACCAATCAAACCCATGACCGCAGGCACTAACCAACGATTTTTGCGAATATTTGCCTGTATATCTTCATTTCGGGTAAATTGCACTTCATTAAAGTGAATTAAATCTTCTTCTCGGAATTCGTATTCAATTTCAAACATGATTATTTTTTATTTTTTTAAGTGATAATGTGAAGTAAAAGAAAGTAGTCAGCTAAAACAGATTAGTGCATCTTTATTTTAGCGTGTGTGGTACGTCTAAATAAATTCGATAGGGTTAACATCAACGTCCGAAAATGTCCATGAATCGCAATTTGGTGCATTTTATAAAGCGACAAATACACAATTTTAGCAATAAATCCGCCAATACTCACTGACCCCATTAAGTTTCCCATTAAATTACCTACCGTCGTATATTTTCCAAGCGATACAAGTGATCCATAGTCGTAGTATACAAACTCCGTGGGCGCGCCCCCCTTTAATCTGTTAACTAACGTTTTTGAAAGCGTTGATGCTTGTTGGTGCGCAGCTTGAGCGCGTGGTGGCACATTTTCATCATGACGATCCCAAACGCATGCCGCACAATCCCCCATCGCAAAGATATCATTATCATTGGTTTTAAGTGTTTTATCCACAATGAGTTGATTAATACTATTGGTATTTAACCCATCTAAGTGATCAAGCCAATCAGGCGCTTTAATCCCAGCTGCCCAAACTTTCATTTGCGCTTCAATCACTTCACCATCATGTGTCAAAATAGCCTCTTTAGTAATCTCGACCACGCGACGCCCTAACTTTAAATCAATGCCTAATTTAATGAGTTGCTGTTGCGTGGCAATAGCTAAATTAGTCGGCAATGCTGGCAACAAGCGATCGGCTGCTTCAATAATGGTTAGCGTTACATTACTCGACTCTTCTAAACCATAAACCGCGAGCAAGTCCGTCACTTCATGTAACTCAGCGGACAGTTCAACCCCTGTTGCACCTGCACCTACAATGGCAATTGACAACGGCTGTTGACTCGATTTTGTTGCATGACTTTTGATATAGGATTCAACTAATTGTTTTTGAAATTTAAACGCTTGAGAAGTCGTATCTAAAAACAAACAATGTTCATCCACACCTTTAATATGAAACGTATTGCTCACACTGCCAATAGCAATCACTAACGTATCGTAAATAAACACGCGACGCGGGATAAGCTCTTCACCTTGATCATTTAACGTTGGACTCACAAACACTTCTTTCGTCTCCCTATTTAAGCCTTCCATGCGTCCTAAACGGAATCTAAAATGATTGCGATGGGCTTGCGCTAAATATTCAATTTCCTCTGCTTCATCTAGTGTACCCGCGGCTACTTCATGTAAAAGTGGTTTCCAAATATGTGTCGACGTTGCATCAATTAACGTAATTTCAGCCTTGTTATTTTTGCCTAACTTGCGTCCTAAACACGTCGCTAGTTCAAGACCTGAAGCGCCGCCACCTACAATAATAATTTTGTGTGCCGTGCTATTTTGCATTTTATTCTCCCCCAATGCTTTTACAAATACATGTCAATATAGAACATTATAACGAAACATTGCGAAGACAACTGATTTTACCTGCTTTAATTTTTACTCAATGAATACTTTTGTCCCAACAGGTATACGGTTAAATAACGCCAAAATATCTCCATTTCTCATACGAATACAACCATGCGATCCCGCTTCACCATTTATCAATTCATCAGGGCATCCGTGAATATAAATATAACGTGATGCTGTATGGCATAAGCCATAACGATTAATGCCCTGCTCTAATCCATCAAGCCATAAAATACGGGTTAATATCCAATCTCGATTAGGATATTTATGCGCTAATTCACGCGTATAAATTTCACCTGTTGGGCGTCTTGCAACAAACACACGTTGCAATGGTTCATTTTGTCCAATTTTAGCACGAACGCAATGCCATCCGCGTGGAGTGCATTCACTGCCGCGTATTTCACCCAGTCCGTTCCTGGCTGATGATATCGCGTAAGTTTCTGTAATTTCAGAATTTAGCACAAAATTTAATGATTGAGTTTCTGTAATAATATGTAAATAAAAATGCGGTCTCATAATTTTTAGGTTGCATAAAGTAAAAATACCTTTATAATGTATCACATATTGCTGGTGTAGCTCAGTTGGTAGAGCAGCTGATTTGTAATCAGCCGGTCGCGGGTTCGAGTCCCATCTCCAGCTCCAATATAATCAAAGGCTTAGGTTATCATGACCTAAGCCTTTTTTATTTTTAGTGAAATAATTCATTTTTAGTCCCAGTTGTAGTCCCAGTTAGCTTTTTAGCTTTCTGAACACTTCACTAGACCTTATAGGATAAAAAAATGTAATTTAAATTCTATTTCGAGAATAAAAGTAATTCTGGAACCTCCTAGCCCTACTTATTATCTATCAAATAAATTACATTTATCAATAAAATAATATGTAGTTAAAAGTGATCCCGCTACACTAAACAGGACACAAATTTTGTAAAATAGTCTAAACAAAATGAGGTGTCAAAAGATGAGAAACAAATACACAGAAGCGTATAAAACGTCAGCCATAAAAATACAGTAAAGTTGTCGAAGGCGATTTATTAATTGGTATTTAATTCTAAATCCACTCAGTATTTAAAATAGCGTTGCTACCCCTTATTTGTCATTGCCCATGCTCGATGAATAAACGCAGGATTTTTTGCTGTGCTTGTGCAGAGCAATTTTGCATTCGGATAAACACCGATACGCCCCAAATCGACTCTATCGGCATCCCAACAAGTTTGCACGGTCACATCCGCCTCTGTGAGTCCATTGCTATGCTCCGCAAGCGCCTCGCAAAGCAGATCAAATCCATGATTATCCAAATCAAAAAGCTCACCGCGTATCTCCTGTGCAAAGGCAACTGCCCGATTTCCATGCTCAGGATCATACTTATCTGATACACGTTGAGAGTCATGTAGTAGCGCAAATAACTTCACCACATCGGGGCGAGCATTTTCTTCCTGCGCTATTTTCAAACCAAAATACTGGACACGTGACCAATGCGCTACGCCATGTATGCCATGTAAATCCAACCGAAACTGATGGCGTATATGTTCAAAAAGTCGTCGATTCATGGATTCGCTCCTGTTGATTGGCAGTGGTGGACTTAGGCTAGTAACGTATGAATAAAGGCATTATTTGACCACCATTAATTCGTTCCAATTGGTCGTATAATGCGACGATAATTGATTCGCTTTAGGTTGCCATGCCCCCTTAGACATTACAGAGCCAAGGGTGATACTTTTTGGAAACGTGCGATTGATTTTATCAATGGTAGCCATGAGTGTGGGGTTTTCTTTGGGTAGCGCGGCACGTTGGCTATCGAGTAATATCATTTGCTCAGGTCTACTCACAGGCACAAGATGACTTAATTGCACACCGCACTTTTGGTAGCGATAACCTGCTTTGTAAAGATGATTCAATAATGTATTTGCAGTAGTCACAATCACGCGGGTATCTTGCGTGGCAACATCGAGTTTTAACGTGGCACTGCGACCGTACTGCTTATCACAACGACTAAACGGATTCGTGCGCACAAACACGCTGATGCAATGCACTTTCGAGTGTTGCCTCCGCAGTTTCTCAGCAGCGCGGACACAGTATTCACTCAGCGCCTGCGATATATCAGCCACACTCGTTAAGGGCTGCCCAAAACTACGTGAACAGACAATTTGCTGTTTATCGGGTGACATCGGCTCAAGCTCAATACAAGACACGCCATTGAGTTCCATGACGGTTTTACTCACCGTAATGTTAACCTGTTTTTGAATCGTCTGTGGTGATTGAATCGCTAAGTCGTAAGCGGTGTGAATGCCCATAGTATTGAGCTTTTGCTGTGTTCGTGAACCAATTCCCCAAATCTCACCAACTGGCGTGAGTTGCATTAACTTATGACGACGCACGGGATCCGATAAATCAACAACGCCCTGTGTTTTTTTCCACTTTTTTGCCGCGTAATTAGCGAGTTTCGCCAGCGTCTTTGTTGGCGCAATGCCGACACTGACAGGAATACCTGTTGATCGTTGCACTGTTTTTCTGATGCCTTGGCTATAGCTCACAAGGTCTTCGCGCATCCCGGAGAAATCCAAAAAGGCTTCGTCAATGGAATACACTTCCATGCGAGGCGCAAAGCTCTCAAGCGTGGACATCACGCGCGATGACATATCGGCATAAAGCGCATAATTGGACGAAAACAACGTAATTCCATGCGTATCCACTAGGTCTTGTACTTTAAAGAGTGGCGTCCCCATTTTAATGCCCAGTTGCTTCACTTCACTTGAGCGTGCCACAAAACAGCCATCGTTATTACTCAGAACCCCAACAGGCTTATCTCGTAAATCAGGACGGAATACACGCTCACAACTCACATAAAAGTTATTGCAGTCAACCAAAGCAAAGCACGTCTGCGTTTTCATTACAGCGAATGAATCACATTCGTGACCACGCCCCAAATGACCATATCGATTTCTTCATAAATCATAATATCGGGATAATCGGTGTTTTCGGATTGTAATTTCCACTGCCCGTTGTCCATAATCAGTCGTTTCACCGTGAGTTCTCCATCAATGGCGCAAATAACAACTTTGCCTGATACCGGCTCAATTGAGCGATCAACGACCAAAATATCATTAGGGAAAATCCCAGCCCCAATCATGGAATTTCCTTGCGCACGGGCAAAAAAAGTCGCCGCCGGTTTTTGAACTAGCAACTCGTTTAAATCTAGCGTCTTTTCAATGTAGTCATCCGCAGGTGAAGGAAATCCTGCGGATACCTTGCCCATAAACAGCGGCAGCGGACACTTTTTTAATTTTATTGCAGGACGCCAAATTTTATCAGCGTGATACTTCGCCAATATCTCGATGGGCACATCTTCATTTGAAATCAAAATGGCGCGAGTCATGGTCGCTATAGGTTGCACTGTCGCATTTGTCATGTTGAGTTGGAGGCTGTAATGTCAATTCAATTTGATTCTATTTTTTCATACTACTACATATTGCATCAAGGGGAAATACGGACTAATTTTCCTTCATCCGTTGAAATGTACAAAAAGCCATCTATACCCTGCCTGACATGACGAAAGCGCCATTTCAAATCAGTGAGTAACGCTTCTTGACTCACCACACGATGATTGTCAATAACGAGTCTTTGCAATTTTTGACCACTCAGTGCCGCAACGAACAAATTACCTTTCCATTGCGGAAAAGCCTCGCCATCATAAAAACCAATACCTGAAGGTGAAATTGACGGCACATAATAAGCTATTGGCTGCTGCATACCTGCTTTACTTGTTCCTTCACCAATGCTCATCCCATAATATTCACGCCCGTAGGTGATCACCGGCCATCCGTAATTTTGACTGGGCTTAATTAAGTTGATTTCATCCCCGCCTAATGGACCAAACTCCGCTTCCCACAACTCAGCCGTCTGCGGATGAATAGCTAAGCCTTGGGGATTGCGATGCCCTAAACTCCAAATCTCAGGCCTGGCACCTGCGGTATCAACGAATGGATTGTCACTGGGGATACTACCATCGTCGTTGATTCGCAAAATTTTACCATTGTCAAAACTTAGGCTTTGAGCTTTATCGCGCTCATTACGCTCGCCCATCGACAGAAATAAATGCCCCTGACCATCAAACTCAATGCGCCCACCAAAGTGAATACGATTGTCATTAGCTTCAAATGCCGTGAATAAAACCTGAAAGTGCGTTAGAGCCCCATCGACAAGTTCTGCGCGAGCAAGTCGCGTTGTCATGCCACTGGGCAATGCGACCGAATACGTCAAATAGAGCCAGTGTGTACTATTAAACTTTGGATGGACGCGAACATCAAGTAAACCGCCCTGCCCCGTGGCCGCCACTTCTGGAATGTTTTTAATGGTTATCACGTCATGCGTATTGACGTTAAGCTGTTTTAACTCCCCATCGCGCTGAGTGAATACGATATTCCCACTGGGTAAAAAGTCAAAACCCCAAATACAATCCTTTTGCTCCGTTAGCACATCAATCTTGAAAGATTGCCCCGCTGACTCGTAGGCGTAACCTTGTGATTGCAACAAAAGGAATAAAAGGGAACAAGAAACGGTTCGCAACATCATGCTTTATCTCCCACATCAATTTTATAATACCCCAAATACGAGGGATTCTATGTTCACTAACTGAGAATTATCAGCCACGAGAGTCTTGGTTTAAATATGGCTCGCTGACACTAATCAATCCTTTGCGAATGGCCTGTTTACGTGCCAACGCGTCATCAAGAATTTATAACGTATTTTCTTTATTTTGCAAGGCATATTCAATACTAGAAAGCTCCCCAAGTCCCCAGCATTTGGATAAAGCATGCGTAAAACTGCAATGATCAACACATGTCAACCCGCCTAACATAATGACCTGCTTGATTAACACCGCAACATCAATTTGCGACTATTAGAAAACGATTTAGAAAAAATAAAAACAAAATCAATGAAAGCCGGAAGGCCTGATCAAACATTAAAATATTCATTGGTTCTATTATTTATCAATATGTTAACGGCAATATCGCCAAAAAAATACTAATAATTCATTAATTTTATACCATGTAGAAGTTACGCATTGACGACAGGCGCAAAAGATGGATTCAAACTATTTGTAGTAAAAACACATTCGGAAATGAAAGAACGCACCACATTTGAAAATAAGTCACGTCGTACTTGATAGCAA
>JBDLTP010000033.1:0-39507 GCA_039805765.1 Pseudomonadota bacterium
CACTCGGTTCTAGGAGTACTTCGCTATTTTGCAGTGTGATTCGCACCATTTTTAAATAAATCTTGGCCTGATTTGCAAAAAATATTTTTTCGGCTACGTTGAGGTCATCCGAGCCTTGAAGCGAGTCATAACGCACAACATCAAACGTGGCGCCAGCAATACGTTCGCTTTCAATAACCGTAAACTTTTCGCTGGCGCTCATTGATTAATTTAAACCAAATTCTGATGGATTTAAGGTCAGTTCTTTAGCAATTTTGCTAGCAACAATTTGTTCATGCGAATCAAAATTACCGTCTGATGAGGCAATGGCAATAATCATGCGAACGAGTAAACGTCCGGCTTCTTCATTATTTTTCATTTTACCGATCGCTAAATAGGCTTTTGCTTCGCCAATATCTTTATCAAATTCAATTTGACCGACAAAATCTTGAAAGGCTTTAATTACGTCACTGGTGGTAAAAATAGATAAAGCATCGTGATTTTCAATGAATTTAATCATTTTTTGTTTTTCTTCTGAGCTAATCTGCCCATCAGCCATCGCAATCAGCGCGGAACCGGCCATAGCGGCTTCTAAGAAATCTTTGTTTTTAAATTTTAGTGCCTGTGTTTTTAATTCACTGGCTTTGCTTTTTAACTCACTAAGGAAATCGCTGAAATTCATAAAATTCACCTTTTAAAAACGTTGAATGGACGGGGTTATTGAGAAAATTTATTTTCCTTGACGCATTGTACCGTGAATTGGTTTAAATTACGGTTTCAATTGTGTAATAATTTTTTGTGGGTATGAATGGACATTAAAATTCCAAATCCCGCGCACAGTGTCACAATGGATGTCCCCCCATAACTCACTAACGGTAAAGGCACACCCACTACCGGTAATACGCCAATGACCATGCCGATATTGACAAAAACATAGACAAAAAACGTGAAGGCTAAACTGCCCGCAAGCAACCGGCAGTAAGTATCACTCGCATGCGCGGCAATATAGAGGCAACGTCCAATGATAAGCAAATATAAAATCAATAAACTGACGCAACCAAATAAGCCAAATTCTTCCGCAAAGACAGCAAAGATAAAATCGGTTGAGCTTTCGGGAAGAAAATCGAGTTCGGATTGCGTACTGCCAAGCCAACCTTTACCGTAAACACCACCTGAACCAATCGCAATTTTAGATTGAATAATGTGATAACCGCGGCCGAGTGGATCGGCTTCTGGATTTAAAAATGTCAGGACACGTGCGCGTTGATAGTCGTGCATGAAATGCCAGAGTATAGGTGTAAGTGCGGTGAGTAGCGATCCTATGCCAATAATAAACCACCATGAAAGACCTGAAAAAAACAGTACCGCCGCGCCTGAACTTGCTACCAGTAGTGCCGTGCCTAAATCCGGTTGTTTTGCAATAAGTAGGGTTGGCAAAATAATGAGTAAACTTGCGATGAGTAATTGTTTTGGTTTAGGTGGCAGTGCATATTCAGCTAAGTACCATGCAATCATCATGGGAGTGGTAATTTTAATCATCTCTGAAGGCTGAAAGCGGAACGCACCAAGCTCAAGCCAGCGCTGCGCTCCTTTACCAATTTCCCCTAAAATGAGAACAGCTAGCAGCAGCAAAATACCAAGACTAAATAAAATAACCGACCAGCGTTTGAATTGATAGGGATCAATGTGCGCCAAAAATATCATTAGCGTAAAGGCTAAAGCCACGCGCATAGCTTGACGCATTAACACATCTAAACTTTGCCCGCCTGCGCTGTAGAGGATGACAAAGCTAAGAATTGAAATTAACACTAGTGTGACAAAGAGGGGAATATCAATATGTAATTTACGCAGAATATGACCGATAAATGAGTGTTTCTCAAATTCTTCATGACGGGTTTCAATGTACATTGATACTCTCCAAATATTGTTGAATAACCTTATCAGCAATGGGCGCGGCTACCGAGCCCCCATGTCCACCGTTCTCAACCACCACAGCAATGGCAATTTTAGGATTATCAGCGGGGGCAAATGCGATAAATAGCGCATGATCACGTAATTTAAAATCAATGGCATTTTCGTTATAACGCGCTTCTTGTTTAATATTAAACACTTGGGCTGTGCCTGTTTTACCGGCAATTTGATAACTAATATGCTTGCCGATATTTTTTGCTGTGCCATGTGAATCGTGAATAACATTAATCATAGCATCGGTAATATGTGCAATATTACTACTTTTGAGTGGAATCGTTTTTTCAATGGGTTGGGCATTGTCTTGGGTTTGGGATGGGCTGACAATTTTAGAAACAAGAAACGGTGTGATGTTTTTTCCGCCATTTGCGAGGATCGCGGTTGCGCGAGCAAGTTGAATGGGCGTGACTTGTAAATATCCTTGCCCAATCCCCGTAATGAGCGTTTCACCGGGATACCAGTTTTGATTTTTTTGTTGTTTTTTCCATTCGCGTGAAGGCAATAAGCCTGTTTTTTCGCCCACTAAATCAATTCCTGATTTTTCACCAAAACCAAATTGCTGTAAAAAATGGTGCATATTATCAATACCTAACACAGAGGCTAAGCTGTAAAAATATACGTCACAAGACTCTGTAATTGCATCACTCATCCCGACCCATCCGTGACCGCCATGTTTCCAGTCACGGTATTTATGGGGCACATTGGGTAATTGATAAAATCCCGGGCAATAGTGTTTTTGCTCAAATCCCACGGCATTGTATTCGAGTCCCGCGAGTGCGACAAACGGTTTCATCGTTGATCCGGGAGGATATAAACCCCGTAATGCGCGATTGTAGAGAGGTTGGTTTTCAGAGGATTGCAAATTCTGATAGGCGTCGTAATCAATTCCGACAACAAACGGATTAGGATTAAAGCCAGGGCGACTTGAAAACACTAAAACGCCACCTGTAGTGACGTCAAGCGCTACGACAGCGCCGTTATAGCCTTCAAGTGCATCATACGCGGTTTTTTGTAAATCAATATCGAGGGTTAAATGTAAGTTCGCACCTGAAACGGGTGGCACCGTATTGAAGGTGTTGATTGCCCGTGATTGCACGTTCGTCTCAATTTCGACATACCCCGTTTTGCCATGTAATTGGGTTTCATAAAAGCTTTCAATGCCTAGTTTTCCAACATGACTTGATCCTCGATATTCAGATAGGGGCAACGTTTTCATTTCCGCTTCATTAATGCGACTCACATAACCAACCACATGCGCCGCAAGGTCACTGTAGGGGTAATTTCGAACCAGTCGTGAGGCAATGTCTACGCCGGTAAAATACGGGCGTACTACCGCAAATTTCGCAATTTCTTCATCCGTCATACTTAGGAGTAAGGGGGTGCTGATAAATCGTTTTTGATGTTTACGTTGTTTTTGAAATTGCTCGATTTTTTCGTTAGGAATATTGAGTAGTTTTTGCAGTTGTGAAAGCGTTGCATCCATATCGCTAATTTGCTCAGGGATAAGTTCAAGGCTAAAAGACTGTGTGTTTTCAGCCAGAACTTTGCCGTTGCGATCGTAAATTAAGCCGCGAGCGGGGACGAGTGGTTGAATTTTTACACTATTTTCTTTTGCCAGCGTCGCGTAATGGTCGTGTCCAACAATTTGCAAATAAACCAGCCGAACAACCAGTCCAGCGGTCAGAAGTAAAACGATAAAAAATGCGGCAACGATTCGATTAAAAAAAACCCGATTTTCAACGGAATTATCTTGAAGGCTATAAGCGCGTGGCATAAATATAAAGTGCGGAGGTTAAAGCCGACGAATTGAACGCATGAGTTGGTAGATAAATGGCCATAGTACGGTACCGCTAAAAATGGGCAGCCAGAATATTCCCGTAATTTGTACCGAGGCATGCACATTTTTAAACCAAAAAAACAGCAATTGTGAAAATAATAAACATAGGAATATAAACGCGCTTTGTTGAACCACCGGGAACTGGCGCAATTGTTTATGCCAAATTAAGCAGGCGTAAATGACGAGTGAATAAATGAGGGCATTTTGGCCAAAATGCCGACCCAATAATACGTCCACTAAAACGCCCAAAAACCACGCATGGGCAATGCCTACGTGCTCAGGAATAGCAAGGCTCCAGTAAATAAGCACAAGTAATACCCAGTCCGGATTGAGAGGGGCGAGTGTGTCAGGCAGGGGCATGATGCGCAAACACATGGCAAAGAGTAAGGTGATGAAAATACGCATTGCGCTATAGCTATTGTTCATTATCTGCGGGAGTTTTACTTAGTGGAGTGGTTAGCGGCATCAGCGCATTACTGCCCCACACAATCAAAACTTCACGTTTTCTATCGAGTAGAGATTTTGGCGTAGCTGTAATGTGTGGAATGGTTTTATTGTTGGTTTGTGGGAAATCATCGACAACGCCCACAGGATAGCCAGCAGGAAACCCCCCCCCCAGTCCCGATGTAATTAATAAATCACCGGGGCGAATATCCGCATTGTTTGGTAAATAAGGCAGGTTGAGTTGATTTGAGATGCCGCTACCAACGGCAATGGTCAGTAATCCATTGCGATTCACTTGAACAGGAATCGCATGATTTGGATCGGTAATCAGCATAATTTCAGAGCTAAAGGGGAGGGCGCGAAATACTTGACCTACCACGCCGTTAACATCCAGAACGGGTTGCTGTGGATGAACACCAAAGCGCGTGCCTTTATTGACAATCATAATATGCTCATCCGCTACCAAGTTAATCGATAACAATTCTGCAATGAGTACTTGTTCACCTAATTTAAATGAATTTTCTAGTAAGGCACGCAAACGAATATTTTCTTTCTCTAGTGCATCAAACTTCAGTAACTGCGTTCTATTGATGAGTTGCTCTTGGCGTAGTGACGTATTTTCTTTTTTTAGCGTATCGTAACTTGATAATTCACTTGATACCTTGTCAAAAAGGCTGACGGGTAAGTCTACGGCGTATTTGAGTGAATCCGTTAATACCGATAATGTCGCACGCAATGGAAATAAGCGTTCGCTTCGGTAATCGGTAATTAACAAGGTGATAGATGCAATAATTGCAATCAACAAACGCAAGTTAATTGATGAGCTGGTTGCAAATAAGAGTTTAATGGTGACAATCCATAAATAAAATTAAAATCCATTCGCGTTAACAGAAATGATCTTAGCTAACGCGAACATTCAAGCAACGATGTGGATTATTTATTCGAGAGAAAATGTGGATACGCCTTTTTTATCGAGCATTTCTAAAATCATACCTCCTCCGCGTGCAACACATGTCAAAGGGTCTTCTGCTATATGGACAGGTAATCCCGTTTCTTCAGAAATTAAGCGATCTATGTCTTTTAGGAGCGCCCCCCCTCCTGTTAAATAAATACCGCGACTGGCTACGTCTGAGCCTAATTCTGGGGGGGTTTGCTCAAGTGCTAACTTAACCGCACCCACAATACCAGATAGTGGTTCTTGAAGTGCTTCTAAAATTTCGTTGCTATTTAGGGTGAAACTGCGGGGTACGCCTTCGGCTAAATTGCGGCCAGTAATTTCAATTTCACGCATTAAACTGCCAGGATAAGCCGTGCCAATTTCTTGCTTAATTCGTTCAGCGGTGGTTTCACCAATTAAGGTACCATAATTACGCTTGACATAGTTCACAATGGCTTCATCAAACCGATCACCGCCAATTCGAACGGAATTTGAATATACAATCCCATTAATAGAAATAATCGCAACTTCCGATGTTCCGCCGCCTATGTCAAGCACCATAGAACCACAAGGATCTGCGACAGGGAGTCCCGCGCCCATTGCCGCAGACATCGGCTCTTCGATTAAATAGACTTCGCGTGCGCCCGCCATAGCAGCCGATTCTCGAATGGCGCGCCGCTCAACTTGCGTTGAACCGCAAGGAACGCAAATTAAGATGCGCGGACTTGGACGCAAAAATTTACTTTTATGCACTTTCTCAATGAAATAGCGAAGCATGCGTTCAGTGACGGCAAAATCTGCAATGACACCATCTTTGAGGGGACGGATAGCGGTAATATTTCCTGGTGTGCGACCTAACATTAATTTAGCTTCAAGTCCCACCGCTGCGATGGTTTTTGCACCACGAATTTTATCTTCTTTTATCGCTACAACGGAAGGTTCATTGAGTACAATACCCTGTCCGGGGATATAAATTAATGTATTGGCGGTTCCTAAATCTATAGACAAATCGTTGGAAAAAAGACCGCGAATTCTCTTGAACATTTCTAGTTGTGTCCTTTATGTGAAGATAAAAATTGTGTTACTTTATCAATCAAGCATGTCATTGAGCAAGCGATAAAATATTGCGGGCATGATAATATAAAATTCAAAATATATTTAGTGGAGATATGGCAATGTTGTCAGCAGAAGAAGTAAAAAAAATAGCGCATTTAGCCCGACTGGGTATTGAAAAGCAAAATGTAGAGGCCTACGCATCGGATTTAAACGGAATTTTAACCTTAATGACACAAATGGCTGAGTTAGATACAACCTATGTCAAGCCAATGGCACATCCCATGGATCAAGTGCAACGACTGCGTGTTGATGAGGTCGTAGAAGTCAATCAACGCGATTATTTTCAACTAAATGCCCCCAGAACTGAAGAGGGATTGTATTTGGTTCCTAAAGTTATTGATTGATTATCGCAGATGATTTTTTTAACTGGTTGAATTTATTTTGTTTTAAATTCATTTGCGTTGAAAAGACACATTTTTTGAAAAAAGTGTTTGACAGAAATGCAATAATCTCCCATAATGGAGTCTGAACTACGCGCTCGTAGCTCAGCTGGATAGAGTAATCGGCTACGAACCGATCGGTCGGGAGTTCGAATCTCTCCGAGCGCACCATTTAAAGAAGTTTATTCCCCTGTAGCTCAGTCGGTAGAGCAAATGACTGTTAATCATTGGGTCGGCGGTTCGAGCCCGTCCGGGGGAGCCAATAGAAGAGAAAGCCCTGTCAAGCAGGGCTTTTTTTTGCTTAAAATTTATAGATGATTAGCGCGCTTTCTAGTTTTCAGCTTGTTGGGCACATTGAATACAATCTTCGGAATAAGGAATCACTTTTAAGCGTTCAGGATTAATGACATCTCCGCATGTTTGACAGATGTGGTAATCACCGCGATCAATACGGGCAAGCGCTTCTTTAATGGCCCTGATTTCGCGTCGTGCTGAATTTCCTAGGTAATCCTCGACTTCATTGCCTTCATTTTGAGTGACTTGTTCTTCAGAATCTTTTTCAATGTCGCTGTCCGTGTGACGAACATGCTGCGTGATGGTTGTTAAACGCTCGTCTAGTTCTTCAAGCATAGCCAGTAAATTGTTGCGCACATCATTATAATTTGTAGACATTGTCCCTTCTAATTAAGTGAATAAATTTATGCAGTAATTGAATTATAACGTAAGAAAACATTTACGAGACGCTATTTCATTGACATAATTCGAAACTTATTAATTTCATTATTTTGGAGACTTTTTTGTGAGCGAAGCAAAACATTGTAAGTTGTTAATTTTAGGTTCAGGTCCTGCGGGATATTCTGCGGCTATTTATGCCGCGCGTGCGAATTTGAAACCGGTTATGATTACGGGAATGCAACAAGGAGGTCAATTAACGACGACGACAGAAGTGGATAACTGGCCTGGTGATGTTGATGGCGTGCAAGGCCCCGATTTAATGACGCGTATGCTAAATCACGCTGAGCGTTTTGCAACGGAGATTATTTTTGATCATATTCACACCGCTGATTTAAGTCAACGCCCGTTCACTTTAACGGGTGATAGTGGGGTATATACGTGCGACGCTTTAATTATTGCAACGGGTGCATCGGCGCGTTATTTAGGCTTAGAATCGGAAGAGGCGTTCAAAGGACGCGGTGTGTCGGCATGTGCGACGTGTGATGGTTTTTTCTATCGCGGTAAGCCTGTTGCGGTCATTGGCGGGGGTAATGCGGCTGTTGAAGAAGCGCTTTATTTATCGAATATTGCGTCAAAAGTAACGGTTATTCATCGTCGTGATAAATTTCGCTCCGAAAGAATTTTGTCTGACAAATTATTTGAAAAAGCCAAAAATGGAAATGTAAATATTGAGTGGTTTAGTGAACTTGATGAAGTGCTTGGTGATGAGATGGGCGTGACGGGGATTCGTATTAAAAATACACAAGATGGTAAAACAAAAGATATTGATGTGCATGGCGTATTTATTGCCATCGGTCATAATCCCAATACGGAAATTTTTGCGGGTCAACTTGATATGGCACATGGCTATATTAAAGTGAAGAGTGGGATTGAAGGTAATGCGACAGCAACCAGTGTTCCGGGTGTCTTTGCGGCGGGCGATGTCATGGACTCTGTATACAAACAAGCGATTACATCAGCCGGGGCGGGTTGCATGGCAGCACTTGATGCAGATAAGTTTTTAGAGCAGTAGGCGATTGATCGAATTACCGTTTCTTGACCCGTACTACCCCAATCAACCGTTTCCACCCATAAGTCAGGCGCTTGAGGATCCTAACGGTTTGCTTGCTGCTGGGGGGTGTTTATCCAGTACACGATTGATTAATGCATACAGGCATGGTGTATTTCCGTGGTTTAGTGATGGGGAACCGATTCTTTGGTGGTCACCAAATCCACGTTTGGTGCTTTTTCCCGATAAGCTTCATATTTCAACGCGATTGGCAAAGACGCTAAGACAAAAGAAATTTGAGGTGACGACAAATTATGCGTTTGATTCTGTCATTGAAAATTGCGCTAAATTGCGGGTCAATGCAGAGGGTACATGGATTAGTGAAGAGATAAAAAGAGCCTATTGCGCGTTACACAAAGAAGGGGTAGCGCATTCATTTGAAGCATGGCGCTCAGGTGAGTTGGTAGGCGGTTTATATGGTATTGCATTGGGTAAAATATTTTTTGGCGAGTCGATGTTTCATACGCAAAGTGATGCATCAAAAATTGCGTTTGTGCATTGCATTAATCAACTCAAATCACAAGGGTTTGCGTTGATTGATTGTCAAGTTTACAGTGAACATCTCGCCAGTTTAGGCGCGGAGGAAATTTCTCGCGCTGAATTTTCACAATTATTAACAATATATTGCTCATAAAGAGTGAAGGGTATTCAATGATAAAATTAAAATGCGCTGTGATTGGCACAGGTTATTTAGGTAAATTTCATGCTGAAAAATACGCGACATTGCCAGATTGCGATTTGGTTGGAGTGGTGGATATAAATGAAGAAACCGCTCATGCCATTGCACAACAACACGGTGCGAAAGCCTTCACGGATTATACGAGTTTGCTTGGACATGTAGAGGCGGTCAGTATCGTTGTCCCAACCACCCTGCATTATCAAGTAGCAAAAGATTTTTTAAATGCGGGTGCGCACGTTTTAATTGAAAAACCGATTACCACAACCGTTGAGCAAGCGGATGAATTGATTGCCATTGCAAAAGAAAAAAATCTTATTTTGCAGGTTGGGCACTTAGAGCGTTTTAATCCCGCTGTTTTAGCCTTAGATAAAGATGAAAAGCCCTTATTTATTGAGTCACATCGCTTAGCCCCGTTTAATCCGCGTGCGAATGATGTGAGCGTAGTGCTTGATTTAATGATTCATGATATTGATATTATTTTAGCGCTAGTGAATTGCGAAGTAGAGCGAATCGATGCGAGTGGCACGCCTGTTTTAACTAAAGGAACCGATATTGCCAATGCACGTATCACGTTTAAAAATGGGTGTGTTGCTAATGTGACGGCAAGTCGAATTAGTATGAAACTTGAACGTAAAATGCGCTTGTTTAGACCTAGTTCGTATGCGTCTGTCGATTTTCAAAATCGTATTTTGCAAAAATATCGCACAGGTGAAAAAGAAATGTTCCCTGACGTGCCTGAAATTATCAGCGAGGAAGCGGTATTTGAAACGAGTGATGCTCTGATGGCTGAAATTGAGCAGTTCGTTTTATGTATTCAAACTGGAGAGCAACCTTTGGTAACTGGTGATGCGGCTCGTCGCGCATTAGCTACTGCAATTCAAATAACCCAATTGCTCGAACCGAGTCACCAATAATCTCTATTCTAGGAAAAAATATGATCCCAATGGTCAACCTTAAAGCGCAATATGCTGAAATTAAAGATGAAATAGAAGCAGGCATTGCTCAAACTATTGAAAATTGCAGCTTTATTCTTGGGCCTAATATGCAAGCCTTTGAGCGTGAAGCTGCTGATTATTTAGGGGTAAAATACGCTATTGGCGTTGCTTCGGGGACTGATGCACTGCATTTAGCGTTAATTGCGCAAGGCATTGGCGCGGGTGATGAGGTGATCACCACACCCTTTACGTTTATTGCTACAGCAGAAGCGATTAAATATGTCGGTGCTATTCCGGTTTTTGTTGATATTGATCCGCGCACCTTTAATATCTGCCCAAAAGCCATTGAAGCAGCGATTACATCAAAAACGAAAGCGGTTATGCCAGTGCATTTATTTGGGCAACCTGCGGATATGACGGCAATTTCAGCGATATGTGATGCGCATAATCTGACATTGATTGAAGATTGTTGCCAATCATTTGGTGCAACCATTAACGGAAAACAAACAGGTGCCATAGGGCATGCATCAGGATTTAGTTTCTTTCCGAGTAAAAATTTGGGTGCATTTGGTGATGGTGGTTTAACCGCGACGAATTGTGATGAAACGGCTGCGAAAATTCGTCAATTACGAAATCATGGATCAGAAGTGCGTTACTATCATGATGTGATTGGCTATAACAGTCGTTTGGATGAAATTCAAGCGGTTGTATTGCGTGCAAAGTTAAAGCATATCGATAAATATAACCAAGAACGTCGTCGCGTTGCACATCTATATTCCGAGTTACTGGCAGGATGGCCTCTAGAAACGCCGTTCGAAGATCAATTAGGTCACCATGTTTATCATCAATACACGCTACTTTGCGATAGACGTGATGACGTGATGAAAGCCTTGCAAGATAAGCAAATTGGTTGCGCAGTATATTATCCCGTGCCACTGCATCAGCAAAATGCATTTAAAGAAGAATGTGCTGGTGTGGTATTGCCTGTAACAGAATCGGTTGCAGCCCGTTGTTTTTCATTACCAATTTGTCCTTATTTGACTAATGAAGAAATTCATGAAATTTGTGATGTGATTAAAAGCGTATTTTAAAAAATAAAAAAGCCGACACAAATTAGCAGATGTCGGCTTTTTTATAAAAAAATTTAATCAACCGCAGTGCTGATGTTTTGCATGATGGCGATAATGTGGATGCGCCGCTAATGCAAGTTGCTCAGGCATCAATAATTTGCTCAGGCATCAATGACGAATAGAGATATTTAATTAACCATTGATCATCGTCCTATTCGTATCCGAAAGAATAACGCGCTTCAACTTCTTTTTTTGCCATTTTTTTGTGGATAGTCAATGCCAGAGTCCCCTCTCTAAAGCGATGTTGTCGCCCATTTTGATAGTGTGGCTATTTGTTGATTTTACCTCGTGGTTTCTGTTGAAAAAATGTACAAAATACTCTTTGTGATTGTGTGTTTTAGCGTGAGTGTGTGAAAATTCTTGCGCATTAAATTAATGTAAAATTATTGTTAAATTTGTCTTGCCTGAAGTAAGTGACGTATAGTTTGAAGGGCTTTAATGTCGATGGTTTGTATTCGATTATGATCAGCACAAAGTGCGCCGCGAAATCCTAAATAATTGGCTTCCAACGGTAGCAAAAGGGCAATATCTTCGGCGCGTAGAGATCCCGCTAAACCACAAATTAAGTTGTATTTTTTGGCGAGCGCAACAAATATTTGGATGGAGTCTACAGGCATTATTTGTGTCAAATTGCCTCGTTCTTTATGCATTGTGTCTAGCATGACACCCGCAAAACCATTTTTTTTGAGCGCTGAAATAAAGTGAATATCAGGATTTTCGTCGGCAAATAAAACGGCAATAAGTTGATATTTAGTCGTTAATGGTCGAAGTTTTTCAATAACAGCCAGCCAGTTTCCATTGGGGAAAAAACCAATTTTCACAAAGTCCACCCCTGTTTTTGCGGTTGCTTGTACGGCATTAAAAATAATATCGGCTTGCATAGGCAAATCACCAATGGTTGCACTTACGGAACAGCGAAAATCAATTTTTTTTACCATATCACCAATGGTTTCAATGTCTAAAGCACCCAATGCGCCCAAATTGGGTTGTTTTAAATCAATAATATCAACATGCGCATTTAATGCTATTTGAGCCTCTTCCCAATTTTTCACACTTGCGAGCATACCATTCATACGTTTTCCCCATTTTTAAATGCGTCAATGTCACTCATTAACCAATTCCACGCCTCATACTCACGCGCCCCCGCGGTTTTTTCTAAGCCAATTTTTAGATAAGCAATTTCGCTGTCAATTTTTTCTAACGGTAACAGGTGTAAACGACTCACTAAAATTGCGGCTTCTAGGACAGCATATTGTGCGCGATTAAATCCCATGAACGGTGAATGATTGACCGTGCGCAATACTTTGCAAATTAATGTTGGGCGCAAATCATCTTCTTCCATTCGCACTAATTCAACTTCACTGTGCGCCAATGCACCATCTAAAACTAATCCATTGACTTTCCACTCACGTCTGCCGGTTAAACAGCCAGCAAAGACGCGTACATCATCGCAATAATTTAAACAGGCTGTTTTCGTTTCCAGTAGATTAGATAAGGTGGTTGACGGGCGAAAAGGTAATATATGGATTTCATCGCCATGAATATGAATGCCCATTGGTGCGAGATGAACGTGACCTGCCGTATTTTGAGTAGTGACGATGAGTTCTTGAATCATGATTTTTTTTGTAAAGTGGTTCCGGCAGGTTTAAAAGAATGTAAATCAACGATGGATTCATCGCTATCAAAGGCGCATCCCCAGTTTAAGGCTTGATCTTGTGTAAAACGTTTCCCCAGTTGCCAGGCGATTTCTGCACGAGCCAGCTCAACACCTAAGTAAAACGCATGACCACCATCGTTTTCAACTCCCAGTTTAGGGTAGAGCTCAAAAGGATCTTTGGCACTTTGAAAACTATCACGATTAAAAATATGTAATCCTTCTTCGCTGGTTTGAATGCGATAGCTTGGATCTTTAATTTGCGTTGCCAATTCTTCAATTTCGTTGAGTGAATAGGGGAAGGGCGCAGTTTCATGCAAGGCCATTAAGCCGGCATTGATGTGTTTTGGGAGTGTATCGTGCTCTTTTGCGGCAAACAGAATGCGACGCGCCAAATCGGCTTCTTTAATTGCACGACTCGCATGGCGACTCACTTGCGTGGCGAGAATATGATTGATATTAAGCTCTGAGCAAATGCCGAGCAGTAAGGTATTCATTCCACTTGTATCCGCGTGAGTTAACTCGGTAATATTGCCAACGCCAAGCATCATTTCAACATCAGGATGTTTTTCACGAACATCATGATAGCGGACAATTGATTTCGTAAAACCAAAATGGATAGGATCTAGAATAGGATCGACAATGAAAGGGCGGTTTTTCGATTGCATAATTGCAATTGCGCGATCGAGAGAGGATAAATCTTCATGCGTTTGTGGAATTAAAATAGGTGTTGACGCCACTTCATCTGCAATCCAAAGAGTACCTTCATGCAAACTGAGTAAATAATCCGCGCCCGCTTTACCTCCACGCAGTAAATCGTCAGATTCAAGTGAATCTAAACTGACCCGAAAATTTGCTTCTTTTAAGGCAAAGATGGCTTCTTCTAAATGTGGAAAGGGGGTGCTAGGTAGGCAACCCAAATCAATCACATCAGCGCCATTATGTCGATAATAGCTCGCGCGATTCAGAATCTCATCCACCGATAAATTTGGGGCATCGGTAATTTCGGCAAAGATTTTGACGCTATAGCGGGTTAAATCTGCAATTTGAACTTTTTTGCCAAAAAATGTAGGTAAATCTTTGACTTCGTCCGTGCCTCGCACAACGGGAATCCCTAGTTTTTTAGATAGGGCATTGAGGTCACCACGGCATCTTCCCGGTATTATGATTTTGGTTGCATCAAAAGTTTCATGTAACCGACGTGCAATCATATCCGTTGTCATCAATGCGGCGACCTTTAAGCCGAGTTGATGCACCGTATAAGTAAATTCCGGTTGCATTTTTTCCAAAATACTTCGCAGCTGTTTTTCTGCCAGTGAACCAGTTAAAAATAAAAGGTGTTCTTTCATGAATCACTAAGTTGATAATATTTTTTTAGGCCAAAGGCTAAGTTAACGAGTGACACTAAAACGGGAACTTCCACGAGTGGTCCTATAACGCCAGCAAAGGCTTGGCTACTATTGATGCCAAATACACCAATAGCCACAGCAATCGCCAGTTCAAAGTTGTTACCTGTTGCTGTAAACGCGACTGCGATGATTTTGCTATAGTCGTGCTCAAAATAGCGTGCAACAAAAAAACTACTTAAAAACATAACCATAAAATAAATTACCAGTGGTGCGGCAATATGCAGAACGTCAAAAGGTAATTTGACAATTAACGCGCCTTTTAAGCTAAACATCAACACAATGGTGCTGAGTAATGCAATCAATGTGATTGGTGAAATATGCGGAATATAGACGGTGTCATACCATGTTTCACCTTTGAGTTTGATAAGTCCAAAGCGACTGATTATGCCTGCAAAAAAGGGAATACCTAAATAAATGAGAACACTTTCTGCCACTTGCGCGATGGTAATGGTAATGTCAAAACTGGCTAATCCTAAAAAAGGCGGTAGCCATGTAATGAAAAAATACGCATAGACGCTAAAGAGCAGCATTTGCAAAACGCTGTTAATAGCGACGAGTCCGGCTGTATATTCTCGGCTCCCACCAGCCAACTCACTCCAAACAATAACCATGGCAATACACGGTGCAATGCCAATTAAAATTAACCCCGTCATGTATTCGGGTTGATCATGAAAAAACAGTAACGCCAATAAAAACATCAGCAGTGGCGCGATAATCCAAATCAAAAATAGGGTTGCACTGAGTAATTTGATATTGGTGAAAACAGTGTGAATTTTACTGTAGTCGACTTTCGCTAACGGGGGGTACATCATCAATATTAAGCCAATAGCTAATGGAATATTGGTTGTGCCACTTGAGAGTGAGTCGAAAAATACGCTACTTTCTGGCAAAAAATAACCCAAACTCACGCCTGCTAACATAGCTAAAAAAATCCATAGTGTTAAAAAGCGATCTAAGAACCCTAATTTTTTTCTTTTTGTGGTCATGGTGTTTATTTTGTATGTTAGGCGAAAAAAAATAACATTTCACGCGCGATCTGTTCACATCGTCGATGGTATGCTGTTTCTTGCATTGGCGGACGATCGCCTACTTTTGGGTCATCGTAGCAGATGCCAATACATTTATCTGCACCAAAAATAACAGGGCAGTTTTGCTCGGTATCAGAGCAGGTCATAATAGCCGCAAAATTTTCATGTGGATTCTGTGCCGCTTGAAAACGTATGAACCTGTTTTACAGTGAAAAAATTCGCAATTACCGCCGCCCAAATTTGCCCAAAATGACTGCGCCGAGAATGATGTCTGCAAACGAAGAGTGAATTGATGTCTGTTTGCCTCGCAATTTGAGCGGCAATATAGTCTCTTAATTTTAGCAGTAACGTTTGTCTATTTGAGGGGGGCGTGTCGAATTGAAGGACTAGTGACGCGCAATAATCGTCTATGGTGCGAAACATGGTGTGTTTATCTCTTAAATAAGGGGTGAAAAATTCACCATTTTATCGTTTACTTGCGTCAATTATACGGTTTTTAAACGTGCCTTAACCGCTAAAATTAACGAATCGACACTTTCAACCACATCTGTATAGGCAAATTCACGCAATTTTGCTGTACCGTCTAAATCAATTTTACGCGGATAGACCATCACTTTACCACTAGGAGCCGTTGTTTCCATTTCGGGTGCAATATCACAAGGGTAAACGATACTTTTAACACGACATTTACCCGCTTGAGAATATAAATTGGTCACGAGTGAATCAGCAATGCCTAACACGCATTTGGCAATCGTATTTGAGGTCGCAGGCGCGAGGACAAACGTGTGATAGTAGCCTTTATAAAACAACCCAACAGGTGGGCAAGATGCGGTTTTATCGCGGTAAACAGGCATTTTTTCGCGCAAGTCACTAAGCGAAATACCATACATTTTAAGGACTTCCTCACCAGCTTGGCTAATGTATAAATCGACATTATCAAGTGTGAGTAAAAATTCAATACATTCTTCAATATAATGCCCTGAACCCGTTATTGCCCACGCTAAGCGAGGTGAGGATGTTTTCATGTTTTTAAACTTTAATAAAGAGGTTCACGGTAGAACATTAAAATAAGGCCAATTTGAAAGAGTGCTGCCACCGAAATAAAACCCGCTAATGCACGTTTAGTCGCATCCAATTTTAATTCAAGCCATCGTCCGCAGGCTAAAATGAGCGAAAAAATGCCCATGCTAGTGTGACCTACTTGAATTAAAAAAGCACTTTTTGGCTGAAACCCAACGTGTGAATGTGTCAACAGCATCAATCCACCAAATGCCGCTAAAATGGGGAAAACGAACGGTAGTTTTTGTGAATAGTTTGGTTTTAATCGTGAAGACAATTCAATGGATCCGAGTGTAAATACAAGCAAAGTGGCTATGCGATGTTGGAGTACTTCACCATTGTTAAAGGTACTTTCCCAAAAACCAATTGGGCCTAGTGGCCACGTTTCCGCGTCGCTACGGAAAAATAGAAAAATGCCCAGTGCAATAAATCCAACAGACCAGTATTTGCAAAACGCAAGCAGCGGATAACGCAAATAGGAAAGCATCGCAAAAAAGCTCATTGTAGTTAAAAAAATGCCTGCAATGTTGTGGTTATAATTGGACCACTCTGTTGCTGCAATCGATGGAATTTGATCGATAATGGCTGTGCGTCCTGCTTCACCAGCAATTAAATCAGTGTGCGTAGGGGAATTTATACGCGGAACTTGTGGTGCGAAGGTATTGAGGACTTCTTGCCAGCTTGCGGTTAGCGTTGGAATATCAATGGCGGGGGGTTGTGATGCAAGACTCGCCGCGGTAAATAATAACGTAATTAATACAAAGGTTTCAGCTTCAATGTAATGAGGAACATATTGGGTGAGGGTATATACATTACCCGATGTCGCCGCGCGTCTGTTGAGACTGGCAAAATAGAGTGCAATAAAGAGTAAGGCAATTTTTACTAGCAGTAAATTGCCATAACCCGTTCCCACCAGTCCATTCCAAGTGTCGATATATTGCAGTGCTAACGGAACACCAGAAATGAAAATCAGGGCTACAGAAATGATTCCTAAGGTGGAAAATTGTGTTAACAATTGCGTCCAATAGTCGGTAGATAATTTTTTAGTTTTTACTAATTGCCAGACGTTAAGCAGTTGAAACACACCGCCAATCCAAGCTGCCGCGGCAATTTGATGAATGACAGTTAGCGACATCAAAATAGTCTGATTTTCAAAGCGTCCCGCTCCATGAACTAGCCATGCGCCTGAGATAATCATGGGTAATGAAAGCCAGCCAGCATTTTGCCAAGCGGTTTTTGAGAATGGCGCTCGTTTGACGAAGTGATAAATATAACTCGCCAACGCCAATGTCAACGCAGCGCGAATAAATCCACCAATAAATTGCGTGGTTTGCGCAAATTCAGGGAAAGGTGATTTTTCTAAAATTGCCGCCATTAACCAGACTTTCAACACAATTTTAAATAATTGTGCCCCAGCTAACCAAAAACCACCTGTATAAATTAAAGTAATTGTTTTATCGATTAAAAGTCCGCTTGGATTTTTTTCTGCTTTCCACGGTTGAAGTAAAAAAATACTCCAAAACAAGCCACCAATGAGTAGCGCATAGCAAATTAAATCAAAACCGCCAATGAGTGAATCCAAAAAGTCTGCAATACCTGCCATAACGAGAATCCTACTCTGAAACCGAAAAATGAATGACGTCTTCGGTCAAGTGACCATCAGCGGCAAAAACTTTAAAGCGCAGTGCGTAGTCACCGGCAGTCAATGGGGGAATATCAATGACAATTTGCCCTTGATTTTTTCCATTACGTGCGTTTAATAATTCGTGTTTATCGCCTTTGCTAACTAAAAAAATCTGTGAAAGTGCCAGCTCAATTTTTGAATTAAAACGCAGTTCAACTTTATCCGCATGATTGGCGTGGATGGGCGTTATTTTTAGTGAATAATCTGTAATGACGGCGTGCGCAAATACATTTTGCGACACACAAAGCCACAGTAAGAAAAATAAATGTTTTTTGTTCATAACGTAAAATAATTGAGAATTAACCTTTTCTATTTTTCAGCGCGTGGCCGGCTAAATTTTTTCCTAAATCCCAAATGGAACCACCAATTTTATGTGTATCAGCAATGGTTTTATCAAACGCCTCCACAATGGTGTCGCAATCTTTCTGGTTCAAATTGAGAGGGGGTAGGAGTTTCACAACATTCATACCATGACCGGCAACTTGCGTTAAAATATGATGTTCTTTGAAAAGGGGAATGGTAATCATTTGGCAGAACAAGCCTTTGTTTGCGGCCTCAAGCATCGCCCATGCGGCTTTGAGCGTTAAACTTTTGGGTTGCTCAAATTCAATGGCAATCATCATGCCTTTGCCACGCGCTTCTTTTAGGAATTCATAGTTTCCTCTTAGGGCATGTAAGTGCTGGATAATAGCATTGCCGCGTGTGAAACTATTTTCGACTAATTTTTCATTTTCAATAACGTGCAGAGTAGCAAGACCCGCCGCCATAGCCATATTGTTTTTAGCAAAGGTTGACCCATGCACAACCGCTCTATCCATGCGGTTATAGACCGTGTCCATAATTCTATCGGTAATGGCAACGCCACCCACCGGAACAAATCCGCCTGATAAGGCTTTTGCCATACATATCATATCGGGCTCGACATTCCAATGATTCACCGCCCAGAATTTACCCGTACGACCTAGACCAGTTTGCACTTCGTCAGCAACAAATAATGTTCCATATTGTTTACACAAACGCTCAACTTCGGGCAAATAATTATCATCAGGCATATTCACGCCTTTACCTTGAATAGGTTCCACGATAAAGGCGGCAACGTCTTTACCACTTAACGCTTTTTCGAGTGCGACTAAATCATTAAACGGTATCGCTTCACAACTCGGTAAAAGTGAGCCAAAGCCTTCTTTGAAAATGTTTTCACCATTAAGCGACAATGCCCCCATCGTTAAACCATGGTATCCGTGTTCACAAAAAACGATTTTGTCGCGTTTTGTGGTGAAACGGGCAAATTTAATGGCTGCTTCAACGGCTTCTGTTCCTGAATTACAAAAGAACATTTTGGTTAAGTTGTCGGGCGTTGTTTTGAGAATTTCTTTTGCGAGCAGACCGCTTAAGATTGACACGTCAAGTTGAACTAAATTCGGTAATTCCAATGTTAGCGCTTCTTTGAGTGCTTCAATTACCGTTGGGTGATTGCGTCCAATGGCAAATACACCAAATCCACTGAGCAAATCCAGATACTCTGTGCCTTCTTGGTCATAGAGATATTGTCCGACTGCTTTTTTATAATGGCGGTCATAACCAATGGTTTTTAAAACACGTACCATTTGATTATTTAAAAATTGTTCATGCAAATCGAATTTATCGTTGCTGTGTTCTTCTAAAAGGTTGGCAATTTTGAATGTCATGGTTTTTATAGTCCAAAATGGTTAGTGTTTAAATTTTTCTATAAGTTCTTCAGTGGATAATACGTTATCGTACTGTGCTTTGTGTATTTCATTGATGGTTAAATCATTTTTAATTCGTTTTAAAAATTCTTGGAAATCTGTGTTGATACAAAGTTTATTCATCGATTCCCAGTCTAAATGGTCTTTTGATTTTGCTGAATAAATAATCCTACTTGAATCTGGGGCGTTTGTATCTAAATGAATAAGACCGATGCCAAAGGACGTAGACAGTCGTTTTATTTCAGATAAAAAATCAGCATCTTCTGAAATTTCGGCTGCACATAAATAACCTTCGTGCGCCCATGAAGAATTTGAAACAGCTTGAAAAAAAGCTTCACGCAAATTCGTAAAATTCAATTCACATATTAATTCAATAATTCCAAATTTCTTCAATAGATAAAGGGCTTTTGACTTCCGTTAATACTTTTTGAGCGAGTTGTATAAATGTTAATGTTGCCATTTTAAACCCGTTTCCCACTCCAAGCGGGCAGGACAATTAGCGAGCAAACTACTGTGAAAAATAATCCAATCGATAGTAGCAATCCCATACTTGCCATGCCTTGATGATGCGTAAACGATAAACTCGAAAAGCTGCATAAGGTGGTAATTGAGCTGAAAATAATGCCACGCGTGGTACTACTATGTAGCAAGTTTTCGTTTTCACTCAAATTAAAATGCAATCGGTGCATAATCAAAATACTGCTATCAATCCCCATGCCTAAAAGTAAGGGCAGGGCAATTACATTCGCAAAATTAAAGGGATTATTAAGTAGGACACTTGTTGCGCCGGTTAAGAGGGCAGCCAGCATTAAGGGGGCAATCACGAGCGCCATGTGTTTAAAATGACGATAAATAGCCCAAAGTACTAAAGTAATGGCCAAAAATGCGCCACCAAAGGCTTGTAAAAAGGCTTTTACCACAGCTTCACCACCTGCTTCATTCGCGATGGGAAGACCAGACACCGCGTTATCAAGGCTTTGAATTTGGGCAACAAATTCTTTCATATTACTGTCAATATTTTGATCTTTTGCCGGTGAGATAAAAACTTTATAAAGCCCTTCACTGCTAACCCAATGCGAGCGAATGTCATCAGGAATGTCTTTTAATTCAAACTCGCTAGCACCCAAGCTCGTCCGCAAACGCTCAAGAGTATATGGCAGAAGACCTAAAACATTTTTTTCAAGTTGCGCGTAAACGCTTGGCTCATAAGCGTGGGCATCGACGAAAATTTGAATATGACTTTGCAGTTTTTCAAGTGTGTCGATGGGTGCATTTTGGGTTTTGGATTCAATGGCACTTTTCAGCTTTTCATTGAACTTAATCAAGGCGTCACGTTGCTGATGATTTTCTGGTAAAGCGACATTGAAATTTTCAAGTTGATTTCCCAGCATTAAGTTCAAATCTTCAATAATGGCGAGTTTTTCTGCTTGATTTTCAGCCACAAAACTTTCTAAAGTGATCGCTTCATGTACGGCAGGCAACGTTTTCATTTTAGCGGCTAATGCTTTTGCATCATCCAAATTAGTGGCTAAACCCGATACAGCAAAAGGCGATTCATTTTTAGATTTCAGCAATTCTTTAATCGTTGAAACAGATTCACTATTTGGGTCACGCAAATTGATAGGGTTTGCATCAAAAGTTAAATGGGTTAAGACAGCGCATGAGCCAATAGCCAATAGAATGGATACAATACGAATATGTTTTGCATAATGAAACGGAAACGTCACAATAAATTGGGGTGCGAAAGCCGATTTAATGGGTTTTGGATGATTGACCGGCAGAATGCAGAAAAGTGCAGGTAGGACGGTGAGTGAAATAATCAATCCAATAAAAATACCCCCGCCAGAAATAATCCCTAATTCCGAAACACCCGCATAATCGGTAGGAATAAACGCTAAAAATCCCAATGCCGTTGTTAATGCACATAAAAACAAAGATGATCCAACACCGCTGATACTGTGATGAATCGCTTCAAGATTGCTGTAACCACGGGTTTTACGTTCTCGATAATACAAACAAATATGCACGGCATAATCGACACCAAGACCGATATAGAGCGTGGCAAAGGCAATCGAAATTACATTTAAATGACCGACAGTCATGGTTGCAAAACCCGCAGTTAAAATTAATCCCATGATTAATACAACATAGGTAATGACGAGCAAACGCAGTGAATGAAAACCAATCCATTGCACGACAAACACCAGAATAAGAGAGGCGATACCGGCAAGTGTTGCGCCATTTGTCACACTTTCGAGTTCTTCATGTTCAAGCGCACTTTCGCCAGTGATGCGTACACGCACATTGGGATTATTTTGCATGACCTGATTCGCAATTTCATGCGCGGCGGCTTGCGCTGCATCGACGGGTAACATTTCATCAAAATGGACGATAGGTTTAGCTACAATGAGTACACGTTTTGCGTCGTCGCTGAGTTTGTTATTGGCGAGTAGAGTTTGCCACGACAGAGCTTGATTTTTGTTGCCTAGTTGCGCATTAAGGGTATTGTCAACAGCCATCAACAGAGGATTTAAATCCATGGGCAGTGCTTGTTGTTTTTCGCTTAACGCTTGTCCAATAATGTCAAACAAACCGTCAAGAGAGTAATTTTGCGCTAAATGGCCAATAAATGGTTGAGCCTTCGTGAGTTGCTCTGCAACGGTATTTAAATCGGGTGTGTCTAAATAAAGTAATGCTTGCTTACGAAAAAACTCGTTATCGGTTGGAATATAAGCAGATGAGAAACGATCTTGTTTCTCGTGCAGTAAATTCACTAATTGTGTTGCACTTTGAGAGGCTTCTTCGGGTGAATTCGCATCAATGACAAATAGGGTTGTGTAAGCATCTTGGGGGAAGGCTTCGTCTATATGGCGTTGATTTTTCTGAAAAGGTAAGTCGGGTGACAGCATTTCAGCGGTGTTGGTGTTCACGGCTAAATGTTCATAAACGTAGTAACTGGTGCCTATGCAAAGCAATAGGGCAAAAGTAACGACAATCCATGGAAAAGTAACAATTTGTTGGTTGCACCAAAATTTCAGGCGCGAAAAAAAAGGCGTGGTATGCTTCATTAGGTATAAAAGGCAATCAAAAAGGGAAACGACTGCTGACAATTATATCAGTCCGACGCAGACTGAAATGCAATGATTTGGGGTAATTGCTCTGCGACAGTGGCTAATTTTTGTTTTGCTATTTGGAAATATTGCCCAATCTGAATTATATGTGGAATTTCTTTTGGATTGCGTGCAAGAGAAAAAATGATTTTTGAAATTTCAATTTCACCTTCCTCATTCAATGCACGAGAAATCGCGACAGGTAAATCCATTGTTGATGGGTCAGCAATGGCGCGTATTGCAATAAATGGGAGTGCGTAGTGTTGAGCAACTTGCGCAATAGCATGGCTTTCCATATCTAGAGCAAGTGCGTTTGTTTTTTCGTAGATAGCTTGCTTTTCTTGTGCGGTTGAAATCACTTCATGACTGTTAAGTAATGAGCCTTTATAAATTGCCACCTTCGAGCCTAAAATGGTTTTAGTATGTTGATGCCATGCCGCGTTGACAGGCGTTAGTGTTCCATCACTGTCAAGTAAGCTATCTGCTAACACTAAATCGCCCATTTTAAGCTCATGACTTAATGCGCCAGCGCAACCCCAACTAATAAGTTGCGTTGCGCCTTTGTTAATAGCGAGTTCAGCCGCCTTGCGGGCGTTTTGTGCGCCTGCGCCAGAGTATATCAACATAACATTGTCCGTTAAGAAAATAAATTTACCACGGCGCATACTCCGTTCCCAAAGGGCATCCGGCAACGTTTTTAGTGTACTAAGCTCTTCAGCGAGGGCAACAATAATTCCTGTTATCACTTTTTATCCAATTCATTACGATAGCGAGCAAGTGCCCACAAAGGGAAAAATTTATCGTAACCATGATATTTCAAATAGAACACTTTTGGAAATCCGGGTGCAGTGAAACATTTATCATTCCATACGCCATCTGCTTTTTGGGTGCGCAAAATAAAGTCAATGCCTGCCTTAGTTTCTGCGCTATGTGCTTCACCTGCCGCACATAATGCGAGGACTGCCCATGCCGTTTGAAATGCGGTGCTAACGTGGTATTTCGCACTAAAACTGCTGTCGTGATAACTGTAATTATCCTCACCCCACCCGCCATCAGCACGTTGAACACGCTTTAACCAGGTTGCCGCTTTTGTGTACATGTCATCTGTTTTTGGTAGGTTAGTTTGCTCAAGAGCCAGTAGAACAGACCAGGTTCCGTAAACATAATTTGTCCCCCAACGTCCAAACCATGAGCCATCAGGTTCTTGTTCAGTGCGTAAATAGTCAATAGTCCGCGTCAAGGCGTTTGCATATTCAGGATGATTTTTGGCCACTTTGCCCATTAACATGGCACAACGTGCGCTGACATCAGATGTCGGTGGGTCGAGTAATGCGCCATGATCTGCAAACGGTATTTCATTTAAGTAATAATAGGTATTATCAACATCAAATGCGCCATAACCTCCATTTTTCGATTGCATCTCGGCTATCCAACGTGTCGCTTGATGAACAGAATCATGAAGTTCTATAGCATTTTCAGCTTCAGTCATCGCAAAGGCAACGACTGCTGTATCATCTACGTCAGGATAATGTGGATTATTAAACTGGAAAGCCCAGCCGCCCCCTTTGACGTTCGGGCGTGAAATTTGCCAATCACCAGGTTCATCGAGTAATTGTTTAGATTTTAACCATGTATAAGCCTTCGCTAAACTATCGCTAGTGGCTTTATTGGGCGTGCTTTTTTGTACTTCTTGTAGAGCAAGAATTGATAAACCCGTATCCCAAACTGGTGATAAGCAAGGTTGGCAGTACGCGTCGTTTTCGTTGATGACGAGTAATTTATCAATGGCTTTGCGAGCCGTCACAACTAAGTCATGGTTTTTATCATAGCCAAGCAAGAGAAGTGCTTTATACGAATACAGCATGGCAGGGAAAATAGCGCCTAGACCGTCCTCACCATTCATGCGTTCAACAAACCAATCATGTGCTTTTTGAATGGCCAATTCATGCGCTTTTTTAGGAATTAAAGGACGGGTGATGTGGCCTAATCTATCCAGTCCTAAAAAAACTTTATTGAGTAGTGTGCGCTCAGGAAAATAATGCTGCTCCTCATCAGGATGCGTCACAAACAATTCTAGGATATTTATTTTATGCGGATTTTTTGCCGTGGCTTTTAGTGTATATAAAATAAACAATGGAATCATCACGGTGCGTGACCAATACGACACTTTGTCGATGTGGAACGGAAACCATTTAGGCAGTAGCATGATTTCAACCGGAATATATGGCACACCCCGCCAAGGAAGTTGCTCAAAAATGGCTAATGTAATGCGGGTGAATACGTTTGCTTTCGCGGCGCCCCCTTGACTTAAAATCCACTCGCGTAGTTTTGTCATGTGTGGCGCATGAATATCATCGCCCGCCATTTTAAGCGCGTAATACACCTTCACTGAGCAACTAATTTCCCCAAGTCCACCGGTGTAAAGCGGAAAACTGCCATCCTCATTTTGGCGTGAACGTAAATATACCGCAATTTTAGCTTGGAGATTTTCGTCTATTTCACCAAGGTAATGCATCATCATGATATATTCAGACGGAATGGTGCAATCCGCTTCGAGTTCAAATACCCAGTAGCCTTGTGAATCTTGCAGTTCTAAAAGGGCGCTTTGGGCTTGTGCGATAGCTTTGTCTAAACTGAATGCTTTTGAGTGAATGGCAGTTGAAGAGCTTTCATTATTTTCGCTACCGCTTACATTGGGTGTGTCTTTAAACATGACTGTCGTCCTTAAAAATCACTGAATTTTTTTGTATGTCCAATCATGCGACACAAGTCCACGACTGGCGAAGTTAAAAAGTGCAGTTAACAAAAAGTCACTGCGTACGGTTAAATTTGTCGCAACAATGGTTGCTTTGACGCTATTGCGTGAAATTTTGGCTTGCTCGGAAACGTTAAAATCTAAGTTACTTTTAATTTTTCTGAGTGTCAAAATAGCCATGCCCAGCGCCCATAAACAAAATTTTCGAATACCTGTTTCATGTGAAGGAATTAAGAGGGTATAGCGCAGCGCATTGTGAAGATGCCCTTGTGCGATACTAATTAGATGTTCTAATCCTTTACTGAAAGCGTCATCATTTGTTTCAGGTGATAGATTTTTTAATTCAAAACCGGTTTCGGTAAAAATATCTTGTGGTAACCAGCACACGCCACGTTGCGCATCATCCCAAATATCTTTCAAAATATTGGTCATTTGAAGGCCTTGCCCAAATGACACAGAGAGCTCAAGTAACTGAGTTTCGCGTGCTGCCATTTCTGGCGAGTAATGACAAAATAATTTAGCGAGCATCTCTCCCACACAACCTGCAACGTAGTAACAATAGTTATCCAACTCCGCAAGTGTTGCTAATCCATTCTGCAAATTTTGTGCCTGAAAAATGGGCATGCCTTTTGCCATCGTGTTAACACATTGGACTAATGCCAAAACTTGTGTTGATTCAAAACTATGTGTGATTTGAATCACTCGGGGCAGGACATGAATTAATTGATGTTCTGCAGGAATGGTTTGATCAGAAAGTAATGGTGCAAGTTCAATAGCAAAAAATTCGGCGTTTTGCCCTGTTGTGACGACATCAATAAATTCACTACAAAAATATTTTTTTTGTTCGGCGCATAGAGATACTTCATCTTCGATTGTATCTACAATACGACAGAGTAAATACGCATTAGCCACAACACCACATAAAGCTTTAGGGAGTTGAGGAATAGTGAGTGCAAACGTCCGAGAAACACCATCGAGTAACAATGCTTGAAATTGGTCATCAGATAATTCGTGCAGTGATTTTGAATTTTCTAAAGCAGGTTGAGTTTCATGGGTCATAGATTTTGAAGATAAGATTTGTATTTAGGAGAATGAAAAATAATTTTATAGGGTAATAATAGACTTTTTGTTGGGGATTTGCAAAGCAATGTTGTTTTGTTGTCAATGTGCAAAAGTAACTTTTTTGTAAAATTGATTTACTGCAAAAACAGGGACTTATTTAAATAAATTAAGTTAATACAAGATAATTTTAGGCAAAAACTGGAGTCAACTGCCAAAAGAGAGTATTCTAGTCCAAAAATCCGATAAGCGTATGAAAGCATTTATCTTTTTATAACATACTGATTTTTAAGTTAGATTTGTTGTTGTTTTATAGCGACATTGTTGTTTGCGCTATAATTTATTCTATTTTTGGAGAAATTATTTTATGGGTGTGCCGTTACGTCAGCAGTTAGCTGTTGCGAGTTATTTAATCAAACAAAAAATTGGGGGCGTCAAAAAATACCCGCTCGTATTGATGCTTGAGCCTTTATTTCGTTGTAATTTAGAATGCGCGGGATGTGGCAAAATTGATTACCCTGATGATATTCTTGATAAACGTTTGTCATTTGAGGAATGTATGCAAGCCGTTGATGAGTGCGGTGCACCGATGGTCTCCATTCCCGGTGGTGAACCTTTAATCCACAAAGAAATGCCGCAAATTGTGGCTGGGTTAATTGCGCGCAAAAAATTTGTTTATTTATGTACTAATGCACTTTTACTTAAAAAACGCATTGATGATTATACGCCCTCACCCTATTTAACATTTTCTATTCATTTAGATGGGATGCAAGAAAGACACGATACTTCAGTATGTCAAGAAGGTGTATTTGATCGCGCCGTAGAAGCAATTAAATTGGCGTTGAGTAAAGGTTTTCGCGTCACGATTAACTGCACATTATTTCAAGGTGAAACAGCACCAGAAGTGGCCGAGTTTTTAGATTATGCCATGGAATTGGGTGTTGAAGGCGTGACGATTGCTCCGGGTTTTAGTTATGAGCGCGCGCCACAGCAAGATGTTTTCATCAAAGGTAATGACATCAAAGAACTGTTCCGGGGTATTTTTAGAATTGGCAAAAATCGTCAGTGGAAATTGAATCACTCGTCACTTTATTTAGACTTTCTTGCTGGTAATCAAGATTACAACTGCACACCTTGGGGAAATCCGACGCGTAACGTTTTTGGCTGGCAAAAACCGTGTTATTTACTCGCTGATGAAGGTTATGCCGCAACATTTAATGAGTTGCTTGAAACAACGCCTTGGGAAAAATACGGCAATGTGAATAATCCTAAATGTGCTAGTTGCATGGCGCATTGTGGCTATGAGGCGACGGCTGTTGAAGATATGTTAAAGAATCCACTGAAAGGGCTTTTGACGGCCATTCGTGGTGTGAAAACTGAAGGTGACATGGTGAGTATTCCAACGCCAGTAGCGCCTCAAACGTCAACGCTTGCAGGAATTCCCATTAAAGTGGAATCAACGCACTAGAATTTAGGGTAAGGAACTTGTGATGCGGTTGAAAAAATTAGCCATTCTCACTTTATCATTGAGCAGTTTTTATGCAGCGTCCGCTTTTTCGCAAGAAGAAAGCGCCACAGCTCGGCAAATTATTGATAAATTTCAAACCGAGTTAATTCATGTTATGAAAGACGGTAAAAAACTGGGTTATGCAGGGCGTTATGAAAAACTCGAGCCTGCGGTTATGAATAGTCATGATTTACCAAAGATTGCGCGTATTGTTGTTGGCAAAGAAGGTGAGAAGTTAACTGAAGAGCAGCAAAAAAAATTAGCAGATGTGTTTACGCGCATCAGTGTCGCCTCTTATGCGCATAATTTTAAAGATTTCAGTGGTGAAGAGTTTGTGATTGATTCGGAAGAGGAAACCAAAAATGGTGGAGTTGTGATTCATTCGCATCTCACAATTCCTGATGATAAGCCTGTTAAATTCGATTATATGCTCAAAGAGAAAGGGGCTAGTTGGCGCATCATTAATATTATTGCAAATGGGGTAAGTGATTTAGCGTTAAAGCGTTCAGAATACACGGCAATTCTGCAACGCGATGGATTTGATGCCTTGATTTCGCAAATTAACGAAAAAATCGATAATTACGCAAAACAATAATGCGGAGAATGAAAATAATGATAAAACCCAGTAACATTAAAGTCATTATGTTGGTGTTTGGTGTTATGGCATCTACAAACAGTATGGCGAAAGACAAATACAATGTTGATGATCCTTATGAGAGTTTTAATCGTAAAATGTATGATTTTAACGAGAGTGTTGATCATTACGTGGCTGCGCCTATAGCCAATGGTTATAAAGCCGTTACACCTGATTTTTTGCAAACAGGCGTTTTCAATTTTTTTAATAATTTGAAAAATTTTAATGTTGTGATTAATGATGTACTGCAAGCGAAGTTTTCGCAAAGCGCATCAGATATGGGGCGTTTAACGATGAACACAACGGCCGGGTTAGGTGGTTTTTTTGATGTTGCAAAACACGTTGGTCTTGAGCAAAATGATGAAGATTTTGATCAAACACTGGCAGTTTGGGGTATTCCTAAAGGCTCATATTTAGTCCTGCCCCTTCTTGGCCCTATGACCACGCGAAGCGCACCGGCGTCAGCATTTGACGCTGCAACCAATCCAGCCAGTTATGTAAGTATCCCCGCCAATTACATCAGTGCGCCCGTGCAATTTATGAGTGCATTGAATGCGAGAGCAAACGCTGAAGGTGCTTTGAAATTTATCAATGAAGCGGCTATGGATAAATATGTTTTTACGCGCGAATCATTCTTGCAATGGCGTAAAAACTTAGAATCTGATGGTAAAGTTAATATGGATGACGACTTGATGGCAGATAATGTGGATGATACATCGTTAACGCAAAATTGGCGTGATTACGGTAAACAATTTGAAAATACAGCTCAATCGTTCAGTAGTGTCGCACGTCAATTTGATCACACAGCGCAGACATATGAACAGGCAAATCATAAGATTGCACAAGTTCAGAAATTACATAAAAAATAAAATCGCTAAAGGGTTTTTGCAGTCTGCTCAAACCCTTTTATGTTAGATGTGCTTGTGCTAAAAATGCAACAGTGAATGTATGTCGTACTCTTTGAGTTTTTCTCTACCTTGCAAAAAATCCAGCTCAACAACAAATGCGCAAGCTTGTACAATGCCGCCTAATTTTTCAACGAGTTCACAACTGGCCTTGGCTGTGCCGCCAGTAGCAAGTAAATCATCAATCAATAGAACACGATCCCCTTGGTTAAAGGCATCTGTGTGAACTTCTAAAGTGGCACTGCCGTATTCAAGGTCGTACGAGACACTTTCTACTGCATAGGGAAGTTTATTGGGTTTTCGCAGGGGCACAAAAGGCAATCCCATTTCCCAAGCGACTAAGCTGCCAAAAATAAATCCACGCGCTTCCATTCCAGCGATGACCGTGACTTCACTTCCCAAAAAAGGGGCAATGAGTTGATGTACGGTTAATTTTAGAGCTGCAGGATCTTTGATAAGTGGGGTGATATCTTTAAAAATAATACCTTCTTTCGGAAAATTAGGAATATCGCGGATTTTGTCTTTTAATCGATTCATGAAATGTCCGTTTTTTATGATAATCGTACACGAGGATCTACAATCGTGTAGGAAATATCGGTGAGTAATAAGCCAATAATGTAGAGTACAGAACCTAAAAATACCATGGAGCGCACAATGGCAAAGTCTTGACTGTTGATTGCGTCGATGGTGTAGCTTCCAAGTCCTGGAATACTAAAGAAAGATTCCATAATTAAACTTCCCATAAAAAGCAGTGGCAAAATAACGACTACGCCCGTCAGAATGGGAATCATGGCGTTTGGTAAGACATGGCGAAATAATGTTTGTGTTTGGGTTAAGCCTTTGGCTCTTGCGGTTCGTACATATTCTTTTTCTACTTCTTCTAAAAACAGCGTTTGATACCAACGCGCCCCAGATCCGATTCCTGTAAACACGCCAATAATGATAGGTAGAATTAAAAATTTTATCGATGCAATACCGTCGTCGTAACCTGAAATAGGCACTAATTTTAATATTTTAGCAATAAAAAATTGACCGCTAATAATATAAAAAAGGGATGAAATCGACATGAGTGTGACGCAAAGTATGATGCCGATTTTTTCAATGTAGCCACGACGACATAGGACCATGAGTAGAGCGACTGAAATATTGACAATAAGTCCAAGAATCAAGGTAGGTAAAGCAAGCGCAAGACTCGGTATGGCGCGTTCTTGAATGTCTGAGCTGATATTTCGTCCGCTATCGGAAATGCCAAACTGAAATAACATTAACCCAACGGATTTACTATAAAAAATGGTTTGAGTCACCTTCTCACCGCCTTGCGCATCTGCGTTCCAAAGCAGTGGTTTATCGTAGCCATGTTGAACTTTCCAGTTCATGACCGCTTGAGCGGTGACGTGTTTTTGTCCAAGTTGCATACGTGCCATATCATCAGGACTGTTAACAACAAAAAACAGCACAAACGTCAGCACATTTACCGCAAATAAAAGCGGCAGGGCATAAAGCATGCGTCGAATAATATAACTAATCATAGCGTTTGCATGGGATTTTTACTCATCGCCTAATTGCGTGAGTAATTCAGCTTGATGTTCACTAATTAGCGGTTGAAGTAATTGATCTAATCCGCCTTCCATAATGTCATCGAGTTTATAAAGGGTTAAATTAATACGGTGGTCCGTTAATCTCCCTTGTGGGTAATTATAAGTGCGAATACGCTCGGAGCGATCTCCGCTACCTACTTGAAGTTTACGCATTGAAGATTGCTCAGCGTGTTGTTTTTCTTGCTTTGCAGAAAGTAAACGAGATGCTAGAAGTGACATGGCTCGCGCACGATTTTTATGTTGCGAGCGTTCATCTTGGCATTCGACAATGACGCCAGACGGAATATGCGTAATACGAATAGCGGATTCTGTTTTATTTATATGCTGACCACCCGCGCCGGATGCGCGATAGGTGTCGACTTTTAAATCGGCGGGATTGATGTCAATTGCATCAATTTCTTCAACTTCTGGCATAATTGCCACGGTACAAGCAGACGTGTGAATCCGGCCTTGTGATTCCGTTTCAGGGACACGTTGCACGCGATGTGTGCCGGATTCAAATTTTAATTGTGAATAAACGTCACGGCCAGAGACACGCAAAATAACTTCTTTATAGCCCCCGTGTTCACCTTCATTTTCGCTAATAATTTCTGTTTGCCAACCTTTGCGTTCAGTGAAACGTTGATACATTCGCGCAAGATCGCCTGAAAAAATGGCGGCTTCATCGCCACCGGTACCTGCACGAATTTCTAAAAAGATATTGCGATTATCATTTGGGTCTTTTGGTAGTAACAACAATTGCAATTCATGCTCTAATTGATCTATTTGGTTTTGTGTATCTGAAATCTCATCTTTTGCCAATTCGCGCATATCAGGGTCACTATCATTTGCCATTTCTTTAGCGGCACTCAGTGACTCTAAAAGTTGTTCATAGCGTTTGTAGCATTCCACTAGGGGGCTAATTTGTGCATATTCTTGGCTTAATGAACGGAATTTATTTTGATTGCTTTGTGTTTCAGGTTCAGAAAGTAACGCTGAAATTTCATCGTGTCGTTCACAGAGATTTTGTAGTTTTTGTTCTATTGATGCTTTCATTATCGAGAAGGATTAAGTTGAAAAATTTCTAAAGCCGCCTCAAGTAAATCATGTCGCTCGCTTTCAGCAGCAACACGCAGTTGAGTACTTGGTGTGTGGATAAGTTTGTTTGTTAGGGTGTAGGCTAAGCGCGTCATAACGTCTTGCGCTGGCGCACCATTGTTGAGAGAGATTAGCGCTTTTTGGAGGGCTTCATCGCGCCAAATCTCAGCTTGTGTACGATAATCTTTAATCAATGTTTGTGCGCTTTGTGCGCGTAGCCATGCCAGAAAATATTCCACTTGCGTGTCGATAATTTCTTCTGCTTGCAGCGCAGCCTGGCGACGTGAATTCATATTTTGTTCAACGGTATGCTTAAGATCATCCACGGTGTATAAATACACGTCGTCTAATTTTTCAACTTCCATTTCAATATCGCGTGGAACAGCTAGATCCACCATAAACATGGGCTTATGTTTGCGTTTTTTCAGCGCGCTTTCCACACTGCCTTTGCCAAGAATAGGTAATTGACTGCCGGTTGATGCGATGACAATATCTGCTTCTGCTAAATGTGTTGGAATTTCCGCTAAACTAATCGCGTAGCCATTAAATTGAGTGGCAAGATGATGTGCCTTCTCGAGTGTTCGATTGGCAATGATTATGCGTCCAATCCCTTGTTGAGTTAAATGTCTTGCGGTGAGTTCGATGGTTTCACCCGCGCCAATTAACAAAGCCGTTTGTTCACTGAGTTTATCGAAAATTTGTTGCGCTAATTGAACGGCCGCAAAAGCCACTGAAACAGGACTTGAACCAATGGCTGTATCGGTGCGTACTTTTTTGGCGGAGGTAAAGGTATGTTGAAATAATTTACCTAATAACTTGCCCATAGTTTGCGCATCAAAGGCGGTTTGATACGCTGTTTTCATTTGCCCCAGAATTTGAGGTTCGCCCAAAATCATAGAATCAAGTCCGCAGGCTACTCGAAAAATATGACGAATGAATGCGTTGTTTGTATAGGTGTAAAGATACGGTGTTAACTCTATTTTAGGGAGTCGTTTATGTTGACTAAGCCAATCAATTAAAAGATTAGCATCCGCTGATTGCGTCACGCAGTACAATTCAGTACGATTACATGTCGATAAAATAGCCGCTTCGCTGATATCGTTTAAATTCACGAGATCTTGCAATGCATGGTGCAATTCGTCTGGCGAAAATGCGAGCTTTTCACGAATAGCAACAGGCGCTGTATTGTAATTTATGCCGATAGCAAGAAGTATCATTAAAGAAATCGTTATAGATGAAAATTAAGTTAGTACATTATAGAGCAATATGGCTATGTAGTTTTTACCTTATGCGCTAACGTCTGTATGATGCGCCTATTCTAAAGAAATGCAGTCCTATTCGACAAATGAAAAAAAACAGCATTCTAATTTAGTGATATTTTCTGTTACGCTATAAATAAACCCAACATCAAGTCATAAACTAGGAATACGTGTGTGTCAAAGTTACCATTTTTATCTTTTATAGGTGTTATTTTAATAAACGGTTGCGCTATTGACTCAGAAAAAGTTCAATCGCCAGGCTCGTTAAGTCATGAAAAAACTGAAGCGGTCAAAGACTCTTTAGGCGAGGTCGAGGCTAGCACGGCTAAATCAGAGTTGCCCAAATTACCTGCACTTGAGCTTAAAACTGCTATTGATCCTGATGTTATGTATTTACTTTTAGCTGCGGATATTGCCATGCAGCGTCAGCAATATTCATTGGCTTATGAAGCATATATGGAATTGAGTAAACGTGTTCATGATCCCAAATTTGCAGAACAAGCGGCTAAACTTGCGTTGCAAATTAAAGATTCGCGTAAGACCAATGATGCCGTGTCAATGTGGATAAATCAAGAGCCTAAAAATGTCACCGCACGAAAACTTGCCGCATTAACTGCGCTACGAGGTCGTGATAAAAGCATCGCGATAAAGCAACTTAACGCATTACTCACAGCAGAGCCGGATAATTTTGAAAATGCACTTTTAGAGCTGAGTAGTATTTTACAGAAAGAAAATAAAGAAAAGTTTATTTATGATGTCTTAGAGTCACTTTCTACAAAAACAAGCAGTCATAAAGCGGTCATCTATTTTGTGCAGTCGTTGCTTTCAATGCAGATGAAAAATAATGCTCAAGCCGAAAACAAAGTAAAGCAAACACTGCAACTCCAGCCAGATTGGGAACATCCGCTGCTAATTCAAGCGCAATTAGCGTTTATGGCTAATGATTATAATCGGGTTAAATCGTTGCTTACGGCTGCCGTTTTAAAACATCCCAATAATGTGCCATTCAAAAAAATGCTGGCACAAACCTTAATTAAAACGTCTGATTATGAATCGGCAGCAGGGCTTTATGAGTCGTTAATTAATCAAAATCCTAAAGAAGGTGATAATTACATTGCATTAGCGTTGATTAATTTGGAGTTAAATAAAGATGAAAATGCACAGACAATTTTAAAAACACTTGCTGAGCAATCGCAATGGGAGTCGGCAGCTAATTTTTATTTAGGAAAAATTGAAGAGAAGCATAATAATTCAGCCGCAGCGATTGTGTTATTTGATAAAGTCACCGATCAGCAATTATCACTAGAAGCGGCTATTTCTTCAATTAACTTATTGGTTAAAGAGCGTCAGTTTGAACAAGTTGATTCACGTTTAAGTGTGTTATTGCAAAAGTATCCGCAGCAAAAATTACGTTTTGTTTTGATGCAAGCCAGTTTATATAGTCAGCAAAATCAACAAGAAAAATCGTTTAATTTATTAAGTGAGATGCTTTTAGAGTTTCCTGATGAAAAAGATGTGTTGTACACACGCGCTTTGGTTGCCGAGCATTTAGGCAAAATGGACGTGTTGGAAACGGATCTGAAAAAAATTATTGCAAAACATCCTGATGATGTGGATGCGCTTAATGCGTTAGGTTATAAGTTATTAGATGATGCCTCGCGTTACCATGAAGCAGAAAAATATTTACAACATGCCATTAAATTACGTCCTAGTGAGCCCGCTATTATGGATAGTTATGGTTGGTTGCAATTTAAGATAGGTAAATATCCGCAAGCGTTGAGTTATCTGCAATCTGCGTATGATAAACAAAATTCGGGTGAGATTGCCGCACATTTATGCGAAGTACTTTGGTCAATGGGGCGTAAAGAAGATGCGCAGTTGGTCTTTGATAGTGCATTAAAAGTGTTTCCAGAAGATGTTGATTTGATGGATTTTCAGCAACGTTTTTTAAAGTAGGTTCTGTTTGTGAAAAAAACGTGTTTATTGGTAAGTATTTTATGGCTTTCCGCTTGTTCAATGGTGACAACGACACCTGATTTAGCTTATCAATCTAATGTTGATGCTCAAAATAATTTGTATGATTTGCAACATTGGTCATTTGAGGGGCGAATAGCCATTGTCACAAAGAGTGATGTAGAGCAGGCTAATATTAGTTGGTCACATTTTCCAAGTGAAGAAATTATCAAGTTATCGGGTCCACTCGGACAGGGTGCGGTGTTGATTCAGCTAAACACGGATGTTGTAATCATTGATCGAGGTGGAGGTGATGTTAAAACCTCCGCTGATCCCGAAGCTTTCATTAATCAAGAAATTGGATTGTTTGTACCAGTAACGTCTTTACGTTACTGGGTCGTGGGTGTCCCCGAAAAATCCCATGAAGCAACGAAAATCGACAACGGATTCGAGCAAATGGGATGGCGCAATCAATATAAGGCGATGCAATCCGTTAAAAATTATCTTTTGCCGCGCAATATGACGGTTACAAATGAAACGGTGAAGTTGAAGCTATTTATTGATCAATGGAGTTTAGATGGAAATTGAAAATATTAGCTACTCGTGGGGTGAAAAATATCCTGCGCCAGCAAAATTAAATTTAATGTTGCATATAGTGGGGCAGCGCGAAGATGGCTATCATTTACTGCAAACGGTGTTTCAATTTGTGGAGCTGTGCGATTGGTTAACGTTTCTTCCCACTAGTTCAAATAGTGTCGTGCTTGAGGACGCCATTTCGGGCGTGGATCATTCTGATAATTTAATTGTTAAGGCTGCAAATTTATTGAAAAAAGAAACTGGATACACTGGCGGTGTTCAGATTCGACTAGAGAAAAATTTGCCTATGGGAGGCGGTTTGGGTGGCGGTAGTTCCGATGCGGCTACAACACTGGTTGTTTTAAATAAATTATGGAATTTACAATTATCTCAAGAAAAAATAATGGCATTAGGCCTTTTGCTGGGGGCGGATGTGCCAGTATTTGTATTTGGGTGTGCTGCATGGGCAGAAGGTGTTGGTGAGAAATTAACAAGAATAGTTGTCCAAGAGCAATGGGTTTTGATTATTAAGCCAGATTGTCATGTTAATACACGAGATATTTTTTTATCAAAAGAGTTGACAAGGGATAGTAAAAAGATAACAATAGACGAATTCAACGCAGGGCAAGCAAGAAATGATTGTCTTGACGTGGTTTGTAAGCATTATGAAGCAATTGGAAAAGCATTGTGTGATTTGAGTGTTTTTTCTGAGGCAAGGTTAACAGGAACAGGAGCGTGTGTGTTTGCGCTGTTTGATTCAAAAGAACTTGCTATTGAGGCAGAGCTTACACTTAAGGACAAGTGGCAAACCTATCTCACCAAAAGTTGTAATAAATCACCTTTATTTTCTTAAATAAATTGGGTCGTCGCCAAGCGGTAAGGCACGGGGTTTTGATCTCCGCATTCCAAGGTTCGAATCCTTGCGACCCAGCCATATTCTCTACTACGCTAATCCATTCATGGAGTATTTATGAGTGACACCAATCTCATGGTGTTTTCTGGAAATGCTAACCTAGCTTTGTCTGAAGGCATAGTAAAAAAACTCAATATGCGTCTTGGTATGGCCACACTAGGTCGTTTTAGTGATGGTGAAATTGCATTTGAAGTTGAAGAAAATGTCCGAGGCAAAGAAATTTTTGTAATTCAGCCAACTTGCTCACCAACAAACGAAAATTTGATGGAGTTGCTTGTTATGATTGATGCGATTAAGCGCGCATCATCGGCAAAAATAACGGCAGTTATGCCATATTATGGTTACGCTCGACAAGATCGTCGAACGCGTTCTGCAAGAGTTTCTATTAGTGCAAAACTAGTCGCAAAAATGATTGAGCAGGCAGGTGCAAATAGTATATTGACTATTGATTTGCATGCGGATCAAATACAAGGATTTTTTGATATACCCGTTGATAATGTGTATTCATCTCCTTTGTTGCTTGGGGATATTTGGCGTCAACAGTATAAGAATTTGATTGTTGTTTCTCCTGATGTAGGCGGTGTTGTTCGTGCTCGAGCCCTAGCTAAGCGGCTTGGGGATGCTGATTTGGCAATTATTGATAAGCGTAGACCTCGTGCAAACGTGTCGGAGGTTATGCATATAATTGGTGATGTTTCAGGACGAACATGCATTTTAGTGGATGATATTGTGGATACTGCAGGGACGTTGTGTCATGCGGCAAGTGCGCTAAAGAAGCATGGTGCTAAAAAAGTGGTTGCATACTGCACTCATGCGGTCTTGTCTGGCGCAGCAATGTCAAATTTACGTAATTCAGAGCTTGATGAGTTAGTTGTTACGGATACCATACCATTAAGTCAAGAGGCTGTTGATCTGGGTAAGATTCGACAGTTAAGTGTGGCAGAAATGCTTGCTGAAACAATTAGGCGTATTTCGGCTGGCGAGTCTGTTAGTTCGATGTATGTGGATTAAAATTTAATAGCGTGCCTGGTGAAGGTGCAAGGTAATATAAAATGTCTAATGTATTTGAGTTTGTAGCTGAACACCGTAATGGTGCAGGAAAATCTGAAGCAAGAAGAATTCGTCGTGCGGGTGGTGTCCCTGCAATTATTTATGGGCATGGTGAGCCTCAAATGCTGTCATTAAGTCACAATGAGGTGCTTAAGCACTTGTCGCACGATGACGTGTATTCGTCTGTGTTGAATGTGACTGTTGATGGTAAAACTGAAAAGGCAATTTTAAAGGGTGTGCAGCGTCATCCGGCTAAGCCGCGCGTGATACATCTTGATTTTTTACGTGTTGCTAATTAATTGTTATTTGCAGTTGGCAAAATAGTGAAGTTGTCTTGTGATTAAGTTAATTGTTGGCTTAGGAAATCCTGGTCAAGAGTATGAAAAAACCCGGCATAACGTCGGGTTTTTGTTTTTGGATCTTTTGGCTACATCTTCGGGTGGTGCTTGGCTCAATGAGTCTCGCTTTAATGGGCAAACATCTGTTGCAGTAATTCAGCATGCAACGGTGCGCCTAATAAAGCCCATGCTTTATATGAATCGTAGTGGTCAGTCGGTTGGTAATATTGCGCGCTATTATAAGATAGAGATGAATGAGATTTTAGTTGTTCATGATGAGCTGGATTTTGATGCTGGTATGGTTAAGCTGAAAAAATCAGGGGGGCATGGCGGTCATAATGGTTTGAAAGATATTATTTCGCATTTAGGTGGTAATGATTTTTATAGGTTGCGGTTAGGGGTGGGGCGGCCAAGTTCATCGCATCTTGTATCTAATTATGTTTTGAGTGCGCCCAGTAAACCCGATGAGTTAGCGATTAATAAAGCGTGCGAATATGCATTAAATGAGATTGATTTGGTGGTGTTAGGTGAAATAGAAAAAGCGATGAACAAAATAAACACTATTATTTGAACATTGTTGTTGACAAAGCGCTTAAGGTAAAAGATAATAAGAAAATATTAAGGAGGGGTTCCCGAGCGGCCAAAGGGATCAGACTGTAAATCTGCCGGTTCTACCTTCGGAGGTTCGAATCCTCCCCCCTCCACCAAAATATCAAGCGGGTGTAGTTCAATGGTAGAACTCCAGCCTTCCAAGCTGATCACGTGGGTTCGATTCCCATCACCCGCTCCAGATCTAAAATAAGAGGCTCATATAGCTCAGTAGGTAGAGCACTTCCTTGGTAAGGAAGAGGTCACCAGTTCAAATCTGGTTATGAGCTCCAGTGAACGTTAGGATGGTTACAGATGGCTAAAGAAAAGTTTTCGCGTAGTAAACCGCATGTAAACGTAGGTACAATTGGTCACGTTGATCATGGTAAAACAACGTTAACAGCGGCTTTAACAAGTGTAATGGCAAAATTGCACG
>JBDLTP010000034.1:0-12048 GCA_039805765.1 Pseudomonadota bacterium
GCGGATTATGCGTTAGCGTCAATTAACTATATCGACGCGGCAATTGCCGCAATTGATACAGAACGCTCAAACTTGGGTTCAACTCAAAACCGTTTCACCACAACAATTGCAAACTTGCAAAACGGTATTGAAAACCAAACTGCAGCTAAATCACGCATTATGGATGCTGATTTCGCAGTAGAAACTGCAAACTTGAGCCGCGCTCAAATCTTGCAACAAGCAGGTACAGCGATGTTAGCGCAAGCTAACCAATCTGGTCAAACCGTAATGGCTTTATTGAGATAAAGGTTTATACTTAATGTTAAGAGAAGTGCTGTTTTTGCAGCTCTTAACTTTAAGTTAATCGTTCAATTAAGTCTAAGTGTGGGTGTCTTGAAAATTCTCGACACTTCACGCTTGGTTAGAAATTAAGAGGGTGTCATGAGTGAAATATCTAATATAACGCCTGCTACTTCTGTAAGAATACAAGCTGCATCCGTTTCTCCGGGATCTGCATCTGGGGGAAAAACACAGCCAATTACGGTAGTGGATGTAAAAGCAGTAGATGAAAACGCACTTAAACAGGATTCCAATCAGAAGTTGAGTTTGGATGCTGTAAAAGAAGCGGTTAAAACAGGTAATACAATGCTTCAATCTGTAAGTAGCAGTTTGAGTTTTGAAATAGATGATGCAACAAAACAAGTCGTAGTTAAAATTGTAGATAACAAAACCGGTGAATTGGTTCGCCAAATCCCAACGGTTGAAATGCTAGATTTTATGAGAAGGATGAGAGAATTAGAGGGTAACTCTGGTTCGCTTATTCAAGCTAAGGCTTAATGTTTAATTTTTGAGCGTGGAGAGACAAAATGGCTGCTGTAACAACAACATTAGGTATAGGTAGTGGAATTGATATTGCCGGAACGGTAAATCAATTAACTGCTGCTGAAAGTAAACCTCAATTAGACGCTATTGCAGCTAAAACCAATGTTTCACAAACCAAGCTCAGTGGACTAGGTGCCTTAAAAGGCGCCTTGTCAACTTTTCAAAGTGCGGTAGCGGCGCTTGACACGAGTAATGCGTTTAGAAATCAGCGTGTCGCATCAAGTGATGATAAAGTTTTAAAAGTTGCTATCATAACAGGTGCTTCAACAGAGTCGCATACGGTAAAGATTAATACACTAGCAGCACCACAAAAGTCTATTTCGACAGTTGAATTTAATGATACGGATGTGGTGAGTGAAGGTATTTTGACATTTAATGATGGTGCAGGTGCGCCAAAATTTTCAGTCACCGTCACAAAAGGGTCAACAGATACATTGGTTGCATTGCGTGATTCAATTAACAATGCCAAAAACAACAACAATGTCGTTGCAAGTATTTTAAAAGTAGATTCTAAAACAACACCGGGAACCAGCGTGTCACGTTTGATTTTGACATCAAAAGGTGCCGGCACGGCTAATGGGTTTACCATTGACGCGTCTTCAGGTGATACCCGATTTAATTTAGATAAAGTAAAAAGTCCAGCAAATTTCAATACGACAGAAGCCACTGATGCGAACATCGTTATTGATCCACAACCATTAAGTGCTACGCCTCAACGCACAGTAGCAAATACTGAATTTTCATCAACAGATGTTATCGCACCGGGTTTAATTTCTTTTAAAGATGCTGCGGGTGTTGAGAAATTTTCAGTCAATATAAAAGCGGGTACAAACGACAAATTATTCTCTGTTGTAGATGCTATCAATAATGCATCGGGTAATTCAAGTGTTGTAGCTAGCGTCATTAATGTAGATTCCACAACCAATCCTGGTACTGCTGTGTCTAAATTAGTGTTTACAGCAAAACAAGCGGGATTAGATAATAAATTTTCTATTGATGCGTCTTCGGGTGATAGTCGTTTAAGTTTCAATGCTATTCCAGCGAATGCACAGAAATCGATTAATTCAACTGAATTTGTCAGCGCAACTGATGTGATTACCTCAGGTGATATCATTTTTAAAGATGCGAGTGGTTTACCGAGATTTACGGTAACGGTCGCACCAGATTCTGTAGATTCTGTTTCTGGTGAAACGATAAAAGGCAATAATACGCTTGAAGGTTTGCGTGACGCGATTAATTTTTCTGCTGAAAATAATAAATTAGTCATGGCAAGTATTGTGACGAGTGATTCGTTGGTAAATCCAGGCACGACAGTATCAAAATTAGTCTTAACCGCTTTGTCAGGTGGTCCACTTAATGGATTTTCTGTTGACGCGAGTGCGGGAGATACACGATTTAATTTTGATAGCACTGTTGTGGTTGCCGAAGGTGAAACACCACCGACACCTAAGTATACGTCAACGGTAACAACGAATAATTTTACGACAACCGATGCCACAAATGCTGGTGAAGGTGGATTGTCAGTTACACGTAAGACAAATACCATGTCAGATGCTATTCCAGGGGCAACACTTACGCTTGTTGCAACGGGTACTGCTGAAGTAAAAGCCAGTTTTGATAATAGTACAGTAGCTGCACCAATAACAAACTTAGTAAATGCATACAACACATTAAGTGATACGCTCAAACAGTTAACTGCTTATGAGTCGCCTGGAAGTGCAAATAACGGTCCTTTACTTGGTAACACGACTGTGCAAAATATCATTTCACAAGTGAAAGTTATTCTTGGAAGTAAGGTTTCTTCAGCTTCAGGTGCGTATAACTCACTCAGTCAGTTGGGTGTGTCTTTTGATAAGAAAGGCGTATTATCAGTTGATACTGATATTTTAAATTCGGCACTTTCCGCGGATATGACCTCGGTTGCGAATGTATTTAATTCTACTAATGGTATTGCTACGCAATTAAATACAAAATTAAAATCGTATTTAGATGCGAAAGGCACGCTAAGTACTCAGCAAGACAGTTTAAATGCACAGCTAAAAAAATTAACTGTGGACAAGGCTGATGTTCAGAAACGATTAGAAGCATCGCAAAAAGCTTTAACCGCGCAGTTTAATGCAATGGATGCGGCAGTGTCTCAATTTAAAAGTACAGGTAATTTCCTAACACAAACTTTTTCTCCAAAAACAAATAATTAACACCTAATCTTAATGAGTTTAAATCATGGCTGCTGTTATGAACAATAGAATGTATGCAAATCGATATGCCGCTGTGCATACTGAAAGCATTGTGGAGGAAGCCACGCCCCATGCGTTAATTCAAATGTTAATGAATGGTTTTTTGATGCAGGTCAATGCCGCTAAGGGTGCAATTGATCGTGAAGATCTTGAAGATAAAGGTACCCATATTTCGCGTGCCATATCTATTATTGGCGGTCTTATTGATGGCGTCGATTTAGAGCGTGGTGGCGTGATTGCAGAAAATCTAAGCAACCTTTACGAATATATTAACACGAGACTTTTTCAAGCTAGCGTTGAGAACAATGTTGTGCTACTTGATGAAGTCAGTGAGTTGATGCGTTCTGTGAAAGAAGCGTGGGACGCGATTCCTGAAGATTACCGATAAATAAGATAAGGCCTTAATCATGATGCCGTTAGACAGATTAAATGCGTTTTCAGGGCAGATTTCTAACGCAATTGAAATAAATGATTGGACTGCTCTTTCTGACGTGTTAACGACGCGTCAAGCGTATTTAGAAGATTTATTGCGTAGTGATATTTCTGATGATGAGCGTCAGTATGTGGAAGATGTTCTAAAATCAGTTCAAACAATGGATAAAATTTTCATTGCAGAAGTACAATTTAAAAAAGCACAGTTACTCAAAGAATTTCAAAAAGTGGCGAGAGGTCAAAAGTTTATTCGCGCGTATGATGCAGTGTCTGCTTAAAGCTATTCAACATAAAAAAACCGCTCATCCTTGGAGGATGAGCGGTTTTTTTTTAAATAATTTTTTATGGTGCTTTATAAGGATGAACACCAGGGGTGGTTTGTGAAGTCGTTGGTGCCGCCGGAGCCGCTTTCATCTCTGCGCCACACGCGCCTTCTTTTGACATAGCGCCGTGCATTTCACCACAAGCGCCTTCTTTGCCTTTCATCATCCCACCACAAGAAGCTTCCATGCCTTTTTTCATTTTGTCGCCATCCATCATATTACCGCATTTGCCTTCTGTTGCTGTAGCAGTTTTTGCGTCGGATTTTTTACCCGCGCACGCACCTTCAGCGGTTTTTGGTGCATCCATTTTCATGTCCGCACCACATGCCATTTCTGCGGCAGCGAGTTGCATATAGCCAGATGATAATTCGGTTACGCCAAATGGATTTTCTTGTGCATTCACTACAGTAACTGATACGCTTGAAATCAGTGCTGCACCTATAGTTGCTGCAAATGGTGTCGTCATCTTTTTCATTTTGAAACCCCTATATCGTAAAAATTTATAATTATGAATTAATCGGCAAAACATCAATGCAATGAATGTCGATGAGTTGTTATTATACTCTTAGATTCTTGCAGTTGATATGGATGTTATATATCACGAAAGGTTGGATTAAAGGTTAGATTTGATAAAAGCAAAAAGGGCGCTTTCATGCACCCTTTAAGTTGAATAACAAATGCAGAATAAATTAATTAACGCTGAAGTTAAAAGCCTGTGCTTTAGGTTGCAGCCAATTATTGACCTCTTCAATATTTTGCTCCGTAATCATACCTATCGAGCGCATAAAACGGGCGCGATGTTTAATATATGCATATTTAGCTTGTGATAATTCGCGTTTAGCTTTGAATTGCTCTTGCTGTGCATTTAATACATCGGTGATGGTGATTACACCTTTTTTAAAGCCCATATCCGCAGCTTCACTGGATTTTATAGCTGATTTGAGGGCTTTTTGTGACGCTTCAATACGACGCACACTCGCGTTAGAACTTAAAAATGAATCGCTGGTTTCCTTGACTAAAGCACGAATTTTGGCTTCATTTTCGTTTTTCGCCAGTTCCAATTTATGTTCAGATTCAAACAAACGATGAATACTCACGCCGCCGTCAAAAATGGGCACAGAAACGTTAAGCGCGCCTACTTGTGTTGAGTTCTGACTTTGCAAATTTTGACTTTGAAAGCCCGTGTTAGTATCGAAGTAATTCAATTGCAAATCGACTGTTGGCATGAATCTCGATTTTTGAACTGTAACGCTATCATGGGCGGCTTCAATGGCTTTAATCTGCGCGGCTAAACTGGGGTTTTCACTTTTAGCGACTTCAATCCATTGTTCTAATTGGCCTTCTAGTGGCATATATTGTACGTTATCTCTGAGTTGATATAATTCAGAAAAAGGGGTGTTTGTGAGTTCTTTAAGCGCTTCTTTTGCCGTGACAACAATGGTTTCTGCTTCAATCTCATTGGCCTTCAATAAATCAACGCGTGATTCAACCAGATAAACATCCGTAATTTTTACTAATTGCTTAGAAAATTCTTTTTGAACTTGCTCTAAGCGTTTTTCCATCGCATTTTTCTCAGTTTGATAGAAATACAATTGATCCTGTGCTTCGAGCACTTCGAAATATTTGACAATGACCTTTTGCATGAGCGCGTGTTGCGCTTCAATATTTTCAGCGTTGTACTGCTCTTCTACTGTATTTGCACGACGCCAATTCCAAAATTTGGCAAAATCAAATAAAGATTGATTGAGTGATGCGTAATAGCGGGTACCAGTATAATTACTGGGATTTGGATTAAATCTTGTCGAAGGTCTTCCATTATCATTCTCATTTTTAGACCAGTTTGCACTACCGTTTAATTGAGGCAACATTTCACCTAATGCTTGACCTGTTTGCTCTTTAGTGATTTCTACGTTTAGAGCCGCAGCTTTTGACTCGGGATCAGCTCCAAGCGCTTGTTGATAGATAGTCAATAAATCTTCAGCGTGAACAGTTTGTGTTTGCGCTAACAAAATACAAGTCGCTAAATACTTAAGTTTGAAATTTGTCATGGATTTAGTCATCAATAAATGTGCGTGCGAACGCATTAGTAATAGGTTGCAGTAAATATTCAAACAATGTTCGCTCACCAATATTGATTAAAACATCTGCTGGCATCCCTGGTAATAATTCCATGTTATCATCGCCTAACTTAGCATAACTTTCAGGCGTTATTTCAATTGTTGCATCATAATAAGGTGCACCTGTTCTTTCATCAGTCATTTTATCCGCGGATAAAGTGATTAATTTTCCTTCCAATTTAGGGGTTAGAGCTTGTTTGAATGAACTCAATCTTACTTCCGCTAATAGACCAATGTGTACACGATCAACGTCCATCGGAGATATTCTAGCTTCTATAATTAATTCTTCACCTTGAGGAATAATTTCAAGAATAGGTCTACCAGGTGTAATGACGCTTCCTGGATTATGCACGGTCAATCCCATGACGCGGCCAGCAGAAGGGGCTTTGATTTGGATACGATTTACTTTGTCATTTGTTGCGTTTAGTCGCTGATTTATATCGTATAATTGTGCTTGCACTTCACTCAATTTGTTTGCGACTTCTTCTTGAAATTGCTTTTGAATTTGTAAAATTTGTAAACGTGTTTCACCAATTTGCATTTCACTACTGGCTATTTCAGAGCTCAACGAGGCAATTTCACCGGTTGAAGCCGATAAGCTACGTTCAAGATCACGTAAACGTTGTTTGTCGGCAAAGCCTTCGGCAAGCAATTCGCGCAAATCTTTGGCTTCTTCGGTATATGAGGCTTTGAGTTCTTGTTTGCTGGTTTTTTGACCTTGCAAGCCTTGAATACGTGAAGTTAATTGATTAATGCGTTGATTTAAAACGGATACTTCGCCTTCATGTGCATTTTTACGCGCATGAAAAATTTGATTTTCACTTTGTTGTGCTTCAATTACTCTCGCATCACTTAAATTTTGAACTTCTTTAGGGTAGACAACTTGCTCTGAACGATCGCGTTCAGCACTTAATCGAGCAACTTGAGCAGCAAATGTGATTTGTTGTCCTCTTAGTATTTCGAGTTGAGCTTTTATTTCTGTGCCATCTAAAATGACTAAAATATCACCTTCATTAACTAAATCCCCGTTTTTAGCGATAAGCTCTTTAATGATTCCACCGTCTAAGTGTTGAACTGTTTTGCTATGTGATTTTACCGTCACAAATCCAGGTGCACTTGCTGCGCTTCCAATTGGAGCTAAGACACTCCAAAGACTTAAGAATCCGAAGGTTCCAACCATAACAGCAACGCCTATAGCACGAATCGGAGCGTCATTTGTTACAAGAGATACATCAGTATTGTTTTGGCTTGTTTGAGTTGTTTGTTCTTTCATAATTTTCATCACATCTAATTAGCGATTGCTGCAGATTGAGCGGCTTGTGCTTGTGCTTGCTGTTGTTGCAAATGCGCAATGACTTGATCTTTTGGGCCATAAACTGAAACTAAACCATCGTTTAAAATAAGTAATTTATCCACATTTGCGAGTACATTATTTCGGTGAGTAATAATGATAATAGTTGTTTGTTTTTGTTTTAGCCGCTGAATTGCATTACCAAGTGCAGCTTCTCCTACTTCGTCTAAGTTTGAGTTAGGTTCATCAAGAACAACAATACGAGGTTCCCCGTAAAGCGCGCGTGCTAGGCCAACACGTTGACGTTGACCACCTGATAAGTTGCCTCCACTCGCACCAATTATCGTGTCGTAACCTTCAGGTAAACGAAGAATTAAATCATGTACATCGGCCATTTTTGCCGCATTAACCACTTTTTCAGGTTCAACATTACCAAAGCGAGCTATATTTTCGCTAATCGTTCCTTCAAATAATTCAATATCTTGGGGTAAATAACCGATATGCGGGCCGAGTTCTTCACGATTCCATGTAAATACATCAGCGCCATCTAAACGGATTTTACCGTTAGCCGTGGGCCAAATTCCAAGTAATGCACGAGCGAATGTCGATTTCCCAGCACCACTAGGCCCTATAACACCAACAACATCCCCTTTAGCAATGGCGAGCGAAATGCCCTTTAAAACAGCTGTTTTGGCTCCTGGTGGGGCGACAACGGCTGATTCAAATTGGAAGTTGCCTTCAGGACTCGGAAGCGTCATGCGCTCAGTATCAGCTGGAATTTGACGCAATAATTCATTGAGGCGTGAATATTGTCCACGAGCACTAATAAAGCCTTTCCAAGAGCCAATTACAATATCAATTGGTGCAAGTGCTCGACCTAAGAGAATAGATCCTGCAATCATGGCACCTGAAGACACTTCATTTCCAATCACTAAGTAGGCGCCAATAGCGAGAACCATGGATTGCGAAGACAAGCGTACTAATTTTGATAAAGCAGTAATTAATCCAGCACGTGAACTAGCCGTAGCCTGTAATACTAATACTTGGTTTGTTGTTTTTAACCAACGTTGTTGAATGTTATTTAACATCCCCATAGATTCTATCACTTCAGCATTACGAAGGTTCTTATTCACCAATGCACGCCCAGTCATTGCCATCACATTAGCATCACTAAGCATTTTATTTGTAAATTTTTCTTGAGCAACGGCTATTATGATTAATAAAACTGCTGTTCCAACTCCCATCCATCCATAAGCTGGATTAAAAATAAACATGAGAGCTAGATAAATAGGTAGCCAAGGTGCATCAAAGAAAGCAAATAAACCGTTTCCTGTCATAAATTGGCGTAGTGCGGTTAAATCATCAAGCGGTTGAGAAGATGCCCGTTGTCCACCTGAGTAAAGAGCTTGTTTATAAGCGACTCGAAATAATCTTTCATTAAGCAGCGTTTCAAGTCTTGTACTCACGCGAACTAGGATTTGTGAGCGTACCCATTCCAATGTTCCCATCGTTATAAATAAAACCATCATGATGATTGAAAGCATGGTGAGCGTTGATAGGTTGCCTGTTGTTGTAACTCGATCATAGAGTTGCATCATGTAAATGGTTGGTACAAGTTGCAAAACGTTAATTACCAAACTAAACCCAGCAGCGGAAATAAAGGCTCCTTTGCATAATTTTAGGGCTTCTTCTAAATCAGACTTGTTGATTGTTTTCATGTGTACAAAATTAGAATTTACTTATAGAAGTTATCATTATCGCATATTTTATAAGTACATTCTACAAATCAAATGACTGAAAAATATGTTCGCTATATACGACAATGGTGTGTTTTGCTTTAAAAACAAGCGGAATGTAAAATGAATTTTCCGCTTATTTTTATCTTGCAATATAGTGAATAAAGCAGGATTTATGCCAATAGAATAAATGCGGATTGGTGCGGGAAAATAGTCAATAATTTGGCGATTGGCTTGCAAGCTGAGATTTAGGCCACGCTACTATTGATGTTACTTTGCCATTAACGTGTTTGTTTGTTCAAATTCAATCCCGTTCCAGCCATGCTCCATAAATTGGCGGATATTTTGATGATCGCTGGCATGAGGACTTTCTAATACATCAACCCGATAATAATCTCCAAAACACGCCAGCGTTTGGTTTTTAGTTAGGTTATTTAACTTGGCAAAAGCAAAAATTTTGCATGAACCTTCGTTTTGTCCCGCAGCGTTTTTCGTGTTTCCATTGCGAAATGCCGTTGGTTCATAGTGATAGTTTTCTGAAATAATGGCGAGAGTTTGAGTAAAACTAACCGCTGTTTCGGTTTGAATGAGCGCTAAAAATTCAGCTAATGTCATCATCATCTCCTTAACGCAGCAAGCCTGAAATGGCTCTGAAGTCAGGGTGACTTGCATCTCGTAGCCATTCAAATAACACGGATTCATAATTGGTAATGATAATATGTTGTGATTGCATACGTTGCAAGGCAAAAAATTTGTGCTCTGTTTTACGCGCGCAAATGGCATCTTCCACTACGTGAACTTGAAAACCTTGTGCGGTTAAATCCAGCGCAGTTTGCAGAATACAAACGTGCGCTTCTTGTCCGACAAGAATAATTTGTTTTCGACCTGTTTTTTCCAGGGTGGGCATAAAACCACTTGCACTAGAGGATGAAAAAGCTGTTTTATCAAAAAGTTGAGCGTAATCGGGCAGGGCGTCATTAATTTGAATTTCTGTATGTCCTAATCCTTGTGGGTACTGCTCGGTGACTAAAACAGGAATACTTAATTTTTTGGCGGCTTCAAGTAAACTTAGCGTGTTTTCGTGCATGCACTGAGCTTCATTTTCAGGCATGACTGATGATAGGGTGGTTTGCATATCTACAATAACAAGGACACTATCAAGTGCTTTTAATAATGTTGGATGTGTATTCATAAGTAATCTCTTAATAAAATTTTGCAATAAAAAAACCGCCTGTCATTTGCATTCTAGGCGGTTTTTGTTGATGTTTTGCGTCTTAAGCTTTTAGCGAATCGATAATTTTATTGAAGTCATCAATACGGTTTTTACCGGTTGTCATTAAATCTACGCCAATTTCAATAACTAAACCATGCAATGCTGGCATTTTGTAAATTACCATCACTAAATAGCCCACCGTTGGAATAGCGATTAGCGCACCAAAAATATCGCCTATGCCAAATAGTGATAAGAATTTAATGATCATCACAATAGCGTCTAAAGGCAAAATGACCATGGCTGAAAAGTAAGCTATCACGATGAATGTGAATAAGACGAAAACGATAAATTGAAACAGTCGAACTAATGCGACGTTAATGTTAACTTTGTTCATGTAGTATAATGATCCTAATGCGCATTTAAGCGATTGCAATATCAGTTTAGTGACTGATAATTTGTTATTTTTGTTTTTAAAAAAAGGAAAAGTAACAGAAAAAAGTTACTTTCTTTGCTTAGTTTAATGCATTTTGCTACGGGTTAAAAGGCGTAGAGGCATTGCAGTCGTTAATTTGTTTTTAAATTTGTTTTCAAGCAATAGAGCGCGGAAATATCACATTCGCCCAATCCTTCTGCAATAAGTTGTGCATAGTCATCGCGTGTTTGCGCAGTGAGCGGCAAGGAAACCCTTTTGTCGCGCGCCATTTTTAGGCAAATGTCTAAATCTTTTTGATGTAGAGCCACTTTAAAACCGGCAGGATAGTGGTTTTCTGTCATGGATAATCCACGATGTTGCAAAAACCAACTACTTGCAGCGCCACTTGAAATGACCTCAATTATTTGATCCATTGGCAATTGCTGCGCCTTCGCAAAGGTGAGTGCTTCGGTGACGGCTTGATTAATACCCGCAGCCATAATTTGATTAACGGCTTTGGTCGCTTGCCCTGAGCCAATGGGACCGATGTGGACAATATGTGCCGCCATGGATGCCAAAATAGGACGCACTTTTTCTAAAACGGCACGTTCACCGCCTACCATCATAGCTAATTTGCCTGATTTTGCACCCTCCACACCACCTGATACGGGCGCATCGAGAAAATCCGCATCACCGCAGGCTAAAATGGCAGCAGCTTTTTTTGCGGTATGATTGCTCACCGTTGACATATCGACGACCACACTATTTGGGCGAATCGTATTTTTTATGGCGTGAATAATTTCCATTACATCTTCATCGCGCGATACACATAAACAAATAATATCAACGTTTACCGCCAAAGCTTCGGGAGTTTGTGCCACGGTGACATTTAATTCTTGACCGAGTTGTTGCGCTTTTTGGGTTGTTCGATTGTAGATGGTATTTAAAAATCCCGCTTTCGCTAAATTGCGTGCCATATGCGCGCCCATAGCGCCCAATCCAATCATGCCTACCGTTAACATCTTGTGGATTCCTGAAATTTTTAAATAATAATGTGTGAAAAATTTTTACTTTAAATTATAACATACAAAAAGGTACTTCTATGTTGCCACATCAATCTTGGGGGGTGAGTCAGTGTCTCCTTACGTTGATACTCCGTTTTTAAAATTTTAAGCGGCCGCGACATCATCCAAATCTATACCGATACGTTTAATATTCCTCTCGATAATTTAACTTATTGTTTAAATTATATCCGTTTGGTACTTTGATACCGTATAATCGAGAGGAGTCCATCCTATTGCCCATAAAAAACCGCCGCTGCGTCTGCCACAAGGACGGTTTTTAATGAATTAACTCAAACAATTCTTTTACTATTTTTGGATGTAAGACTTCACCAACATGATGTGGAATAACCATTCGTTGATTT
>JBDLTP010000035.1:0-3649 GCA_039805765.1 Pseudomonadota bacterium
CCACCAAAAACATTAACGAATATGTCGTTGACCCAACTTAATTTTTCTTTAAGATGAATGACATCCATCAAAATTTGGTGGGTGCCAAGAGTAAAAATAGTGCGCGCACTCAATCTCGCAATTTGAGTGTAGTCAAATGAAGCATTAGCGTCCGTGCTTTGATAAGCACCTGCTTCATTTATCTCAAAAAACCGTGTTGCAGCCATTTCTGAACCCTTATCATTAAATAAAAAGGAAAAACCAAGTTGTATCCAACTCTAAATCATGACGCTTAGCGTGCAAATTTTATTAAAGCTGCAAGTAAGTCCATGAATGCTTTATCGACACCCGAATTTAAAACTTTAACGAAAGTTTTGTTTTTTAAACGCAGCAGAACGTTTGTTTCTAACGCACGTCTGCTCAACCCCTCTTTAAAAATGAAGGGGGCAAATGGGCTATTTAGCGAGTAACACTCAATTGAATGAAAAAATAACGCTAGATGGAATACCTAAAAGCCTTTCTTATTGCGGGGCGCTTGAGGAGGACTTGCTTGACAAACATCCTTTAGGGAAATCATGCCTAAAATTGCGCTAGATACTGCCGTAGTGAGGAATGCGTGGTGCCCACCTACTCAGACACGCTTGGATTTGTATGACACAGCCATTACTGGCTTTATGCTTGAAATACGTCAGAGCGGCCTTAAAACCTACTATTTGCGATATCGTAACGCACGAGGCGTACAAAAACAAATCCGTATTGGTGATGCGAAAACATTGACCTTTAAACAAGCTAAAAATATCGCGCAACGCTATAAAACCCGTCTGCTACTCGGTGAAGACATTCTCGAACTCAAAAAAGCGTTAAAACAGGTGCCTAAATTAGAGGAATTTGTGCAAGATTATTTCCTACCTTATATAAAACAGTATAAACGGGGATGGAAAACCAATGTATCCATGCTCAAAAATCATATTCTGCCTGAATTTGGTGGTTTATATTTAGATGAAATTACCCAAGTGGCTATTGTGAAGCTGCATTGCCAAATGAAAGAGAAAGGCTACGCGGCCGTCACCTGCAATAACGCCGTGATTCAGATGCGCTATATGTTTAATTCAGCCAAAAAATGGGAAATTAATGGCGCTGACATCAATCCAGCTAAGGGCATTGCCTTATTTGAAGTCAATAATCAACGCGAGCGTTATTTAACAAAAGAGGAAGTCACTCGCCTGAAAGAGGCGATTTATCTCAGCGGGAACACGCAACTTAAATATATTGTGTCTTTATTGCTGTTTACGGGATGTCGAAAAAGAGAGCTACTTGACGCTCAATGGGAACATTTTGATTTAGAGCGTCGCAGTTGGCGCATTCCAACCAGTAAAAGTGGGAAATCGCGCTACGTTCCAATTTCCGATACGATGCTCAGTATTTTGCTACAAGTGCCGCGTTTTGAGGGCTGCCCTTATCTTCTACCTAATCCCAAAACGCTAAAACCGTTCAATACGATTTATTTTTCATGGAACTTGGCTCGAACTCGTGCGGGTCTTGCGGATTTGCGAATGCATGATTTACGGCACAGTTTCGCGAGTTTCTTAATCAATGCCAATCGCAGTCTTTATGAAATTCAAAATATTTTGGGGCATACGCAAATTTCCACGACGCAGCGTTATGCCCATCTCTCGCAAAAAACACTCGTAGAAGCCGCTAACGCCGTCGATGACGCCATTGATTGGTCGAATAATTGATACGCCTGATAATAAAATAACGTCTTGTATATAGCGCAATCTTTGCCGAACAAGGAATTCGCTAAGTCGAATTTTTATTTTTTTATTCCGAATCAATGAGCATTATCTATTTACCCTAATTTAAAAGCTTAAATTCCTTTTGTATAAAATAGTTAAAAAAATCTAGTCACACATTCATTCTTGGTTGTCGCGGCGTATTGCTTAGTGTTTAAAGTGTCTTTATCCGATAAATTGATGCAGTTAAATCGGTATGTCGATATTAAAAACGCGACGAAATCGTAATTTACGCGTAAAAAATGTAGAGTCATGATGGAAGCATTTCTGAAATAAAATCAAATGCAACTTTAGCTGATAGCTTTTATTGAAGGGATGTATTCAAACTAAAATTTGATTAATGGACTATTTTTTGGAGGATTATGCCAAAACTATCTCTAGATTCAGCGGTAGTGAAAGCGGCTTTTTGTCCTACAGATCAAAATCGATTAGATTTGTATGACACCGCAATTACTGGGTTTACGCTTGAAGTGCGCCCGAGTGGCGTCAAAACCTACTATCTGCGTTACCGTGATAAATATGGCAAACAAAAGCAATTTCGCATAGGCGATACGAATTCGCTTACTTTTGCGAAGGCTAAAAATGCCGCGCAACAGCTGAAAACGCGCGTTGCGCTCGGCGAGGATCCTTCTGCTATTAAAGTGAGTATTCGACACACGCCGCAGCTTAAAAGCTTTGTCATTAGTCACTTTCTGCCTTATATCAAGCAGTACAAAAGGGGCTGGAAAACTAACGTATCTACGTTAAATAACCATATTCTCCCTGCGTTTGGGGAGCTTTTTTTAGATCAAATTACGCAAACCGCCATAGTGCAATTTCACTGCGCCATGCGCGACAAGGGCTACGCGGCGGTGACCTGCAACAATGCCGTCATTATGCTGCGTTACATTTTTAATCTGGCTAAAAAATGGGAAGTCAAAGGCGCCGAAAACAATCCTGCAGCGGGTATTGCTTTATTTGAAGTCAACAATCAACGAGAGCGATTTTTAACCCGTAAGGAAGTTCAAGCCCTCAAAGAAGCCATTAACGAGAGTGAAAATACGCAACTTCAACACATTGTGGTATTGCTTTTATTTACCGGCTGCCGCAAACGAGAATTACTCGATGCCAAGTGGGAACACATGGACATCGATAAGCGTATATGGCGCATTCCTACCACCAAAAGTGGGAAGTTGCGCCATGTTCCGCTCTCGGATACCGTGGTGGATATCCTTGAGAATATCCCTCGTTTTGAGGGGTGTCCTTATGTGTTGCCTAACCCGCAAACACAAAAACCGTTTAACACCATCTATTACTCATGGAATACGGCAAGAAATCGAGCGGGCATGCCCGATTTGCGTATGCATGATTTAAGACACAGCTTTGCGAGTTTTTTAATCAACTCTGGCAGAAGCCTTTATGAAGTCCAAAATATCCTTGGACATTCGCAACTCTCTACCACACAGCGCTACGCGCACCTTTCTCAAAAAACACTTGTCGCCGCGGCCAATGCGGCGGCAAGTGCTGCAAACTAAATAGTCAAAACGGGTTGATGATGGGCAGCGGTGCTTCGAAAGGAGCGCCGTTGCTTTATTGCGTCCAAAATTCCGCAATCACTTGGTGGGTATGTGGTGGATTTTATCAAAATTCAGCCACGTAAAAACACTTAAGTCATTATTTTAGAAACAAATTATTTTTTAATCGCGTTAAATTGCGAGTTTAAGTGCGTTGTATCCACGCGGTGTTCACGCATCGTTTAACTTAAGGTTTTGAGGCTTAAGTGCAAGCGCACTTCTGCTTAAGTTTTTAACAGTTTTAGGTACTGCTTAAACCTAAATTTTTTCTTTCTATAATCGAGGATGCAAAAATGGCAACAACTATCAAATTTACCGGAACTA